>NZ_WQGF01000006.1:0-289619 GCF_013034545.1 Ruegeria sp. HKCCA5763
ATCCCATAACAAAACCCCGCCAAAACATAGGCGGGGTTTTCGCCAATCGGAAACTTCCCAAACAATTTGGCACTGACCAAACCAAGGTTGGTACATCCAATGAAACACTACGTTGTCACGAATGATCACGAGAATGCTGCCAAAGGCTCTGCCCCGGTGTCAGATCGGTTACAATTCATCGATGTCGTTTTGTACCGAAACTCTGACAAAGCCTCTGCTGAACTGATTATGGAGTTTTACCGGGCGCTGAACACTTTGGTGGAAAAACACACCTATGTTGTGAATTTACGTGTCCTTGCTAGAGAGCCAGTAGGAGGTCCGCTGTATTGGGCCGGACGTACCGCGATTTTTTGGGGGGATTTTGAACGCGCCTGGTGCCCCACTGCAGCTGAAAGGTCCTGGGTGAATCAGGTGCTGAACTTGTCCCCCAGGTCTGTTCTTGTAGGGGGGGCGGTGATGCTGCTGGCCCAACTCGGAAGTGCTGACAGAAGCACAGCAGCCGTGCATTCGGGTTTCGAAGCCGCAGCGCTGGAACTGGGGATTGGAAACAGCGGAACTTCGATCCATTTTCCCCCAGATGGGCGCACGCACAGCGCAAACACACGGATCAGCGCCCTACGTCTGCTGGCCGAGTTTGTGTCAATGGATCATGGTGAGCATTTGGCAGACACGTTGCGGCGGTATGTCGGGCTGGCCGAACCCAAGGGTGCAACTGAAAGCCAGGTCGCAAATCGCCTCATTCGAAAGTCCAATGGAGACAGGCTTGTGAGCCTTGCCGTGGATACAATGCTGGATAACATCGAAGACCCGCTCAGGATTTCTGAGCTTTCTGAACTGGTCGGGACGTCCATCCGGCAGCTTCAGCGAAGGTTCTTGTGTAAAACGGGCATGACTCTTTTGGACACATATAAGGAACTCCGCCTTGAGAGGTCCAACAGTCTTTTGAAGTATACTGACATGCCACTTGTTGAGGTCGCATCTGCAACTGGTTTTTCGTCCCGAACGGCAATGTCGCGGGCCTTTATTAAACGTTACAAATTACGCCCAGAACAGGTTCGGAACGGACGGTTTCTTGGACACATGTCTGCTTGAATTAGCAGTTGCGGGTTTCCAGCGATCTAGCGGTACGGGCGATAGGTGCTGTGGCCGGATCAAGGGTAGCTGTCCCGATGACTTGGCCGTTTTCAACAAGCTGTATTATTACTGCCCTGTCGCGGCGTTTCCTGTTGGACATTTACGTCAAGAATTTGGACAGCAGTTTTGACCAATGGCACACCTTTTCCGAGGTTTTCTGCTGCCGCCTCTTTCGTTGATTTTAGCCATAGTTGTCGCGCTGCTGTGGTACGCCCACCGATGAGCCATAGGTTGTCCAACACCCTCGCCGCGCTTTCAAGATAGCCCTGATTTTTTCTTTTGGCTCATCCGGTCCCACGTTCGTTAGGCTTGGCTGAGGCGAGGATTGCCGCGCAGTTTTTCTACGTTGCGCAACGAAAAATCCCAATACAGCGGATTGAACGGGCTAGCTTTCGGGTCGGTTTTTTGCTTTACATCATATCGGCACGTGTCGCTATTATCCGACATTTTGTTGATGTAATTGCTGCTGGCCGCATAGGGTTTCGATCCCAGCAATCCTCAGTCGGCAAACTGACTCAAGCTAATGACATTGGAGGCTTCGACCGCGTTCAGCGGGGCATGACCGTCATAATAGGCGCGTTTAACCCGTCGGCAGATTTCCAGTGGATACAGCAGCCCGGCGTTCAGATACTGAGCTAGGACCGAATAATAATGAAACGGTTCACCCATCTAAATCGCGTCCTGACAGTCACCGAAATGCGGTAAGGCCGTCTGCACAAAGTGCTCCAGCGCGTTGTCCCGTGTTGCGGCAAACAAGAACGGTATCACGCGCGGCGATGCCCCGACGCAGCGCGGCGATCTTGGGGGGTCAGCTGATCGCCAAGGACGACAATTATCCTGAGGTGCGTTTCTTCCATTGGCTTGGAGCGAGGACATCAGAGCAAGTTGGCCAGATCAAACCGAGCGTATGCGCTTTGGTCTGGCTGGCTAATCCCGCCATTGGCAAAACGCGTGAAAACTGAAGTCTTCTTCTCTGAGCGTTTGCCAGTTTCCGTGGCGTAAAAGGTTGAACCAAGAGCGCCTCACTCAAGGTCTTCGGCGAAATCAGGATGGTTGTCGATTGACAATGAAACCAGCACGCGTCGCGCTCAGGTCATTCGCCGGCATAGTACCCTACGACATCGCCATCCGTTGTGACGCCCAATCCGTTGAGCAATCGATTGGCATAATTGAAATAGCCGACGATCTGGTTGATTTCGAGAATCTCGCCGTCGTCCCAACCTGCGTGTCTCAGTGCGGTGACGTCGGATTCAACCATAGTGCCAGGCGACACAGTGAGCTTTTCGGCGTAGATCAAGGCCTCTAGATGTTCGCCGTCGAACGCATCCTGCGGTCGTTGCGCCTTGAGCGCGGCCTCGATCTTGTCCGCCCGCGCGTCATCCCCGATCAGATGCCGCGCGTTGGCCCAGTGATTTGCGTAGGAATACGGGCATGTGTTCAACGTCGAAACATAAGAACTGACCACTTCCTGAAACCACATTGGGATCGTGTTGCTGTCATCGTGCAAGCAGGCGCGATACAAAACCACATGCCCTTTCATGGTATTGGGGCGCAGGGAATGCACGCGCATAACGTTGTCCACCGTTCCATGCGGAGTTCGCGCAAGGTCCAGAACGGCCTTAAGCGGCGCTTCGGCCTCTTCATCAGATATCATCCTGATCCAGGCAGACAAATTTGGTTCCTTCCTTGTATTCATAGCCCAGGTTTTGAGCGATCGTTGGTGTCACGCCACGTTTGTTTGGCGAATTCCGTATCTTGGTGTACCAATGTAGAGCGCGCGCATTAGTGTCAGTATGATTAACCTGTTTTGCGCAACCCGATATCTGTGTCGGGATGGGCAAATAGCCCTGCGGCGCAAGGATACCGGCTTAGTATCTCTGAACCGCGCGGCAGACGATCGGCGTAAAAACGCCCGCTCTGCCAATAGGTTGTGCCGTCGATGACAATGGTCGGGTCGATCACGTTCCAGCTGATTTCACCGGGAGCGTAAGCACCACATGTGTGGAAATGCAAGATGCGCGGATTGCCGAATGCCGCCCCGCCCCACCGTTCATAGTTCTCACGCATGTCCCAGGGGTAGCCGCATCCGGGATGAATGCCAGCATGCCAGGAATGCACAAAGTTCCGGTCAATTTCGAACTGTTCGGCCACCCGATCATAATGAGTCTCTGCCCGCGCTACATCTGAAGGATGCCCCTCGAACCCGGTCAGGCGGCCTTGATCTAGGCGCGCAAGAACGGGATGAGTGAATTCGGTAGTGTAACCTTCATAGTATTTTGATCCGGTCCCTGTCAGGAAGGTCAGGGCCACTTGGCCAGAGAAGCTGTGTGCAGGGACAGGCGTGAAAACCGACATCGGGAAGCGCAGGATGGAGGTATCACCCGAAGGGTCCAGGTTCATTTCAGGCCGCCCCCGCACATCCGTGCCAAGGGGGCACGTGAAACGCACTTCCTGCGCGGTATTTAGTACAGAGTTGATCTCGGCCTTGAGTTCCATGAAGGCGTCGTGGTGCCCGTTCGAAAACCCCGACCCGAATTGTTCGCGGCTGAGGGCAAAGCTGACGATGATCTTTTTGCCCTTGGGCATTTGCGAAAACCGTAGCTGATCTCCGAGGCGGGCCAGAAACAGGATAACATCGGCGGTTTCGAACCTTTTAAGCAAGTCCACAGGCAGATGCGGAGTGTCAGGGTTGAACCCCACATCAACCGTTTCGACGGACAGGCCCATGGACTTGGCAACACGCGAGACGATTTCGACACTGTCCGCGTCGAAATACCCGTACTCTGGCGGTTCGTAGACGATCAGCAGCCGGTCTCCGGCCGTTGCATGGGCACAGTTTGCCAACAGGTTTTGCGCGCCACGTTCCGGCGTGATGTCCGACATTCGCGTCTCCCATAGGATCGAATTGGTCAAGGTTACGCCAGGGGCTTGCAGCCAATCTATTTGAAAGTATTAATGAGTGACATTAGAGTTACTAATATGATCTTGAACTTGCCCTATTCCGCACTAAGAGCGTTCGAGGCCGTCGTCCGACATTCGGGGTTTTCACCCGCTGCTACCGAATTGGGCGTCAGCCAGAGCGCTGTCAGTCAGCATGTGCGCAGCCTTGAGGAATGGTTGGGGCGCGAGCTTTTGGTGCGGGGCGCACGTCAGTCGCGCCCAACCCGTGAAGGAGAGTTGTTGGCCCTTGCGATCTCGGAAGGACTGGGGCGCATCTCGGATGTATGCGCACAACTCAGGGATAAAACACGCTCGGATCGGACAATCGTTATCTCATGTCTGCCGGGTTTTGCGTTCAACTGGTTGTTTCCACGACTTTTACGCTTTGACATGGCCCACCCGAACCTGTCGATATCGATAGCAACCGATACCGGACAATTCCCGTTTTCCGGTGCGGATGCGGATATCGGAATTCGCTATGGCTTGGGCGATTTTCCGGGCTGTCAGGTCGATTTACTTATGACAGAGCAGCTGTTTCCGGTTTGCGCGCCGTCGTTGTTGCCGGACCTTCGCAAGGTCGATGACCTCGCACGTCACACGATGTTGGTGGACGAGAATCTACATCACAGAGCGGCGAGCCCCACATGGGAATTCTGGGCGCGGCGCTGTGGCCTGACCTTGCCAGCCGCGCTGCGGACACGGCGACTGGGGCAGTCAAACATGGTTGTTCAGGCGGCGATTGAAGGATTAGGTGTGGCACTGGGGCGCGAGCCTTTGGTCATTGACATGATGGCAGACGGGCGTTTGGTCCGACCCTTTGCGGAAATGACCCAATCGCCGTTGTCTTATTGGCTGGTCCGACCGCACGAAACCAAGGGTAGCGAAAAGGTTGCCGAATTCTTGAGCTGGATTCATTCCGAGGTTGCTGCGCAACCTGACATCCCTCCGCCGGCTTCAGTTTGAAATTAGTCAGGCTTATACAACCCATTACTACTCTGACATGGCATGGCGGCGTTTGGGCGCCCATACTTTAGCAAGCCAAATGATGGATTGGCGGGCAATCGATGTTTCTGAGAAATTGCTGGTAAGTTGTGGCCTTGAGAAAAAATATCGGGCGCGTGCTGAAGGCCGAAACGTTTCTGGCTAAGAACATCGTTTTCTTCCGGCAGGAAGATGGCACCCCGGTGTCGTTTCCGAGCGATTGCGACCGGCTTCAGCATTACGAGATGTGCCTGCCTGCTATCGCGCTGAACAGATCCGTTTACGCGCCTGTTGGAACCGGTGGCTATGGCAACCCCCATTCGACAAGATCTAAGTCAATATCTCGTACAATTTCATGACGCCGTTTGACGAGGACCGAACCCGGTACTTTTGGTTTCAGCACCGAAACACAGACCCCGATAACGCAGAGGTTTTAAAGTTCATGAATGACGCATGCGGATGGCGTTTCTCGAAGACAAAGGGGTGTTGGAGCAGGTGCATCTGGGTATTAAGCACGCCAAGACACCCTATATTGATCTTGGTCTGGATAAGGGCGCAAAACTGTTCCGCAAAGCACTGGACAGCGCTATCGAAGCTGAAACGACATCCATGGGCACCACTGCGCGGGCTTACCGGCCTTTTCCGTATACCGTTTCGCCTGATGAGGGGCAGGGGGCCGATGTGTTGACCAATCGTCGGCAAAGCGCAGCAGTTCAAAATCCCGCGGCGACAAGTCTACCGTTTCTCAATTCAAGCGTGTCCGGGGCCAATGCCTGACGGAAGGATGGCGCATGGCTGACCAGTAAAATGGCCTGTGGCAAACCCTGTAGTATCTCCAGCAGGCGGGCTTCGTTCTGGATATCGAGCGCATTTGTTGGTTCGTCCAATAACAGTGCCCGGGGTTCCATCGCCAATACGGTGGCAAGGGTCACAAGACGCTTTTCGCCCCCCGACAATTTATGTGTTATGCGATCACGCAAGTGCATCAAGTCTAGATCAGAGAGAACTCTGTCGACGATGGCGAGAGCGTCGTCCTTGTTGCGCCCTAGATTGAGAGGCCCAAACGCGATGTCTTCTGCCACAGTGGGGCAAAACAGCTGATCGTCAGGGTCTTGAAACACCAGTCCGATCTCGCGGCGAACCTCGTGAAAATCGGCCTCGGTGCGCCGATCTTTTCCAAGGGCGATCACACTACCCGAGGTTGGCTTTTGCAAACCAAGCGCAATTCCAAACAGGGTGGATTTCCCTGCTCCGTTAGGTCCTGCAATCGACAAGCGTTGCCCTGGTTCAAGCGTAAGCGAGGCGCCGTCCAGTACGGGTGCTTGACCGGGATAGGCGAAATGAATGTCTTCCAGCTTGAGGATCGTCATGCGAAATCCAGACAAAGAAGCCCAATGCACACTATGCATAGAGTCGCCGCAAACACGTAGTCGCGCAGGGTCAGGTTAAATTCCTGCAGCAAGAGAAGCCGTCCAGAGAACCCTCGGCATTTCATCGCTGCTAAGATTCGCTCGGACCGTTCGATGGCGCGGACCAACATCATGCCAACCAGATAGCCAAAGCTGCGATACGTGTGCCAATTAGTGCCCGGTCGAAACCCACGGACCTTCATCGCCGCGCGCAGGCGCATATATTCCTCGCGTAAAACTTCGATGTAGCGAATGGTAAACATCAGAAGGTGGACGAGTGCTTCGGGACAGCGCAGTTTATGCAACGCGTGGCCAAGCGTAACCGGTTCCATCGTTCCAACCAGAACCATCAGGGACAATATGACGGCGTTAGCTGTCAACGCAATCTCAGTGGCTTTCCAAAGGCCTTGCCAACTGGCCGGAAACCCAAACAAGTTGAACATCGCATCCCCGGGCGTGGTAAATGGCAAAAGTACCAACATGAAGATGATAAAGCTGTCCATCATCGCCATACGTTTGAGCGTTCGGCGAATGGGCAGGCGAGACATCAGCAGCACTCCGATAGAAACAGCCAATGCCGCAATCAGCCCTGGAATGGTGCTGAGCGAGACCGTGACAATGGAAAAAACACTCGCCACCACGATCCGCATCCGAGGATCCAAGCCTTGGATCACCCAAAAGGATGCACCCGTACCAGTCTCGGCCAATGTCTTGGCCTGGGGTTCCAGGGCGTGGGCCATCAGGAGGTCATCTTCTTGCGTGCGGCGATGTAAAAGCCGATTCCGAACAAACCAATAATGTAACCGATGCCACCCAGGATCGTTTGCAGATCATTGTGTTCACGATAGGAGGCAATCTCGCGTCGCAGCGGGCGGGTTTCGTCTCGGACCGCCTGAGCAATTGCGGCGCGTTCTTCGTTCGTCAATGATGCGACAGTCACCTGCGTCCCACCTTCCTTAGGGGCAATCATTGCGGCAGTTTCGACCACGTCAGCTTCAACACCCATTATCGCCGCGACATCGGCAGCAGGCATGGTGACTTCTGCCACATGCCCCGCGCCCAAGTCTGCTTTGAACGTGTGTTCTACCGGGTTGGTCGGGGTGTAAAGGAAGAAACCATCTGTATCGGTCAGTGTTCGTCCCAACTCAGCACCATCGGGCCCGTACACGATGACTTTTTGGTTTTGCGCCATATCGCCGTTTGAAAAGCCCAATTCGCCTTCGATTGCATCGCCTGCAGGAAAGACCCCTGCGATAACTTTGTGGGCCAGCGCAGGAAGCGGCATCAGTGACAACGCAATAACAACGAGCAGTTGCCTCATGCCGATGCGCCTTTATAAAAGAGTTCTGGTTTAACCTGACGAGCCAGTAAAATGGCGAACCCGGTCAGAACCGCTTCGACGGCCATGACAGGGACGTGAGCAAATAACACAAGCTTCGCAGCCGGCAGGAATTCGTCGCCCGACAGCGCCAGCGATACTGCGACAAAAGCCGTCGTAGCTGCGATTGAGAAAGCGCCGCCTATGCCGCCCCAAACTGCTCCTTGAACAGGCGTGCCCTTGGCGATCAGACGACCGAAGATTATCCATGTAAGCACCGCCGGAAGGGCGATGTTGACTGTGTTGATCCCAAGCACTGTCAGTCCTCCAAAGCCGAAGAACACAGCCTGAAGCAGCAAGCCAACAAAAAGCGCCGGAAAGGCCGCCCAGCCGAGCAAAAGCCCGGCCAGACCGTTCAGGATCAAATGCACAGAGGACGGGCCGATCGGAACATGGATCAGTGAGGCGACAAAAAAGCTGGCTGACAACACCCCGGCAGTGGGAATGCGATCCAGGTCCAGCGATTTCAGCCCCATGGCGATCCCGCCTGCTGCCGCGATTGCGCCGCCAATCACAACAGGGTTCGAAAGGGCTCCGTCCACAATATGCATATGGGTTACTCCAGATCCCAGGCGCGGATCCAGATCACAGCGTCCTGACTTAGTTCTTTGCCTTCATGTTCAGTCTTCGGGCCCGAACCCAACGCTGCGAAACCCCAGTAGCCTGCTTTTGGCACGCCAAAGGTGAAATAGCCGTTTTCGTCCGAAATTGCGACCAGTGCGCCGCCTGGCAGTGGGGAAGCAGTTGCGTTTTTTGCGCCGTTTCCGGCCAAGTCGGGTTCCGCGGCCATGTATTCGATTTCAATCTCTACGCCAGCCACTGGGTTGCCCTCGCTCAATACACGTCCCGTGAAGGTCGAGCCAGCGATGATGTTATAGGGCTTGTTCAGCGGCAGTATTTCGGTAGCCAAACCTTGCGGCTGGTCCCAGTCGGTGGGCAGCTCGTTTCGGTTCAGATATGCCTTGGTGACCTGCTGGATATAGATATCCTCAGATTCCTCGTAATAAGGCGCAGGTACCGTTACCACGACGTAATCGCCAGAACGTTTCACTGGAACCGAGCCCAAAAAGGCCTTGGCCGTGTTCTCGGGGCCTTCGAACGTGGTTTCTTCCAACGTACCCAACAAATCGGTCTTTTCGCCGTTGTGGATCACATAAAATTCTTCTGGCTTTTCCAGGGTCATCACGTGCCCGGCTTCAAACGGATGCCAGAAGACCAACTTGACCGGAACGTCACCAGGACGATCAATCATGGTATCTTCGGTGTATTCCAGCAGGAAATGAGCCTGAGCCATCGCAGGCAATGCAATGGCAGCTGTTGCCGCCAACAAAAAGTGTTTCACAAACAAGTCCTTCTCACGTCGCGCCTTCCCCGGCACGCATTGGTTTTTGACATTGGGGAATGCGAAACCATTTGCTCAAATAGGCAAACAGTTTCGGCGCACACCCCGTCGCCGACGATCAACGCCCATTCCGAGGGCGCATGTTCGGCAGGTCTCCTGACTTGCGGGTCAAAACGCTTGGCTGGCCTTCCCGGGCATATCCCAGTGGCACGATCAGCCGCGCTCGCCGCTTACAGTTGCGGGGGCAGTTGCAGAATTGGCGAAGAAAAAGCCGCACTGCATTCCCTATTGCCTCCGGGTGAGTCCCCGGAACCGAACATGGCGCGTTGATGGCAGAAAAACTTGTACACGGTCAACTCTCGTTTGCGGCATCGCTTAGGGCAATACCGAATTTCAATAAGGTGTTTCTGCCGTGTAGTTGCGGCTCGGTGCATAGAGGTGATCAGTGTCACTGTCTGACAATCAGTGCGGTGACCTCAGATTTGATGCCGAAGCATAAGTATCCCGGCTTGTGAAACCAGAAATTTACAATACGCACAAAAATTGGACTTTTCCATTGCCGAAACCGGTTTCGGAAACGCAAAATGATGGAATGACAGCGAATCTCAACACGCGACAGCGACAAATCCGATCCCGGCGCGCCTCGGCGACTGGACGGGTGAAGCTTGATGAACTGGCCGATCAACTCGGCCTTTCGAAAAGCACGGTGTCGCGGGCATTGAATGGGTATTCCGACATCTCAGAATCAACGCGAAAGCGGGTTGAGGTGACGGCGCGCAAGATGGGGTATCGCCCGCTCAGCCACGCTCAGGCCATCCGAACGGGGCGCGTGCGTGCCATTGCAATGGTCATCAACAGTGAAGAACCGGATCGGCACAATCCGTTTTTCCAAGACTTTCTGGCAGGGGCTTGTGAAGCTGCCAGTGCGTCTGACTGGACGATGACAATTTCGACCGCGAAGTCGAAACAGGACATGCTGAACATGCTGGGCCGTTTGGTTGAAGAACGTAAGGCCGACGGATTTATACTGCCGCGAGCCGAAGTCGATGATGCGCGCGTTGGATACCTGAAGGACTTGCAGGTGCCGTTCATCCTTTATGGGCGGACTGGCTATGGTCAGGTCGGGTTTCAGGACGATACGTCGTGGTTTGATATTTCCGGCGAAACAGCCATGAGCGACGCGGTCGAACGTCTGGCCCGTTTTGGTCACAGCCGTATCGGGTTTGTCGGCAGTGATCCAAAGTTCAACTACAGCCACCTGCGTCGGGATGGCTATGTCGACGGGCTTAGGGACGCAGGATTGCCAGTTGATCCCGAATTGATACGCGAAGGGGCCCGCACCCGCGAAGAAGGGGCCGCTGAAGCGCGCGCTTTATTGCGTCTTCCTGTCCCGCCGACCGCGATTGTATTTGCGACAGACCAAGCGGCACTGGGAAGCTACTCTGTCTGCGCAGAATTTGGCCTTGAGATCGGGCGCGATGTCTCGGTTCTTGGATATGACGGGGTCCCGGAATGCCAATACGCCAGCCCCGGGCTAACGACGTTCAGCGTCGACTCTAAACGGGCAGGTGAACGCCTTGCTACGATGCTGATACGTCAGACCCGAGGAGAAGAACCCGCAACTTTGCGCGAACTCAGTCAGGCGGTGCTGATTGAACGCGACTCTGACGGACCGCCGCTGCTGACCTCGAACGAGTTGGCGAAAAAAATCAAACGATCCATGGAAGACAATCGGGGAGGAAACCGACCATGAAACTTACACCAAAAGCAGCCAAGCTGATGCTCGGCTCTTCGTTGGCAATGGCGCTGACGGCAATGTCGGTACAGGCGGACACGATCCGTTTCTGGACGACCGAAGAGCAGCCCGAGCGTCTGGCGAAACAACAGGAAATGGCCGACCAGTTCAAGGCGCAGACCGGCACGACCGTTGAGGTGATCCCTGTCACAGAAACAGATTTGGGCACCCGCGCGACAGCAGCTTTTGCCGCAGGTGACTTGCCAGATGTGGTCTACCACCCGTTGCAGTACGCCCTGCCGTGGGCCGAAGCTGGCATTCTGGACACCGAAGCTGCGACCGAAGTGATCGAAGAACTGGGCGCTGATACTTTCGCTCCGGGTGCTTTGGGCATGGCTGCGTTCAATGGTGAAACCGCCTCGGTTCCGGTGGATGGCTGGACGCAAATGGTTGTGTACCGGAAGGACCTTTTTGAAGAGGCCGGTCTGGAAGCGCCCGACAGTTTTGCAGATATTCAGGCCGCACTTGAGGCGCTGCACAACCCGCCAGAAATGTATGGCTTTGTCTCGGCCACAAAAGTTGACGAGAACTTCATGAGCCAGGTGCTGGAGCATGTATTCCTGGCAAACGGCGTCAGCCCGGTTGGCCCCGATGGCTTCCAGCCGCTTGATGAGGCCAAGACCACCGAGGTTTTGGATTTCTACAAGGCCATTTCCAAAGCCTCGCCTCCGGGTGAACTTTTCTGGAAGCAATCGCGTGAGCTGTATTTCGACGGTAAAGCCGCGATGATCATCTGGTCGCCTTTCATTCTTGATGAACTGGCCGGTCTGCGGGACAGCGCCCCTCCGACCATCAACGACGACCCGACATCGCGCGATCTGGCCAGCAAGACCGGTATCGTGACCAAATTGTCGGGCCCGTCGAACCCCGATGGCGCGGCCTGGGGCGACGTGCGGTATTTCGGTATCACCAATGATGCGGACACCGACGCGGCCATGGAATTCGTAAGGTTTGCCATGGATGACGGCTATACCCAGACGCTGGCCATTGCGCCTGAGGGTAAGTTCCCCGTGCGCCGTGGTAATGCAGACAATCCGACTGCATTCTCTGAAGCCTGGGCGGAACTGCCTGTCGGTGTCGACCGTAAGGCCCCTCTGGGCGAGTTGTATGAACAGGCGATGATCGATGAGATCGTCGGTGGTCTGGACGTGGCGCAGCGTTGGGGCGTAGCCGAGGGTCAATTGGCGCTGGCGTCGAAAATGATCAACTCTCAGGCCATCAATCGTGTTGTACGTCAGTACATTGATGACGAGATCGACGCAGCCGCAGCGGTTGCAGCCATGAACGAAGAACTGGCGAAGGTTCAGTAATCAAGTGGCATCTGCAGCGGCGTGCGCGCCGCTGCACTTAACCCTTCGAGGTACCCCATGACTTCGGCCACCCCACCGACCGGAACCGGGGCGTTAGCCAAACGCGAGGCGCGTCTGGCCTGGACGCTGCTGGCTCCGACCGTGATCAGCGTATCGCTTGTGGTGATCTTGCCTTTGCTGGCAATCTTCTGGATCAGCTTCAAGCCATTTACCCTGTCCGATCTCCGCCCACCCGCACCGGTTGTGCGTGAAAGCCTGCGCGGATCGGGCGACGATCTGCGGATTGAATACCGTCTGCGCAACTCCAGTCAGGAGATCGCAATCGACGGCGTCACCCTTAGTGACGTTCTGCCCGACGGTGTCGTTGCGGGGGACGTTGCCGCCCCCTGCGTTTTGGACGGGCAGGACCTGTTTTGTGACTTCGGCACTCTGGAAGGGGGCCAGCGTGAGCGTATCCGCATTCCTGTTGCCGTCGACGGCGATCCCGATGCCTTTGAAGACGTGGTCGAAGCGTCAGAACCGCGTTTGACTGGTAGTGGACCGAACGTTCTGACCAACTTTGAATTCAGCCTCGAAAACTATGCTCGCGTCTTTGACGGAGCTGAGTTCTGGGGCGTGCTTTGGGTAACGTTGTTTTACACGGTGTTCGGGACCATTGGCGCCTTGGTTATGGGCCTGTTTGCAGCGCTTTTGCTGAACAAGAGCTTCAAAGGGCAGGGGGTCATCCGGGGCCTTTACTTGTTTCCCTATGTCGCTCCTGTCATTGCGGTGGCCTTTACCTGGGTCACGCTGTTTGATCCGTTTTCGGGTTCAGCCAATGCGCTCTTGATCCAGATGGGTCTGACCAGTGCGCCGATCAACTTTTTCGGCGAACGCCCTCTGGCACTGATCATGGTCACGGTGTTCGAAATCTGGCGCTATTTCCCGCTGTCTTTCCTGTTCATTCTGGCGCGGATGCAATCCATTGATAGCAGCATGTATGAAGCCGCTGATATGGATGGAGCGTCGCCCTTCCAGAAGTTCTGGTTGCTGAGCATCCCGCAATTGTTGGGCATCCTGTCGGTACTGTTCCTTCTGCGCTTTATCTGGACGTTCAACAAGTTCGACGACATTTTCCTGCTGACCGGTGGTAATGCGGGTACCCGCACACTGACTGTGAATGTCTATGAGCAGGCGTTTGCGATCTCAAACATCGGGGCAGGCGCGGCGGTGGCCGTGGTCATCCTGCTGTGCCTGATCGCCTTCAGCTTTGTCTTCTTCCGCTTCATCAGCCGTGAGGAGGGTTTGTGATGCGCAAAGGTTTCATCACTGGCCCGGTTCTGGGCGCACTCTGGTTGGTCATCATTTCAACCACCGTTTCCGTCACCATGTCCTTCGCCACGGGCGCAGCGTTTCGCCCGCAGGTGGGGTTGAGCCTGATCTGGGGCGCGGTGGCAGGTCTTACCTATGTTGCGTTTCCGGCGCGTCATGCTCCGGCGCGTTTGGCGATCTCTGTGCTGCTGGGTTTGTCTTGCCTAAGCGGTTTGGGTCCCGTTCTGATTGGTCCGGATACGACGCTGCAGGCAAGCCTAACTACTGTCATCGCTGTTGCGGTTGTCATGCACCTGTCATTGGCCGAGATCCTTAAGGAACTGCCCTTCACCGAACTGACACGCCATGAATTCGAAGATGCGGTGATCCGCTTTTGCACCGGATTCGGGTACATCTTTTTCACGGCAATTGTCGTCATCCCCTTCTATGTGATGGTGATGACCAGCCTGAAATCTCAGCAGGCGCTATTGCAGAACCCGCTGGATTTTTCCGTTGATCTGAGCCAGGGCACTGCACTGTTCCGCAGCTATACCGAGCTGTTCCGCGACTTCAATTTCGGCACTTATCTCTGGACGTCCTTCTACGTCTCGGTCCTGACAGTATTCATCACGTTGCTGTTCAGTGTCCCCGGTGCCTACGCGGTGGCGCGGTTCCGGTTCAAAGGGCAAAAGGCGTTTTCGCGGTCGATCCTGCTGATCTACATGGTTCCGATGATCGTTCTGGCGCTGCCGATTTATATCGCGTTTTCGCTTACGGGCCTACGGAACTCGATCCTCGGCATTGTCATGATCTACCCGGTCACGACGATCCCCGTCGCGCTTTACATGCTGCAAGGCTATTTCCGTGGTCTGCCCACCGAAGTGGAAGAGGCTGGTCTGATGGATGGTCTGTCGCGTCTGGCCGTGATTTGGAAGATCACCCTGCCGCTCAGCCTGCCTGCGCTGGCCTCGGTCTCGCTCTATGTCTTTATGATCGCCTGGAATGAATTCTTGCTTGCCTTCATGCTGCTGGACGATCCGTCGAAATTTACCCTGACCCGAGGCGTCACGATGCTGAACTCCTCGGAAATTCCCCGACAACATCTCATGGCTGGCGCGGTAATCGCCACTTTGCCGATCATGGCGTTGTTCCTGGGGCTTGAACGTTTCATGACCAAAGGCCTGACTGCGGGGTCCGTCAAAGGATGACAGAAATGAATCAACATACGAACCACAACCGCGAAGCGCGCAATATCCTGATTGCCAATGATCGCGGGGGTTACACAATCCCGACCGAGGGGCTGTATCCTTATCAGTGGAACTGGGACAGCGCGATTGCCGCCGTGGGCTTTGCCGAATTCGACATCGACCGCGCCTGGACTGAGGTCGAGACGCTTTTCTCGGGCCAATGGGCGGACGGCATGGTGCCGCATATCCTGTTCCACAAGCAAGACGACGGGTATTTTCCAGGCCCGGATGTATGGGGTTGCAACGGCCCGATCCCGTCGTCGGGTATTATTCAGCCACCCATCGCAGCAACGATGGTTCGCAAAATTTGGGAGCAGGACAAAAAGGTGGGCGACCAGCGCCTGCGTGCCCTCTTTCCAAAGCTTTTGGCCTGGCATCGTTGGATCATGAAGTGGCGGCTTGATGAAAAGGACGCTGTCTGTACGACGCACCCTTGGGAGGCAGGTCGCGACAATGCCCCTGACTGGGATAAATCCATGGCGCGCATGGACGCCTCTGACGTGGGGGAATACCAGCGCAGGGACATCGCGCATGTGAACAGCGACGATCGCCCTACCAAGTTTGACTATGATCGTTACATCAAACTGGTCCAGATTGGCCGAGAGGCCGGATGGAACCAACAGGCTCTGTTGGAGAAAAACCCGTTTCGGGTCGCCGACCCGACAATGACATTCACGACCTTGCGCGCTGCGCGGGATCTGCTGGCGATCAGCGACCAGCTGGGCGTCGACGCCGAAGGGTTGCATTCGGATGTTGAGAGGCTCGAAAATGGTGCGCGATCCTTGTGGAATGAGGATCTGGGTAGTTTCGATTCCCGTGACGTTCGTACAGATGAATGGGCCGGCAGCATCTCGAACGCTTCATATATGTGCTGGTACGCAGGCATCCAGTCGGAACAGATGCTGAAGCGTTTGGATGCTGTGTTGGACACCGTTCCTTATCCGGTTCCAAGCTATGATACGTCGATGCCGAATTTTGATGCGCGCCGCTATTGGCGTGGTCCGACCTGGGCGATCATGAACATGATGATTGGGTTCGGTCTGGCTGATATGGGACACACGCGGCAGGCAGAAGACCTGCGCCTGAAAACAGCAAAGCTGATTTCGACCTACGGCTTCGCCGAGTATTTTGACCCCAACACAGGCAGCGCTGCTGGCGGCACTGCCTTCACCTGGACAGCCGCGGTCTGGCTACACTGGGCAGGGAGGAGCTAATGGGCAGCATCGAACTGAAGTCCGTCGAAAAATGGTTTGGGTCCGCCCAGGTCATCAAAGGTGTGGACCTCAAGATTGAAGAAGGCGAGTTCATTGTCTTTGTCGGTCCGTCGGGCTGCGGAAAATCCACTCTGCTTCGCATGATCGGCGGGCTTGAGGATATTTCGCGCGGATCGCTTCTGATAAACGACAATGACGTCACCGATCATCCGCCTTCGAAACGCGGCCTGACGATGGTGTTTCAGTCTTATGCGCTGTATCCGCATCTGACTGTTGCTGAAAATATGGGGTTCTCGCTGAAAGTGGCCGGGGTGCCAAAGGCTGAAATCGCAGAACAGGTCAACAAAGCGGCTGAGGTTCTGAAACTCGGGCCGTTTCTGGAACGCCGACCCAAAGACTTGTCAGGCGGGCAGCGCCAGCGTGTGGCCATCGGCCGATCCATCGTGCGCGACCCGACGGCCTTTTTGTTCGACGAGCCGCTTTCGAACCTTGATGCGGCGCTGCGCGTTGAGATGCGATACGAGATCGCCAAGCTGCACCAAAGCCTCAAGCGCACGATGATCTATGTGACCCATGATCAGGTCGAAGCCATGACGCTGGCCGACCGGATCGTGGTTCTGGAATACGGCAAGATCGCGCAGGTCGGTACGCCCCGCGAGCTCTATGAACGTCCGGCCAATCTGTTTGTGGCGCAGTTCATTGGAAGCCCGAAAATGAACGTGTTGACCTGTTCCGCTCAAGGCGGCAGTTATACGCTGGCACACGGCAGAGGGGGCCAATTTGCGTTTTCCGGCGAAGCCAACCGATTGGGTGTTCGTCCTGAACACATTGAAGTGGTTGCAGCGGGCGAGGGCCAGACGGACGGTGTGATCGAGGTGATCGAATACCTGGGTGCTGATACGTTCCTGATCGTCGATGTCGGTGCTGAAGAAAACGTCACTGTGCGTTTGAATGGAGACACGGACCTCAAACCGGGCGCACATATCGGTTTGCATTTTCCGACCAGCAAGCTGCATTTTTTTGATGAAGATGGTCAAGCTGTGGGTCGGGAATAACCCAATACACTGCCGATAGCTTTTCAAGCACGCGTTGCGGTTTCAACTCCTGAACCGCAACGTGTTTTGTTTGAGGTTATGTGCAGCTTAGTAACTGCATTCGCCTGCCCCGGCTGGTTTATTGTCAAAAACACTTGGAACCTGTGGCAATCCACAAGCCTACAGGATCATACTGTGTTTGTGTCCGTCACATCCAATTGACCCTTGTGTGATTTGAAAAGTCGGTGAAGCGACTTTGATTTTTAGGATGGCTATTGAATTAAAGGCGGACAGGATGTTGGCTACATCTTGTTGAATTTGCTCGAAACGAGAGAAGAGAGACATGGCGAAAAACGTGTGTGAGGTCCTGCTGGACATTTTGTCGGATGCAGGTGGTTGCCAGATCTTTGGCGTGGTTGGCGATGCGCTCAACCCGTTTCTCGAAGCCATGCGCGGGGACGACCGTTTTGAATGGAAGGGTTTGCGGCATGAAGAAAACGCAGCCTACGCGGCTTATGCGCAGTCGCATCTGACCGGTGGTATCGGCATTTGTGCCGGCACGGTTGGTCCCGGTGCTTTGCATCTGATTAACGGGCTCTACAATGCCAAACGCGAAGGCGCGGGCGTGGTGGCGATCACTGGCCAAGTCGCCCATCGCGAGCGCGGCACTGGCTATCATCAGGAAGTGAACCTGGAAAAGGCATTTGATGATGTGTGCGACTATCAGGCGGTGATCCACACGCCGGATCAGATGCCGCGTCTTGCCCAGATCGCCGTGCAACGTGCGCTCATCAACCGCGAGGTGGTGCGGATTGAACTGCCCATCGATGTATCCGAACAAAAGGTGCCCAGCCTGCACCAGTTCCACCCGCTTTTGAAACAGCCCTCTACCCTGATCCCACCCGAAGCTGAGATTGCCCGTGCTGCGCAGATCATAAACGCAGGCAAGAAGGTGGCGCTTTTTGCCGGTGTAGGTTGCCGCGAGGCCAAAGATCAGGTTTTGGCCCTTTCGCAAAAGCTCAACGCTCCGCTTGCGCATACGTTGAAGGGCAAGGACATCTTCGACTACGATGACCCGAATGTGGTTGGTATGACTGGTCTCATCGGCAACCCCGGTGGTTATTATGCGGTACGCGATTGCGATGTGCTTGTGATGCTGGGCACCGACTTTCCCTATGAATGGTTCCTGCCAGAAGCGGCCAAGATCGTGCAGATCGACCGCAGCGTTGAAAATCTGGGTCGCCGTGCGCCTATCGCATCGGGCTTGTTGGGGGATGTCGGTGCAACGCTGGACCGGCTGCTGCCTCAAATAGCCGAAAAAGAAGACCGAAGCTTCGCTGATCATCAGGTCAAACTGTGCAACAAGTGGCTGGCGCAACAGGACAAAGAGGCCAGCCTTGAACGTGCCAGCGAACCGCTGCACCCGCAGTTATTCGCCCGCGAGATATCCAATCAGGCCGCAGAAGATGCGGTTTTTGCGATGGACATAGGTGAATGCACTGTCTGGGTGGCGCGGCAGACCCGAATGAAGGGTGGGCGGCGTATGGTGGGATCATTCAACCATTCCTCTCTGGGCTCTGGCTTGCCTTCGGCGCTCGGCGCGGCTGCGCTGGATCCCTCGCGTGAGGTCTGGACGTTCTGTGGCGACGGCGGCTTTGGTATGTCCATGCAGGATTTCGTGACCGCCGTGCGCTACCACTGGCCGATCAAGGTGATTGTGTTCAACAACCAGACACTGGGTTTCGTGAAGATGGAGATGGAGGTCGCGGGCTATGCTGTGAACCCTATGGCAACGGATCTGGTGAACCCGGATTTTGCCGAATACGCCAAGGTCTGCGGTGGTGATGGCGTGCGCGTGGAACATGCCGCTGACATCAAAGAAGCCGTGGCACAGGCCAAAGCCAGCACCAAGCCGTTCATCATCGACGCCATGGTCACGCCGGGTGAGTTGGTCATGCCACCTCATGTGGACACAAAGATGGCCTGGGGATTTGGCATATCCAAACTGAAAGAGGGCATCCTTCTGGCCAAGGGCGACCACGCGCAGTGGGACAACTGGGTCAAAGAACTCAAGGCGCAGCTTTAGTGCAGGTGCCAATCCAAGCTAGTAACCGGAGATCGGACGCATGATTGTACGCAATATATACTACGCGGTGGCCTTTTTTGGTCTACCATTGACCTTGTTGCTTGGCTGGTTCTGGACCCCAGCGCTGTGGCTGTTGGTGATCGTGCTGCCCTATATCGCGATCGGGGCTTATGACCTGATGACGACCAAACACAATGTGCTTAATAACTATCCGGTTCTGGGCCATTTTCGTTACATGCTGGAATTCGTCAGCCCAGAAATACGCCAGTATTTTGTTGAAACAAACGAAAGCGGACGGCCCTTCAACCGGATTACGCGCAGTCTGGTCTATGCCCGTGCCAAGGGTCAACAGGATACACAGGCGTTTGGCACCCAGTACGACATCACGCAGGTGGGCTATCACCGCACCAATCATTCGTTGGTGCCGAAAGAGGTGGGGGAAAGCGAGAAGCGTGTTACGCTGGGTGGTCCTCTATGCTCTCAGCCTTACGATGCGTCGCGCCTGAACGTTTCAGCGATGAGCTTCGGAGCGTTGAGCCATACCGCGATCCGGGCTTTGAATGGTGGGGCCAAGGACGGTGGCTTTGCCCACAACACCGGTGAAGGAGGGATAAGCCCGCATCATCTGGCGGAAGGCGGTGATCTCATTTGGCAGATCGGTACCGGCTATTTCGGCTGTCGCACCCCCGAAGGTGGGTTCGACAAGGACAAGTTTGCCGAAAGAGCCGGAAAGGACGTGGTCAAGGCCATTGAGATCAAGCTGAGCCAGGGCGCAAAACCCGCTCATGGCGGCGTGCTGCCTGCGGTTAAGGTTGATGAAGAAATCGCTGAAATTCGCGGTGTTGAACCCCATAGAGACGTGATCTCACCTCCTGCACATGCGGCCTTTGAGACCCCCACCGGGCTGATGGAGTTTGTGCAACATCTGCGTGAGATGTCGGACGGCAAGCCAGTGGGTTTCAAGCTGTGCATCGGTAAACGGTCCGAGTTCATGAGTATCTGCAAGGCAATGCTGGATACCGGGATTTTGCCCGATTTCATTACCGTGGATGGAGCTGAGGGTGGTACCGGTGCTGCACCAGTGGAATACTCCAACAGGCTGGGGATGCCCCTGAACGAAGGGTTGATCTTTGTCGACAATTGCTTGCGTGGCATCGGCGTGCGCGACAAGGTCCGCATCATTTGTTCGGGCAAGGTGGCGACGGGCTATGACGTTATCGAGAAACTCGCCTTGGGCGCTGATATGTGCAACTCAGCCCGCGCGATGTTGTTTGCCGTGGGCTGCATCCAGTCGCTGCATTGCAACACCAACCGCTGTCCTACGGGCATCGCCACTCAGGATCAGGAACGCGCCAAGGCTGTGAATGTACCTCAAAAACGTCAGAGGGTGCATCGCTATCATGATGCGACGCTGGAAAGCTTCCGCGAAATTCTGGGTGCAATGGGCTATGAAAAGGTCACGGAGTTGCACCCTTCGGACATTCTGCGCCGCTCAACGGACGAAAAAGAGCTTACATACGCGGACCTTTATGAACGGCTTCCGGAAGGTGGGTTGCTGGCAGACAGTGTCCCTGCGGGATTTGCAAGCGATTGGGAGCGTGCATCGGCCCAACGGTTCTGAAGTACCGACGGCTCGATCATTGGCGTTTTACCACCCAAGCCTGTATGGAAATAGATCGAAGAATACGATTCTGATCAGGGGGGCCAAGGGCTTGCAGAGAACACTCATGTACCTCGCCGTCTTTGTCGGCGGCGCGCTTGGGTCCTTGCTGCGCGAAGTGCTGTCGCTTGAGATACCCGGTGTGCCCTTCGTGACTGCGACCTTCGGAATCAACATCGCGGCCTGTCTGTTCATCGGCTGGCTTTATGCGGTGCGGCACAGGGTTCATGCCCATGTCATCCACCTGGGCGCGGTTGGCTTTTGCGGCGGGTTGTCGACTTTTTCCTCGTTCGTGGCCGAGCTTGACCGGCTGCACCAAGCAGATGTCACCTATATGGTCGCAGCTCTGACCCTTGAGGTTGTTTTGGGCCTTGCCGCCGCTATCTTGGGTGAGGCGATCGGGCGCAAGTACCACGCCGGAGAGCACCCGGATGAGTGATCTCTATTTACACGCAGCATTTGCTCTTGGCGGCGGTCTGGGCGCAGTCGCACGGCACATGCTCAACCGCGTGATCACGCACGAACTACCGCTGTCGACGCTGATCGTGAATGTGGCAGGTTGTTTGCTGCTCGGGTTGTGGGTCGGTTATCTGGGCGATCCCCAGGTTCTGCCGGACGAGGAACGCCGCCTGGTGTTCGGCTTTTGCGGAGGGTTCACCACTTTTTCCAGCTTTGCCTACCAGTCTCTGCAACTGCACCGCGAGCGCACCATCCTTATGGCGGCAGGAAATATCCTTCTCAGCGTGGGTCTATGCTGGATTGCATTCTGGTTGGGCCTTCGTGCGATGCTCTGAGCCTTGCCGAAACCGGAGGCTTGAAATTTCGTTGCCCTTGGCTGAACGCAGCACGAGTATGCCAGGCCAGTGTCTGTCGCCCTAGATAATGGTGCCTTTTTGCGATGACGAAATTGGCAGCCTCGCCAACATGATCTGCCTAGGCAGATTGAAACGCGTATTAGGCGTTCATTTTTCGAAACGCGGTCGGGGTCTGGCCGAATTCCGCCTTGAATGCCCGTGTCATCGCACTGGCGTTATCATACCCGCAACGCCCGGCGATTTCCGCAATGGACTGTTCCGTATCCTCCGCCAGATTACGCGCAAGCGTTAGGCGTAGACGTCGGTACAATGCTTGCGGCGTTGTTTTCAGTTCCGCCCGGACGCGAGCCTCGATCCGTCTTTGCGAACATCCAATGCGTCGTGCAACCTGAGCGATTGAAAGCGGCGTTTCAATATGCGCCTGCATCACGTCCAGTACCCGATTGACCAGTGTGTCTTTGGATTTCAACGGAAGAGCATAAGCGTCGCGCCCCTTACGGCCCATCAGCAGGTGCGCTACCTCCATGGACAAAAGCGGGCCATGATCCCGCTGAATGAGGGCAGAGGCCAAATCGAACGCCGCCATTGCCCCGGAACAGGTCAGCAGATTGCCATCAATCACAAATCGCTCCCGCACGGTATCGACGGCCGGGAAGCTTTCTTCGAACCGCGAAAGCTCGTCCCAATGAATGGTCGCTTGGCATTCATCGAGCAAACCGGCTCGTGCCAGAAGCCAGCTTCCGGTGTCCAATCCTGCGATCTGCTGGTGCCGTTTTGATGCGGCCAGAATTGCCCGCGCAGTCGACCGGGTATCGAGTTTCAGAAAGCCGTAAGATGGCATAACCACCAAAACATCTCCGCTCTGACCTTCGAGGGCGCAATCCGGGGTTACGCTTAGGCCGCTGGAACTGCGTACGGGCGCCCCATCAAGCGAACAGAACCTCCATGCATAGAGCGTTTGCCGTGACATGTTGTTCGCCGCCCGCAATGGTTCGACCATGTTCGCAAGACAATGGTTCGAGAACCCATTGAAAAGCAGAATATTGTAGTGCTGTGGCAAAAATTTCGAATCCTGCATGAAATGCGACCAAGTCTGCATGCCGAATACTTGGAGGATGACGTTCTTTGGGTCAACAACTGATCCAAGGGATGCGCGCTATGCAGTTTGGTTTGTCCGAAGAACAAGAGATGATCGTTTCGACCGTCCGCAGCTTTGTTGAAAACGAAATCTACCCGCATGAAGAGGCCGTCGAACGCAGCGGTACGGTCCCGCTGGAGCTGGGCAACGAAATCAAACAAAAATGCATCGATCTGGGTTTTTATGCCTGTAACTTCCCTGAAGAGGTCGGTGGCGCGGGCTTATCTCATCTGGATTTCACCCTTGTTGAGCGCGAGCTTGGCCGAGGCTCGATGGCACTGACGCATTTCTTTGGACGCCCTCAAAACATCCTGATGGCCTGCAACGAAGAGCAACGCGAACGCTATCTGCTGCCCGCCGTGCGCGGCGAAAAGATGGATGCTTTGGCGATGACCGAACCGGATGCCGGGTCGGATGTGCGCGGTATGAAATGTCAGGCGGCGCGCGATGGTGGTGACTGGGTTGTAAACGGTTCGAAACACTTCATCTCGGGCGCGGAACACGCGGATTTCTTCATCGTCTTTATCGCAACAGGCGTGGACGAGACCCCCAAGGGCCCCAAAAAGCGCATCACTACTTTCCTGGTGGATCGCGGCACCCCGGGCTTTGAAGTGCGCGAAGGGTACAACTCGGTAAGCCACAAGGGCTACAAGAACTATATCCTGTATTTCGATAATTGCCGTCTGCCGGATGCGCAGGTTCTGGGCGAAGTCGATGGTGGTTTTGCCGTGATGAACGAATGGCTCTACGCAACCCGCCTGACGGTTGCGGCGTTCTCGGTTGGGCGCGCGCGGCGCTGCTTTGACTATGCGCTGAACTATGCGGCCGAGCGCAAGCAGTTCGGCCAGCCTATCGGAAAGTTTCAGGGCATCGGCTTCCAGATCGCAGACATGATCACCGAGATCGACGCCGCCGACTGGCTGACCCTCGCCGCCGCCTGGCGGCTGGATCAGAACCTGCCATCGAACCGTGAAATTGCCTCGGCCAAGCTTTACGCCTCGGAAATGCTGGCGCGGGTGACGGATGTGACGCTGCAAATCTATGGTGGTATGGGCCTTATGGACGACTTCCCGATCGAACGGTTCTGGCGCGATGCGCGCGTTGAACGCATCTGGGACGGCACCAGTGAGATTCAGCGCCATATCATCAGTCGTGATCTTCTGCGTCCACTGGGCGCCTGACCATGAACAAAGACCTAACTCGGCTGCTGCGCCCCAAAACCATCGCTGTCATTGGCGGTGGTGCCTGGTGCCAGCAGGTCATTCTGCAATCCGAACGTATGGGCTATGCCGGGCAGATTTGGCCAGTGCATCCCAAAGCCAACGAGATCGCGGGACACAAGGTTTATGGCCACATCGAAGACCTGCCTGAAGCCCCGGATGCGGTGTTCATTGGCATCAACCGCCACGCCACGATTGAGGCGGTTCAGGTCCTCTCCAGCATGGGCGCGGGCGGGGCGGTCTGCTTCGCCTCGGGTTTTTCCGAAGCCGTCGCTGAAGATGATAGCGGCGGGGACTTGCAGGCGCAGCTGATCGCCGCAGCCGGTGAAATGCCCATTCTTGGCCCTAACTGCTATGGCTACATCAACGCGCTAGACGGAGCCCTGCTGTGGCCTGACCAGCACGGGGCGACGCCGGTGGACAAAGGCGTGGCGATCCTGACGCAAAGTTCGAACATCTCGATCAATCTGACCATGCAGAAACGCGGTTTGCCGATTGCCTATATGGTGGCCTGCGGAAATATGGCTCAGACCAGCCAGGCGCAGATTGCTGCGGCCCTGCTAGATGATCCACGCGTGACAGCCGTGGGCCTGCATATCGAAGGCTTCAAGGACATCCGCGAGTGGGAGGCGCTGGCCGTCAAGGTGCATGAAAAGGGCATCCCGCTTGTTGCCCTCAAGGTCGGTGCATCGGAACAGGCGCAGGCAGCGACTGTCTCTCATACGGCATCTTTGGCGGGCAGTGATGCAGGCGCGCAGGCGCTGTTGGACCGGCTTGGCATCCCGCGCCTGACTGCGCTTCCGGATTTCCTCGAAACGCTCAAACTTCTGCATTGCTACGGGCCGCTTCCCGGCGGCCGTATCGCTTCGATCAGCTGTTCCGGCGGGGAAGCAAGCCTGATTGCAGACATGACGGTTGGCACTGACCTGACTTTCCCAATGTTAAGCGATGATAAAAAGGTTCGCTTGCGAGACGCGCTCGGTCCGATGGTCGCGTTGAATAACCCGCTGGACTATCACACCTATATCTGGCGCGATGAAGAGGCGATGGCCCGGGCATGGTCAGGTATGACTGGCGCGGATATCGATTTGACGTTTTCTATTGTCGACTACCCGACCACCGATCCAACTGACTGGGCCAGCGCGACCCGAGCGGCTTTGAAGGTGCGCGCTGACACTGGAGCGCGTTTTGCTGTTGTCGCTACATTGCCAGAACTGCTGCCGGAGGATGTCGCGCAAGACTTGATGGCTGGCGGAGTGGTGCCATTTATGGGCTTGCGCGAAGCGCTGGCCGCAACACGCGCAGCGGGTCAGATCTGTGCGCCTTGTGTACAGCCTGTTTTGCTGCCGGGCTGTGCCGAGGTGTCCCGAACCCTGACCGAAGGTGAGTCGAAACAGGCGCTGGCCAAGTTTGGTTTACGTATCCCGCAAAACCGTTCGGTCAGAGGTAGGGAAGAGGCCCGCGCGGCGGCTCAGGACATGAACGGCCCCTTTGCTGTAAAAGGCGTGGGGCTTGCTCACAAATCAGAACACGCCGCCGTTCGGTTGGGCATTCAGGCGGAAGATGTTGCCGCTGTTGCCGCTGAAATCGGCACGGAAATCATTCTGATAGAAGAGATGATCACCGGCACTGTCGCCGAACTTTTAATTGGCGTCTTTCGGGACCCAGCGCATGGATTTGTGCTGACATTGGGGGCAGGGGGCGTGTTGACCGAACTGCTGCGCGATACGGTTTCGTTGTTGGTGCCCAGCTCTCCTGCGGAGATCCGCAGCGCCCTTGGCACATTGAAGATAGCACCCTTGCTAGAAGGCTATCGCGGTCAACCTGCGGCTGATATGGATGCGATCATTGCCGCAGTCCAGGCCGTACAGGCCTATGTCACGCAAAATGCCGAAGCGCTTGGCGAGGTCGAAATTAACCCGCTTCTGTGCACGCCTGAAAAGGCGGTTGCTGTGGATGCTTTGATAAGAAAGGCCTGAGAATTGGACCCGATCAAAACCCGACGTGATGGAACGATCCTTGAAGTGACGCTAGACCGACCCAAGGCCAATGCCATCGATCTGGCCACCAGCCGCAGAATGGGTGAGGTTTTTGCCGAGTTCCGCGATGACCCGGACCTGCGCGTGGCCATTCTGACCGGCGCGGGCGAGAAATTCTTTTGCCCCGGCTGGGATCTGAAAGCTGCTGCTGATGGTGACGCGGTGGACGGAGATTATGGCGTTGGCGGGTTTGGAGGTCTGCAAGAGCTGCGCGACCTGAACAAGCCTGTGATCGCAGCCGTAAACGGCATCGCGTGCGGGGGCGGGCTAGAGCTGGCCCTGTCAGCGGACATGATCCTTGCCGCTGATCACGCCACTTTTGCTTTGCCGGAAATCCGATCAGGCACTGTGGCTGATGCAGCCAGTGTCAAGCTGCCAAAACGCATTCCCTATCACATCGCCATGGAACTGCTTTTGACCGGGCGCTGGTTCGATGCTGAAGAAGCTAATCGCTGGGGTTTGGTGAATGAGATTGTCACCGCAGATCAACTTATGGACCGCGCGTCGGAACTGGCGCGTTTGTTGGCGTCGGGACCGCCCCTGGTTTACGCCGCAATCAAAGAGATCGTGCGCGATGCGGAAGATTCCAAGTTCCAGGATGCGATGAACCATATCACCAAACGTCAGCTGCGCACTGTGGACGTACTCTATGCCAGTGAAGATCAACTGGAAGGTGCCCGCGCCTTTGCCGAAAAACGTGATCCGGTGTGGAAAGGGAAATAAACAAACCCGGCGATCAGTAGGTGAATTTGCCATTTACTGATCCACGCTGCGGGTGCACATTAAGTTATGCCTTATTTCGAGCGTAAACCCTACGAAAACCCGTCGCGCGTAATTAGCTCTGTTGCATCGCAGCCGGACACGCAACCGATTTCGGATATCGCGCGCCGCGTGCTTGAGACAGAGCGCGGCAACCAAAAACACCTCAAAGGGCCTTTTACCTGTCGCAAGATCTGCCATCCCGGCGGTACGGCCACAATCTTGTTGTCCTTTGCTGCGGCTGAAGGTGACGAGCCGGTTGAAATGCAGTTCGAACCTGGTGATCTGACCAATCCGAATGGGGATATTCTGCCTGCGAACCGCGTCAACGTTATTCCGCCCCAGATTCGATTGGCCGCAGGTGAGGCCACAGATGTAGCGGTAGTTGTCACTGTACCGGACCTGACGGAACCGGGCGCTTATCATGGTCGGATCGCCTGCACCGGGACCGAGCAGACTTCGATCGTTGTGGTGTTTGAGGTTGCAGGTGCTCAGACCTGACGGGTCACGAGGTAATCCATGAACTGCGCGAGAAATGCACGCGGGGCGTCTTGGGTGCCTGCAAATACCTGCGCAAATTCCTGAAGGGCGGAAGCAAGAAGATCGTTGGCCGCATCTTGCGCAAATCGGATGCTGCCATAGTGATCCATACGCTCAAGCACCCATTCAACATCTTGACTTGAGCGATTTTCGCGCGGGTTTGATAGCAGTTCGGCCAATCGCTTCTGTTCCGGCTCATCTGCGTGCAGACCAAGTTGCCCCAACATCAGCGTACGCTTGCCCTCATAGATGTCGCCGCCAATTTCCTTGCCGTATTTATCTTGCGAACCAACAAGGTTGAGAACGTCATCCTGAATTTGAAACGCCGCGCCCAGAAAGAAACCGAACGCGTTGAAGTCATCCAAATTCAGTGTGCCCGAGGCGACATCCTGCGGCCGTGCAATCAATGCGCCGATCCGCATGGGGTGAATGAAACTGTACCAGCAGGTCTTTTTGAGACACATCCGCAGATAGTCCGAGGCGCCCACGTTTAGCCGATTGTCCCGTATCCAACCCAGCTCCAACGCCTGACCTTCGATGGACTGCTGTAGCAGATGGTCGAACTCGTCCACGACACGCATCCCGGTTTCCAGTCCAAGCGACCCCAGATTTTGCCGCAACAGCCGCAGGGCCAGCGCCTGCATCCCGTCGCCTGTATTTATGGCCAAAGGGATCCCAAGCCGCTGGTGCATACATGCACGCCCACGCCTGAAATCGCTTTGGTCTTCGATATCATCGTGGATCAGAAAGGCATTGTGCAAAAGCTCCAGCACAGCTGCGGACACTCGTGCTTCCTCGGTGTTGCCGCCAAAGGCTTCGCATGTGGCCAGCAATAGCGCGGGCCGTAGTCCTTTGCCTGATGTTTCGATGTAATCCCGTATCGGACCATACAGGTAAGCCTGGGGTTCACCCGTTGGCAAAAGCCCCAACAGAGTTTCGCGCGCGCGATCCCCGTAAGAGGTCAGCTGTTTCAGAAACTCCTGCTGTGCCGCAGGGTCCAGATGCGCGGTTCCGGGTTTCAAAGGTTAACCCTTCTGCGTGATGATCACGCGAGGTTTGCTGCTCTGCGCGCTGGCGGGGGCAAACCCGGTTCCAGCAGAGGCAAAGGGTGCATCCGTTATCGGCAGGGCTCTGGACAGCACATCAGACTGACCGCTGTCCCGGCCCAGATCATAGGCCACATCTTCGGCAACCTCATCTCCGGGTATCGGAAGATCTGCCGTTGGTTCATAGCTGGCCATCAGATCAAACAGTTCTTTTGGCGGGCAAATCATGCGCAGCGCTTCGGCAATGGCCGGGTCTTCGATGATACCGCCGGGTTTTGAATACTCTGCAGCCGGTTCACCGATGGCTGCCAATGGCCCGTCACCACCGCGATCAATCCCTGCGGTGTCTTGGCCCATTTTCAGTGCAGCTTCGACCGCGACAGCAAACCTGTTGTCCCACGGCAGACCCGCTTGATAACGCGCGTAGTCATAGGCGCGCAGCGGTTTCAGGATATCAGGCTCGTGCAGGTCCCAGATCTGGCAGGGCTCGGCATCCGATCCGCTGCGTTGCAGGATCGCGTTGACTGCCCGGCGCGCGGCCTCATTCGCCCCTTCCATTGTGGCAAGGTCAGTAAAGGTGCGCACATAGTCGGATGCCAGAAAGAAATTCGGGATCAGCGTGGCCGCATCTGGCCGCAATCGCCAACTGTTGATGCGGTTGACAAGCAGAGGTTCCACATTGCTTTGGCGTTTGGGATCTTCGGGGTCCTGCACGATGTCGGGATCAAGGAACCAGTAGTGCATATCCTCATCCCGCAGCAGAGTCTCGCCATCCACGTTGAGACTGCGTTTGAGCTGCTCCCAAACTTCTTTTGCAATCTCTTCCCGGGTGCAATTGCGCGCGGTCTTTCCGTTCAAGCCCGGCTTGTCCCATTCCGAAATATCAATTGAAAGCAGGCCTTTGGTTTTGCCTTCAGCCCAGTTGTCAAAGTTGATCCCCGGCCAAAACTGTTTTTGCGACACGGCGGTCAGAGCCCACGGGCTATCGATGAAGATCACATGCCCGTTTGTAAGTGTGACCTCTTTGGTCAGATAGAACTGAATACCGTTCATCCACTGAACGTCGTTTGCTAGCAGTGGCAGTTTGGCAAGCGCCGGATCGGCTGCCATCATCTCGGGCGTGAGAAGTGGCGCGATGCGCTCGATCGGCATGGCACTGATGAACCAGTCGCCTGTTACGTTCTGTTCTCTGCCATCCTGTTCAACCGTCGCACCGGTGATCCGCCCGTTTTGGCATTCGATGCCTGTTACCTTGGACTCGAAGTTGTAAACGACCCCCTTGCTTTTGAGGTAATCCAGCCAGGGCTGAATCCATACTAAGTTGGTCGGTCCGTTCAGCAACCTGTTGCAATGCGGCTCAGGCGTGGCAATGCCCAACTGCAGCTGCACGGCAATGTCGCCAACGGTCTTGGTGCTGGCAGTCGTGGCTTTAGCGGCCACCAGAGACCGTGTCAGGCCGATGGCAAGAAATTTCTGATACGCTTCCGAACGGTCTTCCGCCCCGATGAAATCCCACCATCCGATCCGTTCATATTCGTCGAACCGGCGTTCCTTGCAGGACGTCGCTATCCGCCACATGCAGGCAACGAAATGCTCGACATCCTCATATGCTATCTGGTCCCTTGGCGAGAGCGCGAAGGCAATTGTCTTGAACGCATCCGCCACGTCTTTGAGGGTGCGAGGAAATCGCTCGGGTACAATGATGCCGGGCTTGTCGAACTGACTGACCAGAACCTGAGTGGTCGGCACCAGATTATCAAAGCACGTGCCTTTGTCGTAATAAGGCGTACGGGCCATCGTGTCGGTAATATGTCGATAGAAGTTCGGGAAGAACCGGAACCCATGCTCGCCTGGCAACCATGGGCGTTTCACTCCGGGCGGATAGCTGGCCCCGTCCATCTCGGCCCAATTCTCCAGCGCTTTGATATGCTTTGCCTTCGAGCCGTGATCGCCTTCACCCTTCATCACAGGGATACTGCGTGCCTTGCCGCCGGGGATCATTTGGCGTTCGTGGATCTCAACCTCGAAACCGCGTTCGATCAGTTCGTGCGCGGCGCTCATGCCGGCCACGCCACCCCCAAGAATGACAACCTTTTCAGCCATCTGATGTTCCTTTCGCGGAATAGACGTCAAAGCGCAGGGTTATGTCCGACAGGCTGGCTTCGCCAATGCCAAACCCCTGCACCCGATTCATCCAGCTGTAATGCAGGTTCGAGGTCAGGTAGCGCGACGCCACCCGCACAGGGGCCGACGCAGGCAGGTTCCCCTTCAACAGTGCGGCATAACCATCGGGGCCAAACTCACACATGCCGGTATCTTCAAACAGGATCGGAGCGCCGCCGTCCGCTGGCTTGATCAGCGCTTTGGCATGGAGAAGCCCCACGCCGTCAGGACGCACACGCATCCAGTCGCCTCCAACCGGTTCAATCACCCCATTCAAATGAGGGCCTTCGACCGTACCGCCTTCCTTGATGGCGAAATGCAACCAAACCCCGTCCGGCGTCTCGCCCGAAGGGTGGAAATCGCTGGCGAAGGGGACAACGAACTTGGCGATATGGTCCAAAACCGGTGGTTGTGGCGCGGGGTTTGGCTTTTGCACCGGTGCTGTCTTGGGGGCAGTGTCCGGTCCTGGGTCATACTCATGGCCGCCAGACGTCAATACCGGACGCCAGCAAAGTGTCTTGTCCTGTGCTGCCGAGGGAAGGGTTGCCGCAAAGCGCTGAAGCCCGGTTTTCTTATCATAGCTCAAAGGCCAGCCGCGAATGGCCCGCTCGGGGCCGCCATCCGGTGAACAGATCAGCCGCATTGTGTCATGAGGCGAAACGGATGGTCCAGCTTCTATCAAAGCTCGCTTGTCACCGGTTGCACTGATCGTTTCTGACCAGCGCAGGGTTACACCCCGGTCTGTAAACTCGCGCACAGCCAAGCCTCCGGTCAGCAGGTGAGGGTGCAGATGGCCTGTTCTTCCTTGATCCGCAGGCGGAATTTCTGTTGCACACGGAAGACATGCTCACCTTCCGACGAAGTCTGCAAGTACTTGACCGCGATTTCAGATGGCACCACGATTTCAACAGGTGCGCCTTGCAGCGACACAAGCGCTGCGTTATTCGCGGGCAGGGTGCCCGAACGCAGCAACGGACCATCCAGAAACGGCAGAATGCTGTCCCGCGGCAGCACCATCGAGTTTTCCAGCGGCGTCGTCACGGCCTGGAACAGGCCATTGCCCATCACACAGGCATAGGGGCCCAGATACCCGCGCGATTCCAGTTCATTGATACCCGCAACCACCGCTTCGAACACTTTGGTGCCGGTGTAGGTTGTCTTCTTTGCTGACGACGAACCAGAAGATGTCTCACCCGCTTCCAGCAAGCCTTCGTATTTGCCGCCGCCGCTGACGGTATAGATCGGTGGCAAAGAGGTGGGCGCGCTAGAGTTGGGTTTGGGACCTTGCCCGGTGCCCGGTTGGCCGTTGAAGATGATGTCGTCTTCGACCCGTGCCACAATCGCAGCCGCACGGCGGAACATGATCAACGCCGCGGACAGCTCGGGGTCGGCCATCTGCGCGCTTTTCAGATAGACGTTCACAGACACAGTGGTCAGGCGCGTGGTGTCAAAGTCGTTGACACCAAGGCGTTTTGCAGTGCCGTTTTCGTTGTCGACCAGTTCAAGCCGGTTCAGCGGGACCGATTGTGTATCAGCGGGGAGCGGCCCGTATAGTGGCAGAAAACTTGCGGCCACCCGCGCGCGGAGCGCCTCATCATGGACGGCTTTGTTCACGGCGTTCCACTGGGCGTCGCCCCAGTCCAATGCATCGGTCATGTCAAATCCCTCTTGGTTTTGCCGCCATATTTGGCGGTTCACTTGGTTTTGTTCAATTTTTTTTCGGTCAGTTGGTCCAGAAATTGTCTGGCCCGATCTTCCTGCACAATAGCCCCAATGCTGCGCGCCAGCGTTAGTGCCTGCACGGCTTCAGCCCTGGCTGCATCTATTTTCCCGCTTGCCGCGAAGGCCTTGGCTCGCACGCGGTGATATTCAGGCTTGTTTAGCGTTTCTCCGCGTTCCCAGCCGGGTGCGCAGACCGCCTCGAGCCGGTCCATCGCCCTATCGAGGTCACCATGATCGATCATTATTTCCGACAATACGATCTGATTCTGCGGGAAAGTGAAGTTGCCGCCTGATTTCGAAATCAGGTTCATGCGCGCTTCGATCTGTTCGGGCACATCAGCAAGGTCGCCTTTCCCGGCCTGTGCAAGACCCATATAGATGTCCTGCATGGCGTGCAGATACAGGAACCCTTCCTCATCTGCGATCTTGCGGGCTTCCTTCATCGTTACGTCCATCCTGTCCCACTCACCAGCGTAAGGCAGGAACATGCAGCAGGCACCCATGATATAGACCAGATTGGGCGCGTGGTTCAGCGCCCTGCTGACTTCAATGGACTTAAGACGCGCAGTTTCAGCTTTGTCGAACTTACCTTGCTGCCATAGCAGGCATCCTTGAATCGCCAACAGCGAAGCCATGGTCGAAGACTGCGTCATCGGCATCATCGCCATATCAAGTTCTGGCGATATCAGGGCAAAGGCCCGGTCAAGCTGACGCTCACATTCGGCGAACTCACCACGGAAGTAATGGGTGAAGCTCAGCGCGCGGGCGGTGAGAACGTTGGCAACCGGATCCCCGGTCATTCCAGCCATCGCATCCAGCGCCTGTCCCATCTCCATTGCGTGATTCATTTGGCCACCAACAAAGAAATTGGTCCAACGGCAGAAGGTTGCAGCGAAAAGCGTCTCTCCATCACCCAGAGACTGGGCAAGCTCCATGGCGCGCGCGGCTGTCTCTCCGACCTGATCAGCAGACCAGCCATAGATCGCCATGTAAGCGGGCAGAATGTTCATCTGAACGCGCAATTCGAACCCGTCACGTTCGGCAGTTGCGGGCATGGACCCGAGATTGCGCAGCGCCGCCCGAAAGGCTGAGATCGCGGGCAAGTTCGCGAGTCGGGACAGGGCTTGCTCGCCTGCGGTGAACCAGTGGGCGACAGCTTCGTCCTTTAAACCACCCAAATCGCAGTGATGCGCGATGGTGTCAGGGGCTGGGTTGCCAAAGGCCTTGTGCTTTTCAAGTAGGGCTTTGCCAATTTTCAGATGCAGTTTTTGACGATCGTCGCGTAGCAGAGAGTTATAGGCGGTATCCTGAACAAGCGCGTGGCTGAACGTATAGGTGGCGGACCCTTCGTCGCTGGTCGCCAACAGTACACCGGCCGCCATCAATTCCAGCAAGGCTTTGTCGACATCCATGCTGTCCTGGGCGACCGCGTCGATCATGCGTGCTGAAAAGCTGCGCCCGATGACTGATCCCAACTGCGCAACAGGTTTGGCGTTTTCCATTCTGTCAAGGCGTGACATCAACGAATCCTGCAGCGTGGATGGAACGCTCAGCGCATCCAGCACCTCGGCATTGATCGGCGCGTCGGCGGGTAGCTGATCCAGAACCGCCTTTGTTATTTCCTCAATGAACAGAGGAACCCCATCCGCTTTTTCAATGATCTGACGGATCAGAATAACTGGCAGACTAAAGGGCTCGGCCACACGGCGTACCAACTCGGATGCCTCTGTCCTTGCAAGCGGTGACAGATCGACGGTTGCCGCCTTGTCCAGGTAATGCTCTGGCGGCTCGTATTCAGGCCGGTGTGACAGAACCATAAGTACCGGGAAACCTGCCAGATTGGCAGCAAGTGTGTCCAGAAAATCCAATGTGGTGGCATCTGCCCAGTGAACATCTTCTATAACCAACAGCAACGTGCCGCGCCTGTCGCATATGCTGGCAAGGCTGCGCAGAAGCACATCCATGGATTTCCGCGCCTTTTTCAGCGGATCAGGTTCGGCGGGCGCGCCCGAGTCGACACCTGCCAAATCCAGCAGGACGGGCAAGTCCGTTTCGTTCACACGCGAGGCGGATTGAACAAAACCTGTTACCGCAGCCTGGATATTTTCGTCGGATTGGTCGCCTGACACACGTCGTAACTCGTTTATTATAGGGTGTAGAGGTAGACTGGTCAGGTGTGGCGTACATTGTAGGGTAAGCGGTTTGACCCCGACCGTTTCAGACAGCGACTTGATCAGTCTCGACTTGCCTATACCTGCCGCGCCGCCGACAAGTGCCATTCTGCCGGCCCCTTCCTGTGCTGCAGACCAAAGCTGAGTCAAAGTCGACAGGTCGTCGTGCCGTGCCACCAGTTTGACTGCAGATTGTCCGGTCCGGGCCTCAAATCGACTGGCAGATACGGTTTCCTTGAGCACGCAAAAGACTTTGCGCTGGTCTTCGAACCCTTTCAAATCATGGCTACCGCGCGGCTCGAATTCGAACGTTCCCTGTGTCAGCCGCATTGTTTCTGATGAGACGATCACCTCCCCAGGCTTAGCGAGCCCTTGCAACCGGGACGCAAGGTTCGCCGTCTCGCCAACCAAAAATTCCTCAGACCCAAGGCTTTTCGAGGACACGATGCCAACAACGACCATTCCGGTTGCGATTCCTGCACGCAGATTAAGTTTTTCACCGAATTTGTTGTCCAGGTTTTGAACAGCCTCAATGGTTTCCAAAACTGCCCTTACAGCCCGCTCAGCGTCGTCTTCCATTGCTTTGGGATACCCAAAATACACCATGATGCCATCGCCCTGACGATAGGCCAGATGACAGCCATGCTGTTTCAAGGTGCCGATGGCTGTATCCAAGTACAGATTCATGATCTGCATCAGGTCTTCGGGATCATAGCGCTGTGCAAGCTGCGTGGATCCGACGAGGTCGCAAAAGACCAGAGTCAGTTGCCTTCGTTCGGCCTCGGACTTTACTCCATCTCGGCTTGACGCGTCTTTGCTTTTGAGTTCCGCCTGAGCTTTGCGAAACCTTTTTCTTTCCCCAACGCTCAACCCAAGGTCGCGCAGTTCCGGGTCGGTCAGATCGTCCAAAAGCTGGTCGTCCACGCCTTCTTGCCGGAACATCGATAAATGATCCGTCAGACCGGCCAGATTTAGAACTTTGGAAATACGTTTTGCCTCAAGGACCCGCGTCATAGTCTTGCGATCCCGCCCATATTTTTCCCCTCATAGTCCCCACAGTTTATATTGTATTTGCATAGGCAAAAATAGAGAGGATTTTTTAGAAGGCGCTTGACGCAAGGGCAACTTCGTTAACGAGTTATCTTGTTTGAAGAAATCCTGTTGAAATTTCAACCCGCCTTTGCTGCCTTCAGTTGGGAATAGTGAGTCAGGGTATCAAAGCGATATTGGAAAGGGGGAATCCCGTTCCACAGGTTCGTTTTTGCTGCTCAGCTTGCCAATTGAAATCGGTTAAGAAATGAATTGCAGCAACCCGATGACAAAGAACGAGGCCGCGTGTTGAATTAGAACGCTACGAGGTACTCGACCCAAACAGCGTTCAAGGCCAACAGGATCGCTGATTGACAAATACCCGGCCCTCGCTCAATGCAGTAGGGATGATCACAAGTCTGAATTCACGGAGCGCGGCCCCAAAAATGCCCAATCTCACCCAGCTGGCCAAAAAACACGGTACCGACAAGGGACTGACGGATCTGGCTCATGGTTACACGCGGCTGTACGAGCTTCTGTTTCACCCGCTTCGGGACAAGCCTATTCGGTTGCTTGAAATGGGGTTGTTGCGCGGTGGCCCCGAGGTGCGGGGGCGTCGGGCAGACCGTGAAACGGATCGCGTTCCATCGGTTGATATGTGGCTGGAATATTTCGAACATGCTCATGTCACGGGTCTGGATATCTCGGACTTTTCTTGGCGCAAGGGGCCTAGGTTTGATTTCGTCCAATGCGATATGGAAAAGCGTGAGAACATCAAAGCTGCAGCGGCCCAGTTTGAACAGCCCTTTGATGTGATCATCGACGACGCTTCGCACGCCTCGCATCATCAGCAATTCGCGCTTTTGGAGATGTGGCCAAAACTCAAGGATGGTGGGATTTACATTATCGAGGACCTCCACTGGCAACCGGGCACGTTTGAGAACCCGGATTTTCCCAAGACGGGAGATCTATTCCATGACTTCCAACGTACCCGTAGGTTTGCGCACTCTGATCAGGAGATCGAGCGCGATCTGAACGCTCTTGCGGATGAAATCGGGTTCGCCTTCGTCTTCCCCGACAAGTTCAAGCGACGCGGCGCACCCAAAATCCTAGCGATGCAAAAAGTACTTGGTCAATATGATTGATAGCCTATCGCTCTCGATACCTTTCGGCCCATTTTTGCGTTCAAGTTATGACCCGCAGGATTGTGTCGGATGACCAGCGACAAAAAAATGGCTGTCGTGCTGTGCACGGACGAAAACCAGATTTGGCAGGCGGCCTATGCGTTGGTGCGATCATTCTTGCTCGACACGACCAACGAGATTCAGCATTACCTTTATGTCTCGGCTCAGGTAGATCCGCGGTTGGAAACTCTGTTTTCAAGATATTTCAGGATCGTCTATTGTTTGGACGATATTGTCCCGCCCGAAAAATTCAAGTCGCATGGTTACGTGTCCCAGGCGACTTTGCTCAGGCTAAAAGCACTAGGCGATCTGTCTCATTTGCACGAATTTGTACTGTATCTTGATAATGACATCGTGCAACGTTGGGGGTCGCCGTCAGACCTGATGCAGTTGCAGGGTTTTGAACAGCCCATTGCGGCCGTGGCCGATAACACCCGCTGGACGCAGGGCCGGTTCTGGAAAAACGCAGACTTCAATTTATTACCTGCAGGCGCGCAGCAAAAGTACTTCAATGCCGGTATGCTGTTCGTCAACAGCAGGGCTTTGATTGCGGAAAACATCTTTGAAAAGGCGCTTGGCGCGTTGACTGGTGCGAGTGATCCTCTGCCCTTGGCCGACCAAAGCGCACTTAACATTGCTGTGGACGGAAACTGGCTAGAGTTGTCGCCATCGTGGAATTGGCAGCACTCATACCTGCCGGGCAAGATCATAGCTTTGCTGAACCCCCGTTACGTTCACTTTACAGGACCAGTCAAACCCTGGGCCAACACGACCCGCGAAATAGAAGAGATCTATACCCTGTCCCTTTTGGCTTTTCTAAAGCACTTCGGACTTGATGATGTGCATAATGAAATCGCGGCTGAGAATTTTCCGAAGAAACGTCTGACGCACTACATGAAAAGAACGCATGGCATTTCGGAGAAAACGTTGTCCAGATACGACAAAAGCTTGCCCTACTTTTCAGACGGCACATTTGCAGACCGCCAATCCGGCATTCTTGCTTTTGGGGCGGATGCCGACAGGCAGGACTACCCGTTTCCTGAACTGTTTAACTTCCTTGGATTGAATCCAGATTGAGCCCTAAGGTCTGTTGGCGTGTGTCGGTCCCGCCGGGGTGGCGGAACCGGATCTATGTCAGGCCGTAGAACCCTTGAGTCGAATGGCCGTGCCCAAGCTGCCTGCGCAGACACCGACCACGACGGCGATGACAAGCTCTAAACCTTCGACTTGCGCGAATTGAAAGCCAGCAAACACCAGCGTTTCGAATATACCGACTGCGCCACCCAATGCCGCGCCCAGCCACAGCTTGCGGGTCATCATGCCAAGGGCCAGCCCCAGAATGCCGGGCAGGCTTAGGATGTTGCCGCCTATCGTTCCCAGTATCTCTAGCATCTCCGCTCCCCCTTCAATTCGAGCTGTTGTTCAGGAAGTCACGGATATCGTCGCCAGATGCGGTCGCATGTTCTTCCAGAACTTCGCCTTCAAGTCCCGCGGTCACATTCTCATATGTTTCCAGGTAGTTCGGCGGCAGGCTGTGCGCGATACCCTGGTGGCAATCGATACAGGTCATGCCTGTGTCGATAGCGCGCTGGTGTTCCGACGCGGCGCGGGTTTCCTGAATGGTAAAGTCCATATAGTCGAAGTTGTGACAGTTGCGGCATTCGCGGCTGTCGGACGCTTTCATCTTTTTCCACACCGCCGAGGCCATTGCCAGCCGGTGATCCTCGTATTTCTCGGGCGTGCTGATGGTTCCGGCAAGCTCGTGATAGACGTCTTTCACGGCCATGATCTTGGCTTTGATCTTGTGGTTCCACTCATCCGGAACGTGGCAATCGGAACAGATCGCACGCACACCGGAATGGTTGTTGTAGTGGATCGTCTCGCGGTATTCGCCCAGATTCGTTTCCATGGTGTGGCACGAAACACAAAACTCTTCTGTATTGGTCAATTCCAGGGTCCAGTGAAACCCACCCCAGAACAGGATACCGGCCAGAAATCCTGCAAGGATCAGAAAGCCCGAGCTGAACATTACCGCCGGTGTCCAGATCGCGTTCCACAGTCGACCTAAAAAGCCGCGTTTTTCGGGGGAGTCTGCCATGTCGCTGCTCCTTTCAGTCTTGAGTTGAATCAGTTGCCAGTTGAGGGCTGGAACACGTTATCGACCAGCGGCGGCGCGTCCGCTTGCGGAACGTGGCACTGATTGCAGAAATACCGGGTTCCTGCGATGCGATCCAACTCGCGGCCTTCGCGGTCCAGATAGTGGGTCATCGAAAGGGTCGGTGCATTTCTCTCGCCAGCTTTGGACCAGTCATGGCAGGACAGGCACTGATTGGTGCGCACATCGATCTGATATTGTTCGATCGAGTGTGGGATCAGCGGCGGCTGCTGGCGATAATTGCGCTGCATCCGTCCTTCTACATTTTTGTGGATTTGATCCAGCGGGATCGGTTCGTCCACGTCCGCGCCTCGCAGGGTTTCAACTTGTACGGATTGCGCGAGGGCCCATCCGCTCAGCAACAATACGGGTAGAAGGGCAATTCCGCCTGTAACGATTGATCTTTTCATCTTGGCACTCCCCTAGATAGGTCTGGCAGCGCGCGGTTCAGGCGCGGCAACTGGATCGGAAGGTTGAACGACGTGGTCGTCAAACCGGTGAGTAAAGTTAAAAACGTCGACTGCGCAGACATCGATGCAACGTCCGCAGTTTGTGCAGTCGGGTGACAGGATCAGTGGCGTGTGTCCCGACTTGCCTTTCAGCGCGGGTGAGATCACCTGATTTTCCGGACAGACCGCATAGCAATCCATGCAGTCGTCACAGGCGGCGCGATTGGTGGCGCTTACACGTAGCAGGCTTTTTGACCCGATCAGGCCATAGAACGCACCGACTGGACACAGATGACCACACCAGCCATGACGTGAGACAATCACGTCAAAGATAAAGATCGCGGCAATCATGGCCCAAACAAAACCCATGCCGAAAACCAGTCCGCGATGGAGCATGGTGATCGGATTTACCAGCTCCCACGCGATCACACCGCTCAGGCCCGACACAAGCAAGACAGTTGCCAGAACCCACAGGCGCGAACTGCGCTTGGGTTGCCAACCTTTGGGCAGATCCAGCTTGCGATGCAGCCAGTTCGCGGCATCCGTCACCGGGTTGATAGGGCAAACCCAGGAACAATAGACCCGACCGCCGATCAGCGCATAAACCGCCAAAACGATCAGCCCGCCGATCAGTGCCGTCACCTCAGGCAAATGACCCGCAACGAAGCTTTGCAACAGGATGAAAGGGTCTGTCAGGGGCAACACGCCCAGCGTCAGCGACCCCGCCAGGTTTCCTTCCACGATCCATATGCCGAACCACGGACCCAGCAGAAACAGAACCAGAAAGAACAGCTGACTTACGCGGCGCAATAACAGATAGCGATGTGCGCCGATCCAACCTTTGCTTTCGACTGCCTCGTGACCTACAGGCATATGCGTGCGGGCGCTCATTGTCCGACTCCGGGTAGTTCATATCCGGGGGCAAACCCGCCCGGAGAAACCAAGTTGTCGGTGCCAGGTCCTGGCAAACGGTCGGGCAAATCAATGATCCCTTCGACAACCGGCGCGCCCTTGGCAGCCTTTTCTTCCCAGCCTTTCCGGTAGTGTTCTGCCGAACTACCACGCGCCAGCCGCGTAGGCAGAACCTTGATGGCTGCTTCGGGTAGAACACAGCTTTTTTCGCACATGCCGCAGCCAGTGCAGCGATCGGAATGGACGGTCGGAATGAACAGCGCGTGATGACCGGATCGAGTATTATGCTCGGTCTCGAGCGTGATCGCTTCATCAATCACCGGACAAACGCGGTAACAGACATCGCAACGCAGGCCGAGGAAGTTCAGGCAGTTCTCTTGATCGACCAGCACCGCGACGCCCATTTTGGCATCGTCGATATTGTCCAACCCGGGGTCCAATGCCCCTGTTGGACATGCGGTCACACAAGGAATGTCGTCGCACATTTCGCAGGGAATATCCCGCGCGGTGAAAAACGGCGTTCCGGTTGCTACCGCATCCGATCCAAGTTCGGCCAGCTTCAGGGTGTCGTAGGGGCAATCCCGCACACACAGACCGCAGCGGATGCAGGCCGACAGAAACTCCTTTTCCGGCAATGCGCCGGGCGGGCGCAAAGCCTCGGCTGGCAGCGCGCGGGCGTCGCGGGCCAGATAGGCCAGCACCGACCCGGCGACAACGCAGCCGCCCGCCGCGCGGGCCGAGTCCTGCAGGAACCGGCGCCGTTGCGGCGAAAGGGGTGTGTCGACAAGAGGCATGGGAATTACCCGTACAATCCTTGCTGGTTACGCGCGCTCGACCTTGCAGGCGCACTTCTTGAAGTCGGTCTCTTTCGAAAGCGGGCAGGTGGCGTCCAGCGTCAGTTTGTTGGTTAACTGATGCTCGTCGAACCAGGGCATGAAGACCAAACCACGCGGCACCTTGTTCCGGCCTCGGGTCTCCACTCGGCTGGTGACTTCCCCGCGACGGGTGGACAGGACAATCTCTTGCCCGCGCCGCAAGCCGCGATCACGCGCGTCTTCTGGGTGCATGTACACCACAGCCGACGGATAAGCGCGGTGCAGTTCCGGAACCCGGCGAGTCATCGAGCCCGAGTGCCAGTGCTCCAGAACGCGGCCCGTTGACAGCCACAGATCGTACTCCTCATCGGGCACTTCGGCGGCAGGTTCGTACGGCGCAAAGATGATCTTGGCTTTACCGTCTTTGTGACCGTAGAACTTCACATCCGCGCCTTCGGGCACGTAGGGGTCATATCCTTCGCGGAAGCGATAGAGCGTTTCCTTGCCATCCACGACCGGCCAACGCATGCCGCGTGCCTGATGATACATGTCGAACGGAGCAAGGTCATGCGCATGACCACGCCCGAAATCGGCATATTCCTCGAACAAACCTTTCTGGACGTAGTAACCGAAATGCTCGGCATCGTCGTTGTCGAAGCCTTCCGCAGTTTCGGACAGCGGGAATTGGTCAACCTTGCCGTTGGCGAACAGCACGTCATACATGGTCTTGCCGCGATGTTCGGGCATCTTGGCCAGCAGCTCTTCGCCCCAGACCTCTTCGACGGTGAAGCGTTTCGAAAACTCCATCAACTGCCACAGGTCGGATTTCGCTTCGCCCGGCGCCTTGACTTGTTGACGCCAGAATTGGGTGCGGCGTTCCGCGTTGCCATATGCACCTTCCTTCTCGACCCACATCGCGGTGGGCAAGATCAGGTCGGCAGACACCGCCGTAACTGTCGGATAAGGATCAGATACGGTGATGAAGTTTTCCGGATTGCGGTAACCGGGATAGCCTTCTTCGTTGATGTTGGGCGCAGCCTGCATGTTGTTGTTGCACTGAACCCAGTAAGCGTTCAGCTCACCATCTTTCAGTTTGCGGTGCTGCAACACGGCGTGGAAGCCGGGCTTTGGCGGGATGGTGCCAGCCGGAATGTTCCAAGCGGTTTCGCAAATTTCCCTGTGCTCATCATTCGCGACGACCATGTCGGCGGGCAGGCGATGGGCAAAGGTGCCGACCTCACGCGCGGTGCCACAGGCCGAGGGCTGACCGGTCAGCGAGAAGGGCGAGTTGCCGGGTTCCGATATCTTACCCACCAGCAGGTGCACGTTGTACATCAGAGAGTTCACCCAGGACCCGCGTGTGTGCTGGTTGAAGCCCATGGTCCACAGGCTCATGACCTTGCGTGTTGGGTCTGCATATTGCTGCGCCAGTTTTTCCAGCTTATCCGCAGGGACGCCGGACAGCTCGGAAGTGTACTCCAGCGTGTAGGGTGCGACAGCCTCGGCGTATTCCTCGAAACTGATGGTTTCCAGCTTGCCCGAGTTCGGGTTCGCGGCTTCCTGCTGCAACGCATTGGTTTCACGCAGGCCATAACCGATATCGGTTGCGGTCTTAGTGATATTGACGTGGTTACGCACGAAATACTCGTTCACCGCGCCATTCTGGATGATGTAGTTGGCGATATAATTCAGGATTGCCAGGTCTGTCTGTGGTTCGAACACCATTCCGTTGTCGGCCAGTTCGAACGAGCGATGCTCGAAGGTCGACAGTACATGCACTTCGCATCCCGGTTTTGTCAGGCGCGTATCCGTCAGGCGCGACCACAGGATCGGGTGCATCTCGGCCATGTTCGAACCCCACAGCACGAAGGTATCGGCGTGTTCCAGATCGTCATAGCACCCCATCGGCTCGTCGATGCCAAAGGTACGCATGAAACCCACAACAGCCGAGGCCATGCAATGGCGTGCATTGGGGTCGATATTATTTGACCGGAAGCCTGCTTTCATCATTTTGGCCGCAGCGTAACCTTCCCAGACGGTCCATTGGCCCGAGCCGAACATGCCGACGCTGGTCGGGCCTTTCTTGGCCAGGGCCTCTTTCCATTTGGCGGCCATGACATCAAAGGCTTCATCCCAGCTGACGGGCTCAAATTCACCGTTCTTGTCGTATTCGCCGTTGGTTTTGCGCAGCAGTGGGGTGGTCAGGCGATCCTTGCCGTACATGATCTTGGACAGGAAATAGCCTTTGATGCAGTTCAGACCCCGGTTCACGGGTGCGTCGGGGTCGCCTTGTGTGGCGACAACGCGGCCATCCTTGGTGCCAACCAGAACCGAGCATCCAGTGCCGCAGAAACGGCAAGCGGCCTTGTCCCAGCGAATATCGGGCGCATCGGCCTGCGCATTGGCCTGACCGGCGGCCATCGGAATGCCAGCGGCCGAGGCCGTTGCGGCAGCGGCGGATGCCTTTAGAAAAGTACGACGGGATTCAGAAACAGTCATTGCATGGGCCTCCTGCTGGTCGGTTGGCTTTGGGCATTTGATTGCGGAGATGTCTCCGCCGGATCTTCGAAATGGTGATATGTCAGCGACAAAGAGATCACGCCGGGGATCTGGTGCAGATCCATAATGGTGTCCGAGGCCAGCTTTTCAGCGGTATCCTCGACAACCACTACAAACCGGCCATCCTCGGCTTCGGCATGAAGCTCGACGCCTTGGGTTCCAGTCATTGCCGCACGCGCGGCGTCGGTGTGATCTGGGGCGATGTGGACGAGACAGCCACAGATATTCATTAGGTCACCTCCGGGTGTTGTGGGGTGGGGCGGTGCATCGAGATGGCCCCGGCGGGGCAGGCAGCAGAGCAGCTTCCGCAACCGATACAGACTTCGGTATCAAGCGCAGGCTCCGCCCGTCCGCCCAGTTGCAGACGAAAGCGGATGGCGTCTTGCTCGCAATTGTCCTGGCATACGCGGCAGCTGACCCCGTTCATTGACAGGCAGCTTGCCGCATCAACTTGTGCACGCCACGGCCATTGGGCCACACGTTCGGGCAACAGCGCAAGTGTTGGGCACGCTTGGGCGCAGTCTCCACATAGGGTGCAACCATCTGCGGAAAAGTCGAGAGTGGGAAAACCACCGTCATCGAATGTGATGACGTTTTCGGGGCAAGCCGAGGCGCAATCCTCGCAGCGTGTGCACAGATCTGCAAAGTCCGAAACGGCCGCGCCCGGCGGGCGGATCGCATCGCGATCTTCCCTAAGTATGCGCGCGCTGAGAAAAGCGCGTCTACTCGTCATCTGGCTCATGGCTGGTGACTCGAATGTGGACATTTTTTGTTCGCGTGTTTGTTTTGATAACCGCCAAGTCGCGAATCTGACTTGATCCAAGTCATATTCGTTCAGAAATTTTATTGATCACTTTGACACTTTGGCGGCTTTCTTAGGCGTTCAATTCAATCCGGGTGCCGGGAAACCGTTGAACAATTTCCTCTGCGTGACTGTCTGGGGCGGCGCATATGGCGGTTGAAAGCCCATCTGCTAGGCTTGCGTTCGGTGCTGAAACCGAAACTGTTCTGTTGCGGCGCACTGGCCCTGCAGAGGTGAGGATATGTCCAATCCCGTGACCTAGCTGTGTGCCCAAGGATGACGACGTAGCAACGGCGCGGTTCCGCAACGCAATGCGTTTCAACACCCTTTGATCCGGTTTGGCCAACCCAACTTTCCAAGGCGTTCCATCGCTTCGCGTGCCCAAAGCGGCGACCTCTCCCATGTTTACCAGAACATCTCGCAAGCCAAAGTCGCGTAGCAGAGCAGCGATGCGATCGGTGATGGCACCCTGCGCGATGCCGTTCAACGTCAAGGCCGATTGGCCCGGATCCGGAAGGCGCACATTAGACGCGTCAAAAGACACTTTTTCCCAACCAACCAGGCGTTGAGCCTCAATCAAGTCTTTGGGGCGAGCCCCGTTCGCCAAACCCAACCACATCGGTTGAATACTTGGATCGAACGCACCTTTCGAAGCTTGGTGCAGGGCTGTGCACAAGCTCAACACATTCAACAATTCCTGAGCCGGAGCAGTAAGTACACCGTCCCGGTTCAACCGGCTCAGCTGCGAGTCTGGGCGGTACAAGCTAAAGATGTCTTCCAGTCGGGAAATTTCCGCTTCAACAGCAGCAATGATCGGTGCGGCATCCGTGTTCGACAAACCAACCAGCCGCAAACTTGCAGCAGCACCCAACGCCGTTCCATTCCATCGCGCGTCCGAGGCCCATGCCGGGTTCGCCGCCGCGCACGCGGCTGAGATAAACAGAAATCGACGGCGGGATAGGGCGGTCATACAGGGGTCTCCAACGACAGATCAAGATCAACAGGGCCGAGCACTTCTGCATCGGGGATGTCTGGAAGGGGCATCGCCGTCCCGCCGTAAGTGTCAACAAATGTCTGAGCGTCAGTGGGATTGGCAAACGGCACCACCTCGCGCGCGCCCATGCCCCCGGCCACATTGCCGCCGACGACAAAGGTCGCGTCATTTGCGGCGATCCAGTTGGATATCCCCGGCTGGCGCCAACTTGGCGCAATTCCCATATCGCTGACATAAACGGCCGTGATTTTCGCGTCACGTTCCGGACTTTTGAGATATGCCACCATGTCCCGCACTTGCGCAAAGAACAGTGGGGCTGGGTAGCCTTCCAGGTGAATCTGTCCCTTGGGTCCGCCATGCTCGGCGATGTTCATCTGGCAGAAGAAACTCAGCGCATCTGGGGTCAGATCGACCGGATCGGGGGCTTCGGCGACCTCTTCCTTGCAAGCCGCCAGCGCGACCAGCGCGATCAGCGCGAGACGTTTCATGGTTCAACCCTCCGGAATGCAAGCCGGGCGAGGGCGAAGGCCAACACGGGCCAGATCAGCAGAGACGCAGGCGCGGCCCAGACGGGAAGGGCTTGCGCAGCCCCGGTCATGCCGGATGCCATGGCCACGCCTTCGGTCGCGGCGATGTTCCACAGTCGGAATGCGTCGGCCGGGTTGGCCACCATCACCCATGGAAAGACGGATTGGGTGAAGGTGCCGCCCTTGTCCATGACGACGGCCCCCAACAGGCCCAGATCATAGAGGACGACAAAAACCAGCCAGAGCCCGGCCGACAAACCCGCCGCCGCCGTGGCCCCCTTTGCCAGGGCAGACAGAAGGTATCCCAGCGCCAAAAACACGGCGCCCAACAGGATCGAAGTGAGGATGAGGCGCGCCAGTGCCATTAGGCTTTCGGGCCCTGCGCCGCCAAAGAACGCGGCCACCGCGCCTGCGGTGCCGAAGCCGACGGCCATGGCAAAGGCCAGCGCCGCCAGATGGGCGGTGAACTTACCCAACAGGATTTCCCCGCGACCCGCCGGGTAGGACAACAGCAGCGACAGGCTGCCCCGATCCAAGTCGCCTGCAATCGCGTCGAACGAGATCATTAGGGCCAGCAAGGGCGCAAGATAGACCGACAAGGTGGTCATCGACGCGACCGAGACGGTCAGCATGTCCACGCCCAGTGTGCCGGTTGGTGCGCTGCCCGCAAATGTAAGGGCTAAAGCGAACAGCACCATGATCAATGTCGCAACCAGCAGCCAGCGGTTGCGGCTCAGGATCAGCATTTCGGTGCGGGTGACGGCGAGGAAGCGGGTCATTTCAATTCCTCCTGTGCGTAATGGCGATAGAGGTCTTCCAGTTTCGGCGGTGTCATCTCGACATCCGCCACCGCGTCGCCCATGCCAGCGATGCGGCGCAGGGCTTCCATCTTGTCGGCTGGGCTACAGAGTAGTTCCACCGACGCGCCGTTGATGCGGCTGCCGCCCAATTCGGCGGCCAAGGCATCAGCATTGACGCTGGCGCGTACTTTCAAGCGGATCGGTAGACCGGCCAAAGCCGACAGATTGTTCAGCGTGTCGTCGGCGACCATCTGACCCTTGCGCATGATAGCGATCAGATCGGTGCGAGCCTCGACCTCGGTGAGCGCGTGGGATGCGATCAGTACGGCGGTGCCTTGCGCAGCCAGCTCGTCGATGATGGCATAAAGATCCTGCCGGGAAATCGGGTCCAAGCCGCTTGTCGGCTCATCTAACAGCGCCACTTTTGGCTGGCCCAGCAGCACCTGCGCCAGACCTAATCGCTGCCGCATGCCTTTCGAATAGGCACCAATCCGGCGGTCCAGCGCGTCGCTCAGGCCAACGCGTTCCAGAAGGCCGGGCACATCAGCTTTTGCGCCGGACAGTTTCGCAAACAGAGTCAGTTGCTCGCGTCCGGTCAGGGCAGGGTGGAACGACACTGCCTCGGGAAGGTAGGCCGTCTCGCGCCGCGCTTGCGCGCTGCCCGGGGTTGCCTCTCCGATCCGGATTGTTCCACCGTTGATCGGCGTCAGGCCGAGGATGGATTTGATCAGCGTCGACTTGCCCGCGCCGTTATGGCCCAGCAGCGCAACGCGCTGTCCAGAGGCAAGAGACAGGGTGATGTCGTCAAGGACGCGGGTTTTGCCTCGGTCCTTGAGAACATGGTCGATTGACAGGGCCTTATCCGTCATGAGGCACCTTTTTCATTGCTGGGGGTTCAGGGGCTTGCATCAGTGGATTGCTGTCCATCACACCCCCCGGCAGCAGCGCCGGGAAGGCCGATTGCGACCAGCGCACCAGCTGCACGGCAGGGGAGCCGAGCAGCAGTTTGGCTGCGGGTTGGGTCCACAGCACATGGTCCATCGAGTCATTGGGGCGATAGGGGGCATCGGCAATGCCGTTGCCGTCCACATCAAAGGCGGCGAAATCGGACCAGTAATTTCCGCGCCCGTCCTCAGACCACTCGACCCACTTGGTCGAGACGTATTTCACCTGTGTCCGGTTGCCGACAAAGGCGTTTCCAACGATGCGATTGCGCTCGCTACCAGCGGTAAAATGGATGCCGATGCCGCACCCCTGGAACCAGTTGTCGGTGAATTCGTTCTTGTTCGAGTTATACAGAAAGGTGCATTTCTCTTTCGCACCTTTCACAACGTTGCCGGTGATGACGCTCTTGTTGGCATAGTTCAGCATCACGCCATGTTCGCGGTCGCCAATCGAGACATTGTTGGCCACGGTCACATTGGTCGTAAACATCACCGCGTAGCCCAGATCGTTACCGATCGAGACATTGTCGCTGACCACTGAATTGTCCGCGTACATGTAATGCACCGCGAAACGCAGATCGCGGAACAGGTTGCTGGTAAAGGTGTTCTTCTTCGACGAATTCACAAAGATCCCGTCGCGGCCATAGCGAATGTCGTTGTCTTCAACCCGCGCACCCGGCGCATTCCAGACATAGACGCCATTGCCGCGGTCGTTCATGCGCTGGTCTTGTCGTCCTTCGATCCGGTTGCGCCGCACGATGCTGTCTTTCGCACCGTGGATGTCGATGCCATAGAGATTGCCTAGCAGGACATTATCCTCGACCACCGGTGCGAATGCCGTCTTGGTCAGCTGGATTCCGCTGTCGATCCCGTCATGGTCCGAGCCTGAGCCGATCACCGTCAGCCCGCGCACCGTCACGCCCGGCCCGGTCACGGTGATAACGCTGCCTTGGCCTTGTCCGTCGATGGTGGCCTGTCCCAGCCCGTCAAGGGTGACGGGCCGGTCCAGAACCAACGTTTCAGTATAAACACCGGGGCTCAGGCGGAGGGTGTCTCCATCCGCCGCCTGCGCCAGTATCTCGTTGATGGCCCCCGCCCGGTTGGGCACATCCCAGTCCGCCGCCCAAAGGGGCGAGCCGAGCAGGAGCGGTATGAGCAGGGACCAGCGCATTGCTTATGCGCTCCGCGGCTCAACAAACATCCGGCCGCGCATCTCCATGTGCAGCGCATGGCAGAACCACTGGCAATAATACCAGTGTACACCAGGACGGTCGGCGATGAAGGTGACAGACGCGGTGGCTTGTGGTGCCACTTCCATTGCGATACCGAAGTTCGACAGGCACAGCCCGTGGGTCACGTCATCCACGTCATCCAGGTTGGTGACATAGATGGTTACTTCATCACCCTGTTTGACTGTGAACTTCTCCATGCTGAAAACTGGCGCGGTCGAGGTCATGTAGACGCGGACCTTATTGCCGTCCCGGATGGGCTCTTCGGCACCTTCGTCCAGATCAACACCATCGGCCTCGGCCTGTTTGCGGGCATCTTCCCACATCGGATCATTTCGATCCCAGACATTGACCGGGTTCACTTTGGACCGGTGCACAAGGATCGAGTCGTGCGGTTCCGCGAAGGTCGGGCCATCATGAACTACCTTCATCTTGTCGCCCGAGATGTCGATCAACTGCTCGTTTTCAGGCTTCAGCGGACCCACGTTCAGGAAGCGGTCTTTCGAGAACTTGTTCATCGAAATCAGCCACTTGCCATCGGCTTCGGCGGTCTCACCCATCGAGGTCGAGTTGTGGCCGGGCTGATACTGCACATCCACCTTGTCGAGGATCGGATCAACGTCCGAACCACCATAGGCATCGATGGCCTTGGCGATGTCCCATTTCACCACCTGGCTGTCCAGGAACAGGGTGGTGTAGGCGTTGCCCTTACCGTCGAACGCAGTGTGAAGCGGGCCAAGACCCAGCTGCGGTTCAGCCACGATCGCGGAACGCGGGTCAGCGTTGTCTGCAAACAGCGCGTCCACTTTTTCGACATCAATCACGGACACGGTCGGCGAAAGCTTACCGTTGATCATGATATGCTTCTTGTCGGGCGCGGCGTTCACACCATGCGGCGAGTTCGGGATCGGGATGTAACGGGTCAGGTTGCCGCCTGCCTCTTTGCGCCCGTCCACGACCTTGACGCCGTTCAACTCTTGATAGTTGCCGGCAGCAACGGCCTCTTCGATGCCTTTCAGGTTGAATACGACCACGTGGTCCAGTTCATTCTCGGTCATCTCGGCCAGATTCATGCCCATTTCCGAGTTATATGAGGTGGAGAAGGCGTATTTGCCCTGATAGTCGCAGTCGGTGTTGTCGAGGTTACCAGAGACCATCACCTGCCACGCGATCTCCATCGTATCACCATCGATGGCGGTGAAGATGTTCACGTATTGCGACGGATCGTCGAGAATCTGGCCGTCGTTGACCAGCGGTGCCTCGTGTTCGCCATTGGCAAAGACATAGCCGGTGCGTGGATATTTCTGCGGACGCAGGCCGTGAATATCGTGTGCGTTCGGGATCTCGATGATCTTGTCGCATTTCATCACGTCGCAGCGTACGCGAGCCACACGGGTGTTGGCCTTGTCGTTCATGAACAGGTAACGACCATCATAGGTGCCATCGGTGAAAGACATGTGTGGGTGGTGCAGGTCCCCGTTGTCATAGGTGACCTTGCCGTTCGCGGCTAGGAACTCTTTGGTTTCGGGCAGCAGGCCTTCGGTCAGAATTTTCAGCGACTCATTGGTCTGACCCCAGCCGGTGGCCGAACAGCGATTGAATACTGGCACCCGCATCAGCTCACGCATCGAGGGCACGCCCAGAATGCGCAGCTCACCGGTCTGGCCCGAGGACCAGAAGCCATAGTACTCGTCCAACTCGCCGGGCTCCAGATGAGCATTAGCGGCGGCGCTGGCCTCTTTGGCGGTCATCAGGGTGCTGCCCAGACCGGTCCCGGCCAGCACGGCGCCAGTTGCAGATGCACCCAGCAGCCCGCGGCGTGTGACGTTTAGTTTCTTGTCATGTTCCGACATGATCGTTCCTCCTTTTTAGGAAACGGATTGCGGTTTGGCGTTCGGATGGTTCGCCGGTGGTTGCCCGAGGGGGGTATTAGGTGTGACCGACCCTGTCTTGGCCCGCCGTTTCAACTGGCGGATAACGACGGGACATTTGTCCTCGGACTGGTAGAGCACCTGACAATGCAGGCAGGTGACGCACTCGTTCGGATTGATCTCGCCTGTGGGGTGGATCGCCTGAACGGGGCATTCGTTGGCGCAGGTCTGACAGGGGCTGCCGCAATCCTTGTAACGGCGCAGCCAGTCGAACATGCGGATACGGGCTGGGATCGCGAGCGCCCCGCCCAGCGGGCAGAGGTAGCGGCAGTAGAACCGTTCGATGAACAGCCCGATCCCCAGCAGAGCCAGCGCAAAGACCACAAATGGCCAGTTGCGCATGAATTTCAGAATGATCGCGGTCTTGAACGGTTCGATCTCGGCATAGGTTTCTGCCAGCGGGATTGACACAAAGCTTAGGCCAAAGAGGCCAAGGAAGATCATGTATTTCGCAGGCCAGAGCCGTTCGTTCAGACCCCAGGGCAAAGTCCATTGCGGCACCTTGAACGCCCGCGCGATCTTGTTGGTCAGTTCCTGCAGCGCGCCGAACGGGCACAGCCAGCCGCAATAGGCCCCGCGCCCCCAAAACAGCAGCGCTGCGGCCACGGCGAACCATTGGATGAACACCAGTGGATCCAGCAGGAAGGCATCCCAGCTGAAACCGGTGCGCAGGCTGCCTGCCAGCGCCATCAGGTTCACCACGCTCAGCTGCGCATTGGCGTACCAGCCGATGAAGAACAGAGTCATGGTCAGGTATCCGATGCGGAACCAGTAGAAGACACGCGCGTCCATGGTGGCATGGAACTGGAAGAAGAACGTCGCTGTTAGCACCAACAGCATCACACCCAGAACCGCGATCTCGACAGTACGGTCCTTCCAGATGCGCTGCCATAGTGCGGCTTTGGCGGCGGCTTCACCGGTGGCGTCATCGACCACCACGGGCGCGGCGACCGGCAGCAGGTACTGTTCCGGCAGCTTGTAACCCAGATCGAAGGTTAAGAATGTCTTTTCGACAGCACCAATCGCGCGTTGCACCAGCAGTTGCAAACGGAACGGTTCAGCCGGATCAAACTCGGCATCGGCGGGGATTTTGAAGATGTCGAGTTCGGTAAAGCTGGGTGCATCCGGCGCGGCAACCTTGCCCAAACGGCGCTGTTGTTTGTCAAAAAAGCGCACCGAGCTGTCGCCTTGGATCAGCTGAATCCGGTCAAAGATGCCACCCCGCACATAGCCCGATCCCTTGAAACTGTAAGCCCCGCGTCCCAGCACCAGAATGGCTTGCTCGCCCTCATCCAGCCAGTTCAACAGGTTATGATATTCGGCCTCGCCCAGCAGCGACTTGCCGATCGACGGAACCGAGACAAGCGCCATATGCATGTCGATGAAGGTGTCATCCGGTTCGCCTGGTTCCGGGCGTTTGATGGCCCGTTGATCGCCAGTGGCCTCGAACGCCGCGTTGACCTGCCCGATATCCAGCGTCAGCCGCCGGACCGAGCCGTCGCCCGACAGGGTGGTCCAGTCGTAAACCGCATCCTGCGCCAGATCGACCTCGCGCTTCGGTCCATCGGCCTGCAGCGGAGACAACCCACCCAGCCCCAGCGCCCGCGCCACCTTGATGCCGCCGCGCACAAGGCTGTCGTCGATGACCATGATCGTGACCGTCGCGCCCGAGATGATGTCGAGGTCATGCCCCTCGCCACCGGTTTCGGCCTCGACCCTAAGGTCCAGACCGGCATAGCCTTCGGTCAGCTCGACCATGCGGGAATTGGGGATCCCGATCAGAACGATGGGTTCCGAATGCTTGACCAGTTGCACGCCAGTCAGCACCGCATCCTCATCGATACCGGCGACCACATGGATGGGTTTGCCGGAATACCCTGTCGTGCCCACAAAGTCAGACGTCAAGAATGCCCAGGCGACAGTTTCGCCATCCTTCAGGACAGGCGCTACCGGAACGTCGTCACGTACCGGGCCAAAGGAATCGGCACCGGGGGCCAGATCGGCGGGTTCAATCTCGGGCAGGAAACTGGCCAGACTGTCGGCATGGGCGCTGATCGCCATCAGGCAGGACAGGGAGAAAGCCAGCAGGAAATGGATTGCGCGACTTACGACCACGGCGCACCTCCGAATATTTGGGTGGACGCCATGGACGCGCGCAGGGCGCGTTCAGATTCTTCTTGGGTCGTAAACGGGGGCCCTCGGGTTTCGGGCCACAGTCGTTTCGAGTTATGGTAATTACACGGATCACCAATCCCAGGGAGTACAATTTGCTGGGCGCGGTCCGCGACCAGCAGCGGAGTGTCTGGCACAGGTCCGGCTGTTGTTACCGCGCATAGCGCACAGTCGGCGCATTTCGGGCAGGGCGCGGTTGGATCGGTGTTTTCCTCTTCAAGGTCCACCTCAACCCAAACCGCGCCTGCCTCCGAGCAGATCTCTACCCACATGCTTTGTCCGGGACTCGCCAGCACAGGACCAAGCATTTGCAACAACAGAAGAAGGGCGCCCGCCACTCCACAGACCGCACGCAAGACGCGGTCAGGGAGGATGTGGAGAAAGTGATAGGCGGACATGGAGAATCCAACTCGGAAGTCTTTCCTGAACCGTATGGGATTCCTGCTTGCCGATACTTGACTTTGGTTAGGCAGACGGACTCTTTGCTCAGCCGTCTGCTTCGTCCATCAAACCGCGTACCCAGCGGCCTGCCAGCCATGTCGCTGGAATGCCCAAAGGGACGGACCACAGAAGTGCGGGAACTGGTTCAATCGCTCCGAACCCGATGCCGTGTGAGATTAAACCCAACAAAAACAGGTTGATAGCCACGGTCAGAGCCGTGGCGGGATAGAGCAGAATGGCAAGTTTCCAAACCGGCCATTTGCCGTCAGTGGCTGGTGCCTTCCGAGAAGGTGATTTTGTTCCAGACATTGTACTTTCCAGACGGTTTGCGCATCGGCAGGCGACGGACTTCTTCCAGCGTCTGCGCGTCATAGACGATCACTGCGCCATCATCTTCCCAGATCGAAACCAGCGCGTGGCTACCATCTTTGGTGAACTCCACGTGAGCCACGGTTTTGCCTGGCGCGGGGCGCAGAGTTTTCACGATTTCAAGGCTCTGCTTGTCGATCACGTGCATCGCGTCCTTGTTCGGGCCAAAAAACACATCGGCCCAGACATAAGGCGAGTTTTCATGACTGCGCATGAAGAACCCGGGTCCCTCTGTCTTGATCCGTTTGACGGTTTCCCAGCTTTCCATATCGATCACGGAAACTGTGCCGTCGGTCAGGTGCGGCGTTGCCATCACGGTCGTATCACCATGCTTCCATGTAATCCCAGAACCAAGATGCGGCATCCCCGGTAGATCCAGATCGGCGACCTTGTGCCCGATCACCAGATCAATCACCTGACCGCCTTTGCCACCACGGGACGCCCCCATGACAAACTCATAGCTCTGATCGAAAAAGAAATCGTCCAGATAGTCTGGCGTGGTGATCTTGCGCACGGGGAAAGGATTAGGATTCTTGAACTGGCCTTCAATGCGGAAATCATGCCCGATTCCGAATTGCGGCGGATTGGCACCATAGAACACCTCCCAAATTTCGGGCACGTCCTTCAGGGCCAAAACAAAGCTCTCCCGCGGTGGAGCCTGATAGACGGCAGACACCCTGCTGGGCACGCCTTTCTTGCTTTTGACTTCAATGACAGTGGCAACCGAGAGGTCCGCGGTCGACAGCAGGGACAGGCTGTTGGGCAAGTAATTTGCAACGGCCACCCATTTTCCGTCGCCTGACATGGCGATGTTGCGACTGTTGAGGCCCGCGCGAACGCGTCCAACCTGCTTCAACGCCCAGATGTCGTATTTCTGAACCCAGCCATCGCGGGACATGATGAAAACGTATCGGCCATCTGGGCTGAATTTTGGCCCGCCATGAACGGCAAAAGGGGTCTCGAACCGGTCCAGCACTTCAAACGTGTCGCCATCCAGGACGCTGACGTGATGATCACCGGTCTCCACCGCCAGCGTGATGTTCATCGGGTCACTATCCCACACGGGTGCTTCGACCGGGGTGTAATCCTCGTCCAGAATACGGCTGGCCATGATGTCAGCTTCACCCCATTCCGGGTCGCTCTCGAGCGGAGATTTTAGCCACCCCGCCAGTTCTTCGATCTGCAAAGCGTCGAGCTCATGTGAAAACGCAGGCATCTGTGTCGCGGTGCGGCCCTCGGCGATCACCGCTGCAACCCGCGGTCCCCGCATTCGCTTTAACGTCTCGGGGATCAAAGCTGGCCCAACGCCGCCTAAGCGGTTCTCGCCATGGCATGACGCGCAGTGCTCAGCGTAATCCGCTGGCGCGTCGGCCCATGCCGAACCAGCCGTCAGAACGGAACACAACAGTCCGATCTTCATCTTTTTCCAAATACTCCCGCCGGAGGCTCCCGCAGGCTCCACAGGTGGCACGATTTGCCGGAACAGGGAGGGGTTATCCAAAGAACTGATGCGCCGGATCATGGCTTTTCCCCCGGAACGGCGTGACCTGCAGGCGCTCTCCTGTGTCATCCACGCCGATTTCTTCGTTAGACAGGTAACAGGCCGGATCTTCGGCCCAGGGATCGCCTGTCAGTTGCAAGGCGCGAATACGCGTGTTGCCACCGCAGACGTCCTTCAGCTCACACGCACCGCAGCGACCTTTCAGTGGGCGAGGACGGGTCCGTAACATGGCCAGCATCGGGTCATCGCTGGTCCAAAGCTCGGAAAACGGTTTGGTTTTCACGTTGCCGACCGTGTAATCGGACCAATAGGTGTCCGGATGAACCCGACCCAGATTGTCGATATTGGCGACTCCCAACCCGCTGGAGTTTCCACCCCATGCGGCCAGATGCGTACGCACATGCGCGGCCTTTTCGGCATCAAAGTGCGCACGGATCCAGTTCAGGAAATACCCTGCATCGGCGTCATTGTTGCCCGTCACGATATCCAACGGTCGCCCGCCTGACGCGGCTTCCCACGCGCGCTCCAACAGCAGGTCCAATCCCTTGCGAGTAAGTTGATGTGCGGCGTCTTCGCCTCGGTTCTTGTCGCCCCGCCCGGCATAGACGAGGTGAGACAAGTAGAACTTGTCGACCCCTTCTTCATCACAGAGCTTCAGCAAGTCAGGCAAGTGATGCTGCGTGCCTTCGGTCAGGCAGAACCGAAGGCCGACCTTGATGCCACGTTTCTTGCATTCACGCACACCGCGCAAGGCGTCAGCAAAAGCGCCTTCGACGCCACGAAACCAGTCATTCGTTGCTCCAATTCCGTCCAGAGAGATGCCCACATAGTTGAACCCCACATCGGCAATCATATCGGCGGATTCCTCGTAAATCCGCGTGCCGTTGGTCGACAAAGCCAGCATAGGCACCAGATTGCGGGCACGTTTGGCGATGTCGAAGAAATCGAACCGGTCAAGCGGCTCCCCACCCGAGAGGATCAAGGCCGGGACGCGAAACTGGCCAAGATCCTCAAGGGTTACCATGGCTTGCTCATGGCTGAGCTCACCGGGGAACGCCACATCTGCTGAGACGGTATAGCAATGGCGGCACTTCAGGTTGCAGCGTCGCGTCAGGTTCCAGATCACCACCGGCTTCACTGGGCCCGGGCGGCGTTTGCGCACCGGGGTCGGGTTGACCAGTTGGTGCATGTACTCTGTCAGGCGGAACATGTCTCAGCCTTTCTTTTTCAGGCGCAGCCCGGTCTTTTTCAAGATGCGCGTGGAATAAAGGATATCCTTGGCCCGGCAGGCGTCGCCCAGAATTGCGGCGATCTCGGCGCGCTTTTGTTCAACCTCATCGCAGTTGGTGCCATGCACCATGGCAAACAGGTTGTAAGGCCAGTCGGGCAGGGCGCGGGGCCGTTCATAACAATGGGTCACAAAGGGCAGCGCACCGATCTGTGCACCCAGCTTGGTGATGCAGGCATCGTCCACATCCCAAACCGTCATGCCGTTCGAGGTCATGCCCAGTTTGTAGTGATTGGGTGCCGCAGCAATGCGACGGATCACACCCCGTGCTTTCAGGGCTGTCAGCCGTTCAAGCAGATCGGTTTCCTGTAGCTCAAGATCCTTGGCAACCTGCGCATACGGGGTCGGCGACAAGGGTAAGCCCCCTTGCAACGCCTCGATAATCTGTCTGTCGGTTGCATCGATCATGCTGCCACCCGGAAGCCAATGAAAAATTCCTGGAGTTTGGGGAAACGGAGAACATCGATCCCCGTTTCCCGTTCGATGGCATCGGCGGCGGCCTCGATCCCCGCAGGTGTTTCGGTGGCCAGCACGAACCACATGTTCAGCCGGTGCGTACGTTCATAATTATGGGCGACCTCCGGGTGTGCATTGACTTTCGTCAGGACGGTTTCGAAATTTTCAGCCGGAACAGCCATGGCGCAAAGGCAGAAGGCCCCGCCCATAGCAGCAGCGTCGAAAAACGGACCAAAGCGTGTGATGACACGGTCTTCCTTCAGCCGTGTCAGACACTCCAGCAGCTCGGTTTCGGACAGGCCAAGCTCGTCGGCCACTGCCGCATAAGGATGAGAGGTGAGCGGCAGATCGTCCTGCATCCGGTTCAGGATCGCGCGGTCTTTGTCGTCCAGAGTCATGCGGCAACCTCCCGCGCTTGAATCAAGGCTCCGGTCTGCTTGAAACAGCGGGTCGAAAACAAAACTTTGTTCCGCGCGCCGGCCAACTCGGGCAACTCCATCGCGCCAGCCAGCACACCCAGAGCCTCGTTCCGGGTCCGGGCGTGGATCATCGAATAGAGGCGATAGGGCCAGACATCTTCAACCGGATTTCGCTCATAGCACAGCGTGACACCGGGATAGGCGGCCAGCGCCGGACCGGCCGTGTCAATTTGTTCCGCTGGCAAATCCCAAACGACCATCGCGTTGGCGGACCACCCCAGTGCCCGGTGGCGCACGATAACGCCGAGCCGTGAAATGATACCGGCGGAGTGCAAGGCAACGATCCGCGCCATCACATCATTCACGTTCCGGTTCAATGAACGAGCCAGAGCCTCATAGGGCTCTGCGACCAGTGACAGGCCCGAACTGAGTGTCTGCAGCAAGCAACGATCTCCGTCGCGCATGGCCGATGCGTCGACTTTGCGCGCACTAGGGACGTTCTTGGCGCCAGCAGTCATGCGAAACCCAAGGTCCACGTTGAACGGCCGGACAAGACGCAGATCCAGCACCTGCAACCCCGAGGTCCGGCTGATCCGGGCCAGTGTCTCGTTGACATGTTCCCGGTCCGGGCCTGTTGCGACAAACCAAAGGTTCCAGGCATCCTCTCGCTGGTAATTGTGGTTCACCCCAGGTTCGGCATCGATCAGGGCGGCAACTTCTTCCAACCGATTTTCCGGGGCGGACACAGCTGCCAGAGTGCTGGCCGTCACCGCGCCGGGCGTGATGGTTGCGCCAACCCGCGTGATGCGGCCGGTGGCACGCATCCGGGTCAGCCGGTCAAGTACTTCGGTTTCGTCCAATCCCAGCGCGTCTCCCAGCACTTGAAAAGGGCGCTCTGTGATCGGGAAATCGCGCTGAAAGTCGTCCAACAGGCGGCAATCGATTGGGTCGGTGATATGCTGCATCCGTCAAAGCCCCGTTTTGTGCGCGCGGGCCGTGAAGAAGATGCCCGAAGGGCTGTCGGCATCGATTTCGCGCAATTTCTCAAACGTTTGCGTGTCGTAGACCATCACCTTGTTGGCATCGCGCACGCTGATCCAGACTTCATGCCCGCGCGGCGTGAATTCCATATGCAGCACGGCGGGGCCGGGTTTGAATTCGTGAATGATCTCCTTGCTGACGCTATCGATCACTTGAATGGTATCGTTCAACGGGTGGGCGAAATTCACCCAGACTTGCCGTCCATCAGGGCGGGCCATGGCAAAGACCGGCTGGCCGTGTGTCTTGGTACGCCCGGTTTCCGACAAAGTGTCGGCATCGACCCAGAGCACCTCGTGATGACCCACTGCAGGCAGCACGAATTCGCGCCCGGTCAGCGCCCAGCCTTCCAGATGAGGCATCTTGTAGACGGGCATTTCCTCTTGCCCGCGCCCATAGTCAGGCAGCACACGGATGGGTTCCAGGGTGTCGGCCCACAGATCAAGCGCGGTCAGGCCGTCTTCGCCAAACAGGCCGGTGATATAGGTGCGGCCATTGGCGGTGATCAGCGCGTCATAGGGGTTCTTGCCCATGTCAGGTATCTTGGTGATCGCGGGCTCGCCTTTGGCGAAATCGGCAATCCATGTCTCGCCCGTGTCCCACATGGTGAAGACAAACCGACGTCCTGGCGCGTCCACAAGACCGATGGTTTTGCTGTCGGTGGGTATGTCCGCAACCATTTCCAACGTGTCAGCATCAAACACCCGCACACCACCGGGTTCGTAGTTCGACACGGCAACAAGTGTTCCGTCGTCCGAGATGGCACCGCCAATGGCGTTGCCCGCTTGAACAACGCGGTTCACGATCTGGCGGGTGACGATGTCAAGCTTGGTCAGCCCGCCGTCACGGCCAAAGACATAGGCAAAGCGTTCATCGGGCGAATAGACCAGCGAGGCATGGGACAAATCGCCCAAGCCTTCGATACGGGCCAGAGCTGCACGGTCGGATTGATCGACCAAAAGGACCGATCCCTTGGCGCGTTCGATCACAAGACCAAGATCGCCGGTCGCTGTGGGTTCGGCATGTGCGGTGGTCAACATCAATGAGGCTGCAAGGCCGAGTATGAGATGTTTCATTGTGCCTCCTGTTCCAGCAGGTAGCGGGCAATCCATTCGGCCTCTTCTTCGCTGATCAGGGGCCGCCAGGGGGGCATCGCGGTGTCTGGGATGCCGTCAAGGATGACGCCGGTCAGGACGTCCGCATCATAATGTTTCAACGTCTCGCTGCGCAGATCGGGGCCGAGACCGCCTTTAAGCGACAAACCGTGGCAAGAGCCGCAGTCCTGGTGGACAAGGCGTTTCAGGGCGTTGGGGTCGAGGGTGTCAGCGGCGAAGGCGGATGTCGCAATGAGAACAGCCGTTGTCAGCAACACCGAAGGCACCGAGTGCCGCCGCGCGACAGGGCGCTGTACGCCACAGCTTATCGCACCTGTTCTGCACCCCAGCTTAGCCATTGGCTTGCTCCAAAAGCTCGGCCACAGGCCGTTCTGCGTAAAGCGACACAACCTTGCCAATTATGAAGAGCGTGGGTGCTTTCAACCCGGCCTCGCGCACGTCGGTAGCCAATTGGTCCAGCCGAGATACCATGCGGCTTTCATCCGGTGTGGTCGCTTTGCCCACAGCCAGAACCGGTGTGGACCCGGGAAGGTTTTCAGTCATCAGGCCCATGGCGATCTGGCCGATATTGGCAACCCCCATGTAAACCACCAGCGTCGAATCCGGATCGGCCAGACGTTTCCAGTCGAGGTCCAGCACCTTGTCAGCTTGACGGTGCCCGGTGACATACTGCACCGAGGTCGCCAGCCCGCGATGGGTCAGCGGAACGCCGGTAGAAGCGGACGCACCCTGTGCCGCCGTAATGCCAGGCGCATATTCGACAGCAACACCGTGGGCCATCAGATAGGCGGCCTCCTCTGAGCCGCGGCCAAAGATCATCGGGTCACCGCCTTTGAGACGGGCAACCGTGTGACCCGCACTGGCCTCTTCGAGCAGAATGTCGTTGATGCGGTCTTGTGGAACCGTATGGCACTTGGGGGCTTTGCCAACCGGGATCAGCCGTGCGCCTTCCGCGTGAAGGTTCAGGATGTCGGCAGACACCAGCCGATCATAGACCACCACATCTGCTTCTTGCAGCATCCGTAGTGCACGTAGGGTCATCAACTCGGGATCGCCAGGGCCTGCGCCAATCAGAAAAACCTTACCGCTCATGTGCAAACTCGCTTGGTCTGAATGTCATCGAAACCCGAATCTGCCTTGCGCAATAGGGACGTCGCTGGGCCTGCCGGGCGTGTCATGAGAGCAAGGTGGCGCAATCGCAAACCAACCTCCTTGACAAAAGTTAAGGAGCGCGGGATTTGCGCCCACGCTCCTGTCTTTTTTGCCTGTATTTTATTGCCTTAGGGTTCGACGGTGATCATTCCGATCATGTTCTGTGTTTCCCAATGCGGGCCGCACAAATATTCCTGCGGGCCGGGTGTGAGAAACGTCAGATCAACCGATTCCTCAGGGAACAAACGGTCGCTTTCCGGTTCGCTGCCATCTTTCAAAAGAACTGAGTGGCTGGTTCGTTTGTCGACATTCACCCAGCGGACAGTTGTGCCTGCCTTCACGGTCAGCTCAAACGGGCAGAAGTTATATTTATACATCAGCACCACTTCGGCGTCCTCAACGGCAGATGAAGGCTGACCAAACAGCTCGACATAACGCTCTTCTGCCTCGGCACACAGCTCGGCGGTCTCACCCGCCCAAGCAGGCGCGGCCAGGAGCAGCAACGCGGGAAGAAGGCGTGGGGGTTTCATCGTCCAAGTCTCCTCTTCTTGGTGGAAGGGGCCGGATCGCCCGGCCCTTTTTCTTTACTGTTTGACCACGTTGATGAACGCGCTGTCGTCGTCCAGTGCCAAGCTGGTATCCAGCGTCACGTGGTGGAACCTTGCGGCTGCAAAGTCATCGTGGATGGCAAACCCAACAGTGTAGGTCTGGCCTGCCTCCAGCGGCACATCTCCTGGCGCGCCCGAATTCAGAGGGCGGGTTAAAACCACGGTCCATATACCAGCGTCCAAGCTGGCCGAGGCCGTGATTTCGCCGTCATTGACCACGCGTTGCTCCAGCAAGTAGCCATTGGTGGCACTGCCGTCTGCATAGACGCGCATCAGGTCAAGATAGGTGCCGTCGGCCAAGTACTGCTCGATCTGATCCGCAGCCTGCAGCTTGTCCCAACCGCCCAGCGCCTTGCCGCGACGGCCTTTGATTTCGACCTCGGTTCGGCTTTCGCTGATGTATTTGGTCACGGTGTCCTGAGTGTTAAGTCGGCCTGCCGCATCCGCATTGGCGGCAATTGCCTCGGCACCGGGATCAAACGGCATGTAAGAGTTATCCGCGTGGCACGATGCCCAACAGCCCACCTGATCGCCCAGCTCGATTCCTGTACCGGTGATCATCATGGCGACTTTGATCTGGTTGTCGGGGTCCATCTTGCCACCATCGACAAACGGGGCAGGGTTGTGACCAGCATCCGGCCACTGCAAGCGGATATACAGGTTCTCGTCGTCATGCGCTGCCTGGACGGTTGCGTCGATCACACCGCGCTTGCCAGGGATCGGAGTAGGCTCCAGTTCGCCTCCCGCAACGATCTTGTTGCCGATCGCATCCAGTTCCTTAGCGTGACATGTGGTGCACTGATCGCCACCCTTGGTCAACGGCCGCGCGCCACCGTGGGACCTGCCGTTCTGAACCCATTCAAACGAAGCCTGACCAGGATAGAACAGTTTCATGTCCGCACCTGGAACAGCCGCCCAATCGATGCCTGTCCCGACATCACTGCCTCCACCTGCGGGGGCTGTGGCCTCTTCACCTGCTGCTTTGGCGCGTTCTTCGGCCACGGCGGCATCCATAGCCGCGGCGATCTGGGCCTGAACGGCCTCTTGCTGCGCCACACGTGCGGCTTTTTCAGCTTCGGCTTCGGCTGCCTCCTTGGCTTCGACCCGCTCAAGGCTGGCCAGGTATTCGGCGGGGATTTCGCGAATGAAATCAGGATTCGGAGCTTCAAGTTTTTCGAGATACTCTTCGTCGGCCCGGTCACGTGCGTCGGAATGCGCGATGCCCTTGTGGCAGTCGATGCAGGTTTGACCAGCGGACATCGCGTTTAGGTGCTGCTGCCGGGCGCGGGGTTTTTGAAATTCTGGCATCATCGATTCAAAATCGTGACAGTTTCGGCACTCGCGAGAGTCGGTTGCTTTCATCCGCTCCCATTCATTCATCGCCAAATGCACGCGCTTGGCTTCGAACTTTTCTCGGGTGTTGATGGTGCCGACCATTTTGCCATAGAGCTCTTTCGAGGCCTTTATCTTGCGGATGATCTTGTGGGTCCAGTCCTTGGGCACGTGGCAGTCTGAACATACAGCCCCTACGCCGGATCGGTTCACATCGTGGATCGTACCGGTGTATTCCTCGTAGACGAAATCGCGCATCTCGTGGCACGAGACGCAGAATTCCTTGGTGTTCGTGGCTTCCATGGCGGTGTTGAACCCACCCCAGAAGATGATACCGGCAGCAAAGGCTGCGGCAATGCCGGCCACGGGCATCCCCCATAGGAAATACCGGCGCCAGATCGGTGGTTTTTTATCAGGTTCGGAGGTCATATCCGGGCTCCGTCTTGGCTGTCTTGACTGGCGCGGCGTGTTAGGCCGACGCGTTTAGCTGATGGGGAAAACGAAGAAAGGGCGGGCGAGGGGCCCGCCCTTTCTGTTTCATGTGTAAATCCGTCAGGTGACGTGGTTTGACCGATTGTAGACGTTGAACTTGCCGGTGGGCGCAAACAGACCCTTCACGCGGCCGATTTCTTCCAGCGTCTTGGCGTCAAAGATCACGATCTCACCGTTTGGTTCTTTCGAGGTCGAGCGGTTCCACTTGGAAACCCAGACCTCAGACCCATCCTGGTTGAACTCGAAGTGGACGGCGACGTTGCCTTCCTCTTCAGTGATCTGGATCGTTTTCACGATTTCACCGGTTGCCTTGTCGATGACCTGCACCGATTGCTGGATCTCAGGCTCGGGGTGCTTGGTCTGGTCAGCCCAGATGTAGTCTGATTCCGGGTGTGTCCGAATGAACAGACCGGGTCCGTCGGTTTCGACTTCGTAGCAGACCTTCCAGGCATCATCCGGGCGACCTTCGGGGTCGTTGCTCCAAACGGTCACGGTGCCTTCACCCAGGTGGGTTGTACCGGCAACAGGGCCGCAATTCGGATCATCCCAGTTGGCGCCCGGGCCGGGGTGCGGCAGCGGCGCGGTGTCGATCAGAGCTTCCAGCTTGTGGGTTTCGGTATCGACCACAACCATCTTGTTCGACGCGTTCGCGGCGATCTGAAAGTAACGGCCGGTCGGGTCAAAGAACCCGTCATGCAGGAACTTGGCGCTGTCGATCTTGTCGATCCGCAGGTTTTCCAGATCGGTGTAGTCGACCTGCCACAACTGACCCAGTTCTTTCACGGCAACGATCCAGGTGGGTTCGTTTGGAGTGGTGTAGATCGCAGCCACGCGGGCCTCTTCCACATAGTCCCCATCGACGTTGTAGCCGCGGGTCGAGACAACCTTCTTCGGCTCCATGGTTTCGGCGTCGACAATGGCGAAGTGCGGAGGCCAGTAGGCCCCACCGATCACGTATTTACCGTCGCCCGAAACTGCCACGTCGCGGGCGTCATAGCCAATGGTCACTTCGGCCACCAACATGTTCTCGGGGTTCTGCCACAGGTCGATCTTGGTCATCTTGCCGTCGCGACCCATCGTGTACCAGAAGCGGCCCGGGTTTTCCGGTTCTTCCAGTTTATGGTGTTCGGAGGCTTTCAGAACGTGCACGGCGTAACCCGTCGGGATGTGCGCCAGAACTTCCTTGGTGTCACCGTCGATCACGGCCACCTTGCCCACGTCACGTTCGATGACCACGAAGAAGTTTTCCCAGTTGCGGCCATGTAGTGGCTCGGTCGGGTAGTCTTCGGGTTCAACATAGACCTTGCGTGTCGCCATCATCTGTTCAAGCGACATTTCCGGTGGCTGGGGCGGTTCCATCTGGATGTAGGTTGCCATATCGCGGATTTCTTCTTCGGACATAACGTCCGAAAAGTTGTTCATCCCGCCTTCGGTCCCCCAGGCGATGATCTTTTCAAGCCGTTCCTGACCCAGCTTCAGGGTGCCGGATTCGGTTACGGTACCGTCGGCGTTTTTGGTTTCCACCAATGGCTCAAGGCTTTTACCTGTCGCCCCTTTGCGCAGCACGCCGTGACAGCCGGCGCAGCGTTCAAAGTACAGTTGTTTGGATGATTCAAAGGCTTCCTTGCTGAGAGTTGGCTCTTCGGCGAAGGTTGGAGCAGCGACGCTGCCCAACAACATTGCCAATCCGACCCCCAATGTGCGGCCAGTTTTGTTGTAGCTGATTCCAAGTGACATGATCACTCTCCATTTGCGTGGTGAGGCAGGAGAGAGACTGAGCCATCACGGAGATGTCATCCTTGACCAAAGTCAACGGCAAGAGCGCAAACTGAGACTTCCAGGTAAAATTAAAGCGTCGAAACGCCAATAAAACTTGACATTTTCACACATGTTTTAAGGGGGTCTTGATTTCTGTTAAGTCCGTGCACCTGCTGCTGCGATAGAGCTTGATCAACGGCAAGCGAGGCTATGGAGAGCAGGGATGTCTTCCGTAATTACACGCGTTTTCAGTGAGGGTTTTCGTGTCTTTTTCCTATTAGCGGGCCTTTACGGTGTATTCGCCGGCGTTGCCTGGGGCGTGTGGTTGGCTTCACTGGACGGGTTGTTGCCGTTTGTAAACCAAAGCTATGCCATGCCACCTGTTATGTGGCACGCGCACGAGATGATCTTTGGATATGCAACGGCAGCATTGGGCGGGTTTTTCTTGACAGCCGTCCCAAATTGGACCGGAGCGCCCGAGGCGCGGGCACGCTTTATCACTGTGGTGGCGTTACTCTGGATTGCTGGCCGGATTGCAGTTTGGTTTTCCGGTTCGTTGTCCCCCGTGACCGTCGCTTTGGTGGATCTGAGTTTCGTGCCTATTCTGGCGCTGAAGGTTGCAAGCCAGTTGATCCGACGTCCCAAGCCGCAGAACATTGTCTTTTTGTATCTTCTCGGTTTGATCTGGACCGCCAATCTTTTGATCCATCTGGATTGGATCGGGGTCACTTCGGACACCTTGATCACAGGCGTTCGGGCGGGCTTGCTTGCCATATGTTCGATGATTGCGATTTTAGGGGGTCGGATTACGCCTGCTTTTACTCGCAACGCAATGAAGCGGGAAGGTCAGCCCGAGGCGTCCTGGCCCGTTTCCGTGCCGCAAGTCGACAAGGCGGTGATGATCTTGGCCTTGCTTTTGCCTCTGCTCGTGCTGACATTTAACATAAGCCCGGTGGCGGGTGGTGTTGCCCTTCTGCTGGGCTGTGTTCAACTGGTGCGCATGGCGCGCTGGAGGGTTGGCTGGGCTCTGCGTAGGCCAATCCTTATCGCGTTACATCTGGGACTGAGTATGCTGGCATTGGGGCTGATTCTCTGGGGTCTGGCAACGGTCGGGTTTGGCAACGAGATCGGCGCGCTTCACATTCTGGGAATTGGGTGTGTTGGCGGTATGACTTTGGCCGTTATGAGTCGTGCCGCCTTGGGTCACAGCGGGCGTCCTCTGGTTGCGCCTTCTCCGATGGTGGTCGCATACGGTCTTATGGCGGCGGCGGCTCTGGTGCGCTGGCTGGGGTCAGAGCTTACAGGCGGCTACATGGCCGCCATGCTGGCGGCTGATGGCCTTTGGATTGCAGCTGTTGGGCTGTATGTCTTTGCGATGTGGCCTGCATTGACAGGACCTCGGGTATCCAGGCCAAGCTGAAAAACCCGATCCGGCCCGACCTAATTGTCAGAGATCAGTGGGCGTTCATTCTTGATATGGCGGAAAACGAGCGCGCGTGCGCGTCTGCCTTGTTCTGGAATGTGACGGGCTGGTTGAGGGACGTAACCCGGTTGCGCAAGCTCCGGAAACAGTTCAAGGATCTCGGCGCGACCATCTAGATGGATGCTGGCCAAAGCTTGTGTGCCGGTAAACAGGCTTTCGGAAGGTGCACCTTCGGCAAAGACGATCTCGTGCCGGTCGAAAAGAATGTGGTAGTAGACAACGTCTTGCGCACCTGTCTCAACCGTGATGCCGGGAATGCCAACAAGTTTGTGCGCCGGAAGCAGAACCTCTGCGCTGTCAAACATACGCACTGCAATTGGTGAACGCAGCATCATGCGGTGTTGTGGTGACACCACGAGATCTCGTTTGGGCAAGCCACTGCCAAGGCTTCCTGCCGCAATCCGAATGGGCTTCAGCTTGGGACGCGGGGCCAGATCCGCAGCATTCAATTTACGCGCTCCAATCCAGCGATTTTTTTTGCGATCCGTTATCCGCAGTTGCGACCAGATCGCCGACCCTTAGATTTTCGATTGAGACAGGTCCGTCCTGTGTCGTGATCTGTGTTCCTGCTGCGACGCAGGGAACATCGACAATCGCCGTAGGGTCAGACGTATCCGGTGCGTTTGTCGGGGTGACGTTCGATCTGACAAAGGAATAGTTCGTTCCGGGGACCAGCGGTTCTGAGGTGATGTATCCAACCAGATTACCTTCAACTTCGACCCGAAATACATCGATGGTGCCGCCGCCGGGTTTGGCGAGGCTATAAGATTCCTCAAGATAGATAGCGCCCGAATCTATCGTAACTGACCCATCAAGGTTGGTCACGACCCCGGATTGGGTCAGGTCGTCGCCGAATTCGTTGTTGAATCGATCGCCGTTAAAGTCGGTTCCGTTGTCTGGGTCGCCATTGACCAGTGTGCCACCGGCCGTGTCAGTTACGTCAAAGCCCCGACGGTCCGTGGCAGCATCATAGGTCCCGGAAAGCGTAATAGTGCCAGTGCTGAAACCGGTAAAATTGACCGAAATGACCCCCGGATCGTAGCCGATATATGAATAGTTCGCCATTGATTAACCCGTCACCTATTACTGCTGATCAGAAGCGTTGATTCACACTTCCGCCATTTCGCGCCGTACCTGTTATCATTGTATGAATTTAAGTCATTTTAGGGCGTATTTTGGTTTCCTGTCAGCAATTTCAGCCACCTGCGCGCGCTCAGTTTCGTGGTCTTGACTTTCGTTAAGGCACCGCTGCGCACCTCCCGCCATTGTGCAAATACTAGCTAATCTGCGCAAAGGAGAGCGCGATGCGAGAAGTCATGACAAAGAGCATGGCTCGCAACATATTCTATGGCGGGTCACTGTTCTTCATCCTCATCTTTCTGGCCCTGTCGGCCCATTCGCACCTGTATATCGTTAACTCGGAAAACGCCGCCAAACTTGATGAAAGCGTGATCCGCGGCAAGCATGTCTGGGAAAAACACGCCTGTATCAACTGCCACACTATCCTTGGGGAAGGGGCTTACTATGCTCCCGAAGTGGGCAATGTGATGACCCGCTGGGGCGTTCTGGATGACCCGGAATCGGCCTTTGAATCGCTCAAGGGCTGGATGGAAGCACAACCGACCGGCATTCCCGGCCGCCGACAAATGCCCAATTTCAACCTCAGCGACGAAGAAATCCGTGATCTGACCAACTTCCTGATCTGGACGGACAATATCGACGCTCAGGACTGGCCGCCCAACGAGGCAGGCTGAGAAAGGGAACGGAGCAATGAAATACGAATCCCAAAAAATCGCCTACGCCTACTTCGCTGTAGCCATGGCCTTGTTCGCAATACAGGTGATCGGCGGCCTACTGGCCGGTTTCATCTATGTATTCCCAAACTTCCTGAGTGAGCTTCTGCCATTCAACATCGTGCGGATGCTGCACACCAACTCTCTGATCGTCTGGCTGCTGCTCGGTTTCTTCGGTGCAGCGTACTTCCTGATCCCGGAAGAGACTGAACGCGAAATCCATTCGCCAACGCTGGCCTACCTTCAGCTGATCATTCTTGTGGTCGGCACCTTGGGTGTCGTCGTCACCTATGTCTTCAACCTGTTCGAAGGCAACTGGTTGCTGGGCAAAGAGGGGCGCGAGTTCCTTGAACAACCCAAATGGGTCAAGGCGGGCATCGTCGTGGCCGCGCTCATGTTCCTTTACAACGTGTCGATGACCGTCCTGAAGGGCAAAAAGACCGCCATCTCCAACATTCTTCTGTTGGGCCTGTGGGGTCTGGCCTTGCTGTTCCTGTTTGCCTTCTACAACCCCGGCAACCTGTCCCTCGACAAGCAGTACTGGTGGTATGTTGTCCACCTGTGGGTGGAAGGCGTCTGGGAGCTAATTATGGCTTCGATCCTGGCCTACCTGATGCTGAAGCTGACCGGTGTGGACCGTGAGGTGGTCGAGAAATGGCTGTATGTCATCGTCGCCGCCGCGCTGTTCTCGGGCATTCTGGGGACCGGGCACCACTACTACTGGATCGGTACGCCAGCCTATTGGCAGTGGATCGGGTCGATCTTCTCGAGCCTCGAGGTGATCCCGTTCTTTGCAATGATGGCCTTTGCCTTTGTCATGGTCTGGAAGGGCCGCCGTGACCACCCCAACAAAGCCGCGCTGCTTTGGTCGTTGGGATGTGCCACGCTTGCCTTCTTCGGCGCCGGTGTCTGGGGTTTCCTGCATACGCTGCATGGGGTGAACTACTATACCCACGGCACGCAGATCACTGCCGCACACGGCCATCTGGCCTTCTACGGTGCTTATGTCTGCCTCAACTTGGCGATCTTCACCTATGCTATGCCGATCCTGAAAAACCGCGATCCGTATAACCAGGTGCTGAACATGGGCTCGTTCTGGCTGATGACCAGCGGTATGGTCTTTATGACCTTCGTCCTGACTTTTGGCGGAACCGTGCAAACGCACATGCAGCGCGTGGTTGGTGACTACTTCATGGACGTGCAGGACCAGATCGCGGTCTTCTACTGGATGCGTCTTGGTTCCGGTGTGGTTGTGGTTCTTGGTGCGCTGCTGTTCATCTACTCGATCTGGGTGCCCCGGAAAGAGGTCATTGAACCCGGCGCAGCCGAAACCCCTGCGGAGTGATGGATATGGACGGCTCCATGAAACTGAATGAGGGGGCGGCAAACGCCCCCTTCTACCTGCCCCAAGGCGATGAATGCGATGTGTTCTGCGCCGCGTATAACAACGACCTGCCGGTTCTGCTGAAAGGTCCAACAGGCTGCGGAAAGACCCGCTTTGTCGCTCATATGGCGGCCAAACTCGGCCGCCCGCTTTACACCGTGGCCTGTCACGATGATTTGGCCGCAGCCGACCTGATCGGGCGCTATTTGCTGAAAGGTGGCGAAACCGTCTGGGTCGATGGCCCCCTGACCCGGGCGGTGCGCGAAGGCGCGATCTGCTATCTTGATGAGGTGGTCGAGGCCCGTAAGGACGTCACCGTCGTCCTACACCCGCTAACCGACGACCGGCGTATCCTGCCGATTGACCGCACAGGTGAAGAGCTTGAGGCTGCGCCCGGCTTCATGCTGGTGGCTTCATATAACCCTGGATACCAGAATATCCTGAAAACCCTGAAACCCTCGACCCGTCAGAGGTTTATCTCGCTCGAGTTCGACTTCCCGTCGCCTGAAATGGAGGCGCAGGTCGTCGCTCAGGAAAGTGGGTTGCCGCTGGAGCGGTGCAAACCGCTGGTGCGACTGGCGAACAAGCTGCGCGGGCTCAAGGGTCAGGACCTTGAGGAAGGCGTTTCCACCCGTCTGGTCGTTTATGCCGCGACGCTGATTGCGCAAGGCATGTCCACCGACCGCGCCATCCTCGCCGCTATGGTTGAACCTCTGACAGATGACGAGGACATCAAACGCGGGCTCCTCGATCTTGTCACGGCTGTCTTTGGGTGAGGCCGGCCGATGGTCAAGATCGACTTTGAGCCATGGGAACCCGAAGAAACGATCGGGAAACTGTGGCACACCCTAGCCAGTCGCCTCGATGCACCCCAGGTGCATGAAGGAGCCGCGGTTGACCTGTCTCAGGTCGCGGGGCGGCTGGCTGTCCTTTTTCGAGGACTTGGGGGTAGTCCGGGCGTTGAATTGCGCCCGGTCTCACCCGAGGTTTCGCGCCACCGCCTAAGCTGGCGGCGCCGATTGGCGACTGAGGTCGAACTGATGCCCCGCGCATCGTTTGACGGTGAAGTGCTTCGGCTACCGGATCGCCTGGCTGTGTTCCCTGCGCGTGAAGCAAATGGCGCGCTTTATGTCTGGCTGGCCGCCGCTGCGGCTCATGCCGGAACCCGCATCGACGAAGATGACGCATTACGCGCTGACCTGCGCGCCCTGATCGCTGCTCAACACATGGTCGATGCAACATTAGATAACGCCCCCGGGCTCCGTCCGCTTTATACCGAGCTGTGCAAGGGCGTTCTGCATCACCGTAACGTTCCCGACCTGCCGCCCGATGAGGCAGCAGTAGAAGAGCTTGTCCGTCATATGCTGGGCGACCCTGCCCCTCTGTCTTCAAGAGCCGAACAGCTTTTGACTGCAGTAGATAACGACCTGTCTGCGCCGCGGGGCTATCAACATTTCCGCCCGGTTCCCCTGTGGCCCGAATTGCGGGCGGTTGGGTTTTCCGAACATAACGAGGTGGAAAACCCCGAGACTGAGGGCGAACCTGAAGAGTCTGGTGAGAAAACTCACCGGGCCCGCCGCCGAAAGTCCGATCAGGCCGAGCGCAGTGACAGTTTCATACTGCACAAATTCGAAGCGATCCTCAGCTGGGCCGAGTTCCTGAATATCAACCGCCGCATCGATGACGACGATCCTGACAATGCCAAGAAAGCCGCTGACGATCAGGAAGAGATCGGCTTGGGTCAGATCTCAAAAGCGCCGCCAACCAAATTGAAACTGCATCTGGACCTTGCGCCAGAGGATGTGAATCGCGAACGCTTATCTGGTCGGATTCTCTATCCTGAATGGGACGTGCGGACCGGGCAATATCTGCCGGATCACGTCAATGTTCTGCTTTCAGATGCCGATATCCGCGAAGACGCGGCCGAGTTTGGCAAGGATCCCGCAACTGCCCGCCGTATCCGTGCTGTGAAACGCCAGTTCGAGGCTCTGCGCCCTGGTAGGGTGATGACGCGAGGCCATCTGGACGGAGACCAGCTGGACATCGAAGCTGCGGTACGGGCCGAAACTGAGCGAATGGCGAGCGGCGAAGCAAACGAGCGCATCTGGATGCAATCGCGCCCGGAAGCCCGTGATCTGGCGGTGTCGATTCTGTTGGATGTCAGCCGCTCGACCGAAAGCGCGGTCACAGGTCGCGCCGTGATCGACATCGAACGCGAGGCTTTGGCCGCGCTTGCCTGGGGTCTAAACGCCTGTGGCGACGACTTTTCCATCCACGCGTTCAGTTCTTTGAAACGTCAACGTGTCTATGTGCAGCGCTGCAAGCGGTTCGATGAACCAATGGGGGCTAAGGTCGAGCAACGTATTGCCTCACTGCGACCGGGTCACTACACCCGGCTCGGCGCGGCGATCCGCCATTGCTCTGCCGATCTGGCCAGCCAATCCCGCAAGCGTCGGTTGTTGTTGGTTATTACAGACGGCAAGCCCAACGACCTCGACCATTACGAAGGCCGCCACGGTATTGAAGACACCTGCATGGCGGTACGTGAGGCGCGCCGTGCCGGGCAATCGGTTTTTGGCGTCACCATCGACAAAACTGGCAAAAGCTGGTTCCCACGCATGTTCGGGCAGGGCGGTTTCGCTGTCATCCCCGACCCGCACCGCCTGACCATGGCCCTGCCTCAAATCTACCGCCAGCTGGTCGGGGCATGAGCAACGCTTCCTTGATCGACGAATTACCTGGCGAGTTGCTGATGTGGGTTCTGATCATATCGGAACTGCTGGTCTTCGGTGCTGGCCTCATTGCCTTTATGGGCGTGCGACTGACCGATCCTGTGGGCTTTGCCGAGGCGCAATCGCATCTCTATCGCACCGGAGCTGCCTTCAACACTGCGGTGCTGGTCACGTCGGGTTACCTGGCCGCGCAAGCTCTGCACTGGCGTCGCGCCGCGGAACGGTTCAAGGCACGGTTTGCTCTAGTGGCTGCAGTTGCGTTGGGGATCGTATTCCTGGGTATCAAAGGTGTGGAATACGCAGGAAAGGCCGCACAGGGCATCACCTATGAAACCCACCCCTTCTTTCTGTTCTATTACCTTTTGACGGGCTTCCACGCCGCCCATGTTCTGGCCGGGGTCGGAATCCTTCTCGTGGTGGCCTGGCGCGACGATCCACGCAATATCGAAGCAGGCGCGCAGTTCTGGCACATGGTCGATCTGGTCTGGATCATGCTGTTCCCCGTGATCTACCTGCTTGGGTAATTAAAATGCCTGCGTGTTCATCTTTTCACAAATACTCCCGCCGGAGGCTCCCAAACGCGCTCACACGCGCGTGGTTCACCCTGTTGGCGCTCAGCCTAACATCGGCGCTGCTGACGCTGTTTCCGCTTGGACCTAAAATCGTCGGCGCTGGTATTCTGGGTCTTGCGCTGCTCAAGTGCCGCATCATTCTGGCGCAGTATCTGGATCTCGCGACCAGCCCGGCCTTGCTGCGTGGGTTTTCCGGGGTTCTGACGGGCTTTGCGTTGATCGTCTTCGTCCTCTATCTGCTCTGAACAAAAATGTGCCGCCCCGAAGGGCGGCAGTTTTTCAAGCAAAGGGGTGCTTTGAACTATTGTGCGGCCATTGGCATGCGCGCGATCTGACAGCGCTGCCACAGGGCTGAAAGCGCACCGACCAGATGGTCGATATCCTCGTCCGTATGAACCGGAGACGGCGTAATCCGAAGGCGTTCGGTGCCTTTGGGAACCGTGGGATAGTTGATGGGCTGAATGTAGATGCCGAATTCTTCCAGCAGCGTGTCCGAGATGAACTTGCATTTCACCGGATCGCCCACCATCACCGGGATGATGTGGCTGGGGTTGGGCAAATGAGGAATGCCTTCGGCATCCAGACGGGCCCGAACCTGCGCCACCCGCTGTTTTTGCAAGTCTCGTTCCGCGCTCGATTGTTTCAGATGCTGGATCGAGGCCGCAGCCCCAGCCGCGATCGACGGCGGCAATGCGGTGGTGAAGATGAACCCGCTGGCAAAGCTGCGGACGAAATCACACAGCGCGGCAGAGGCCGCGATATAGCCGCCCACCACACCAAAGGCCTTGCCCAATGTGCCTTCAATAACGGTCAGCCGATCCATCAGCCCTTCGCGCTCGGCAATGCCGCCTCCGCGAGGGCCATAAAGACCGACGGCGTGGACTTCGTCGAGATAGGTCATTGCGCCGTATTTGTCGGCCAGATCGCAAATCTCTTTGATCGGGGCAATGTCGCCATCCATAGAATAGACAGACTCGAATGCGATCATCTTGGGCGCGTTGGGGTCGGCGGCGGCCAATTTAGCCTCCAGATCCTCAAGGTCATTGTGGTTCCAGATCACCTTCTGCGCCCGTGAGTGGCGAATGCCTTCGATCATCGAGGCATGGTTCAACGCGTCGGAGAAAACAATCAGATCCGGAATTTTCGCAGCCAGCGTTCCCAACGCAGCCCAATTGGAAACATAACCCGAGGTAAACAGAAGCGCAGCTTCTTTGCCATGCAGTTCAGCCAATTCAGCTTCCAGAAGCACGTGGTCATGCGTGGTCCCCGAGATATTGCGCGTTCCGCCCGCGCCAGCACCGCAGCGGTCCAGCGCATCGTGCATAGCCGTGATTACCGACGGATGCTGGCCCATGCCCAGATAGTCGTTTGAACACCAGATCCGCACATCCCGCTGGACTGGCCCGTCGGTCTGCCGGGCGTTCGGAAAAGCCCCGCAACGCCGTTGCAAATCGATAAAAACCCGGTAATTGCCTTCGTTCTTCAAAGTATCGAGGCTCTGGCTGAAAAATCGCTCGAAGTCCATCTGACATCTCCCGGGATAACTGGCTTTGAGCAGAGCTTAAGTCAGCTGATCTGGTCGTGACATGACAATTGTCAAGTTTGGGGACAAGAATAGGGGTGGTACGCCGCAACGGGCTTTGGCATAGCATTGGTCAAGGTTGATCATTCGGGCGCTGCCCGGAACGGACAAACAGGGGGACGCCTGCATGCCACATGAGGCTCAAAAGGCAATTGCGCGCCAGTCACTGCTTTTGCGCAGCCTGCCTGAGCAGCATGTCGACACTTTGCTGCGTCAGGCCGTTTGGCGACAATACGACCGGGGTGAGACAATTTTTCTTCAGGAAGAAGAAGCAAAGGCAGTCCATGTTGTTCTGGCCGGTTGGGTCAAACTGTTCCGGGTTACTCCGACAGGTGCCGAAGCGGTGGTGAGCGTGTTCACCAGAGGCGACAGCTTTGGTGAGGCCGTGGCCCTGCGTGATGTGCCATACCCTGTATCCGCCGAGGCCGTGTCCCCCTGTGAAGTTATGCACATCCCAAGCCCCGTGTTGCTGTCGTTGATGCGAGAGGACGCGGAAATAGGTGTCTCAATTCTGGCGGCTACCTTTACGCATCTGCATTCACTGGTCGCTCAGCTTGAGCAACTCAAGGCGCAGACAGGCGCGCAGCGCGTAGCTGAGTTCCTGCTGAATTTGTGTGAAGTCGAAAGTGGCACCTGCGAAGTTGAATTGCCCTATGACAAGATGTTGATTGCCGGGCGTCTGGGTATGAAACCCGAAAGTCTGAGCCGCGCGTTTTCGCGTTTGAAAACAGTTGGCGTAAAGATCAACAGGAACCACGCCGATATCGCGGACATCGACGTTCTGCGTGATTATGCTGAAAACGATCCGAGCGAAAGATAGCGCCAACCCGGATAGGATTGATTGATCGGCTCTGTTCACAACAATGCAGGACGCATGGATCAGTGATCCAACCGTGTGGCGGCAGGTCTGTCTTTTGGTGACAGTAGTGACTGATTATTCTCGGTCGGGGCCACTCCTTCGCAAGCATCTTCACGCAAAAAGCAGGTGCCAGATCTTATGAAGGTCGCGTATTTTCGAGCAGAACCAAGGCGTCTGCGACATCTCTGTTTTGCGTGCTGCCGGTAATCGCGTCTAGTATGCCTTCGATGTCAGGGGGAACCTTGGGCGCACGCCCGCAGCGCTGACAGGTCCGCAGATAATCTACGGCCACGCGAAGCTCGAACATTCTGGCTTGCTGATCGCGCGCAGATTGCAGGGCGTGCGAAAACAGGTGGTCGGCTGGCTTGTCCGAGGACTGTAACAGCGCTTCGATTCGATCTGTTTCAGCCTGCGCCCACCCTTCATTGGTTAAATCTTGCTGCGCACGTGCTTCGTTCAGCAGGTCCAGCGCGGACCTTGAATCTTGCGCGTTCAAAGCAACCTCGGCCATCGCGGTCAGAAACAAGGGTTTGTAGTTTCCGGCCCCACTGGCCCACCAAGCCTCGGCTGCGTCGCGCATCACGCTGAGGGTGTCTGGGTTGGGATTTGTCTGTGCGTCTGCCCAACTGCGCCAGACATTGGCTGTTAAAGTCATAAACGGGAACGCATGTTTGACAGCCAACGCTTCCAGCTGTGCCACAACAGGATAGACCTGTTGGGGGTCGCGCCTCAGCAAATGAAGCATGCAAAGATAGGTCAATGTCTGCGCCATGCTGTGTGCATGTTTCAAATCCTGTGCCGCCGACACAGCCTGAAGCTGAATGTCAAGGGCACGGTCTGGCTCGCCGCGAAGCCAGACCGCTATGCTCAGAAAACAGGACGTAATGGCGGCATGATCAGTGCCATAGACATAGGCCAGTCGGCTGTGCTGTTCCGGATCATACAAACTCAGCGCCTGTTTTAGGTGATCACAAGCAGATTCCAGATGCCCGATATGCAGCAACACGGCGCCCATGGCCCGATGCGCGATCATGGTGTGATGCGATTCCTCGTCAAGTTTTGCCAGATCCAGCAATTGCGCTGCAGTGTCCTTGGCCAGATTGTATTCACCCCGCACCAAATGATAAGCGTAAAGGCCATTGAGAACCGGGAAAAGCTGTTCGGTTTCGCCCAGCCGGTTGCACAGGTCGCGTATTCGCGCGTAAGCGGCGCCCGTTTTATCGGCCGCAATGCCTGCAGTCGAACGGAGAACGCCTGCTCGCAGAACCTGAATGCGGGTCTCGTTTCGATCCCGGTCGACAGAGTCGTCCATCTTTTCAAGCAAGGCGACGGCCCGGCCCAATTGTGTCACCGCTTCGACCGCAGCCGACCGTTCGACAGAGCGTTGCCCAGCCAGATACCAATGATCGATCGCCTCCTTCGGCATGTCTGCCATCGTGTAGTGATGGGCAAGTATCTCGGGGCCGACTGCTGCGTCTTGATGTTTGGTCTGTTTCAATGCTTCGACCACGCGGGCGTGCAGCCCTCGCCGTTCGCGTTTCAGAAGGCTGTTATACGCCGTGTCGCGAATGAGGGCGTGACGGTAGGTAAAGGTCTGCTCTGGAACCGTGCCCGAGCTGTTCACGATGTCTGCCTCCACCAGCAAATCCAGACCTGCCCGCAACGCCCTTTCGTCCAACCGCGCAACCTGGGCGATCAGAGGAAACGAGAAATTTGGTCCGATCACCGCCCCTATCTGGGCCACTTCTTTGGCCGAACTCAGTCGATCTAGCCGGGCCATCAAGGCATCATGCAGTGTCTTGGGAACGGAAGATGAGGCCGACGCACCGCCAGCCGCTAAGGTGTCGGTGCCATCAATCAGAAAGTTGGTCTCAATAAGGTCCTTGGTGACTTCTTCGACATAAAGTGGAACGCCGTTGGAACGGGCCGCGATTACATCATAAGCCGCTTTTGGAACAGGTCTGCCATTGGCGACGCCGTCCACGATTTCTTTGATTTGTTCAAAACCCAACTGCTTCAAGTCGACATGAGTTAGATTTGAGGTGAAGGTCCAACCCGGATCAAAGCCCGTGCGATAACTCATCACCATCAGCACAGGTGCATCAGCGAGGCGTTCAACAACAAGGTCGAGCATCAATTTTGTTGTTGGGTCGATCCAATGCGCATCTTCGAACAGCACAAGCAGCGGAGTCTTCCCGGCTGTTTCAAGCAGATGATCCACCAGCATGTCCAGCGTCTGTTTCATCAACTGATCAGGCGTCAGATCCAGCGGACCCAACTGATCCTCGAATGGAACCGACAGAAGTAATGCAGCCAGTTTCAGCGTGAGGTCAGACGGTGCGCCAAACAAGCGCTTTAACTTGTCCAGTTTCTCCGTCGCGCTGTCGTCCACTCGCAATTCTGCCGCGGCCTCAAGCTGGCGAATGACGGGGTACAGTGCGCTGGCATCGTGATAAGGTGAGCATTGAAACCGGATGTGCTGGAACTTGGTTTCGGGAATCGATCGGCTCAGCTCTTCGATCAGGCGGGATTTTCCGATCCCTGCTTCGCCTGACACTAGCGCCACTTGACCATGCCCTTGCCGGGCCAAATCCCATTTGCTGTGCAGGGTTTTGTATTCAAGCGTTCGACCGACAAGCGAGCTCATCGCTGTGTCATCCGAGGCCATGAACCGGCTGAGAGTTTGGCGCGTACCGGTGACCTGCCAGGCTTCAACCTCTTTGGCGAAACCTTTCAACTGAAATGTACCGCGACGTTCATATTCAAACGTATCGCCCGCAAGCTCGTGTGTCGTTGGCGCAATGATTAGGGCGCCTGGGTCGGCCATGGATTGCAATCGCGCGGCGAGGTTTGGGGTTTCGCCCATCGCTGTGCCATCCTCGAACATCTTTTCACCACGCAGATCGCCAACGACGACCAGGCCGGTGGCGATACCGATACGCACCTGAAGCTGTGCGTGGGTCTGCAAGTTGGGGATTTCGCGAATGATCCGCAAGCCCGCGTGTATCGCGCGTTCGGGATCATCCTCATGCGCGTGAGGAAACCCAAAGAACACCATGATGCCGTCGCCATAATAGCTGGCGATATGTCCGTCATATGCGGCGACGGCTGCGGCGCAGGTTTCCTTGAACAGCCTTAAAACTTCGGCCAGATCTTCGGGGTCGAGCTGTTGCGACAACGGCGTCGAGCCCACAAGATCTATGAACATCACCGTCAGCTGCCTGCGTTCGGCGACAATATTGCGTTCGGGAACTGAACGTCCCTGCGTGCCTTCGCGGATGGCCTTCAAAAAGCGCCGTCTTGGACCCAACGGCAATCCAATTGTGATCAGGTCGTCATCGTTGAGTTCCGAGAGATCGCTCAACTCGATCTCATGCCGGGAAAAGGCGTCGGCATATTTGGATAAGCCGTGCTTGCTCAGCCAGTCTGAGATATCTGCCATGTGACCTCGCGAATGACTCAGACGCGACGATGCCAAGCTCTTCGCGTTTTCGTATGATCCCTAAGATCGGCGTCTGGGCCGCGCGGGACGATTGATCTTATCAAGAACGACAGGGCCGCGCGGGTCAAGAGTGTGTTGTGGCAACAAGGTACTGCACGTTCATCGCGTTGCTCCTAAACGCTTCCGTGGGTCCATTTGATCGAACAACCCATCGATGGTGTCTGATCCTGAGGGCCTTGGCCGGTTTCGGCGATTCGAAGCATCGCATCGACAAGTTCCGGCACGCGCGCTCCGGTTTCGCCGCGGCGCAGATTGTCCAGACGTCCACGGTATTGCAGCAAGCCATTTGCGTTCAGTCCAAAGAAATCGGGTGTACAGACTGCGCCATATGCTCGGCCAACGGTTTGTTCTTCGTCGACCAGATACGGGAAGTTAAACCCGTTTTCGCGCGCGAATTCCAACATTCTATCCGGTGCATCTTCAGGATAGTCGCGATAGTCGTTCGACATCACCGCCAAGACTCCAATCCCCTTTGACATTAACAGGTCCATGTCCTGCGTCAGCCGATCTGCCAGCGTTTTAACATATGGGCAATGATTGCAAATAAAGGCGATCAACAGTCCGTTTCGCAGATGATCGGACATCGTGAAAAGTTGGCCGTTGGGATCCTTCAGCGTGAAGTCCGGGGCCTTCCAGCCAAAATTGCAGATTGGGGTGTCTAGCAGCATGTTCTTCCCTGCGAGTGCTAAGAACGGCGTTAGGTTCAATCTAGCGGACAACTTTTGTAAAGTTTAGCGCAAGTTTTTCCTGTCGCGAAGATGAGCGTTTGGTTCCCCCTCAGATCAGCAGTGTCGACAGGCTGGGGAAATAGCTGAGCAAAAGCAGAACCAATGTCACCGCGATCAGGAAGGGCCAGAGCGATTTGAGGATTGAGCCCGGTGTGGTACCGCTCATAGATGAGGCGATGTACAATCCGATCCCGACAGGCGGTGTCAGCAGGCCAAGCACAAGGTTCAAACAGGCAACTATGCCGAATTGATAGGGGCTGATGTCATAGGACCCGGTTGCAATGGGCAGAAGGATAGGTGTGATCAGGATAATCGCTGCTATGCCGTCGATCACCATTCCAACCAGCAACAGAGCCAGATTTACAATCAGCAGAAATACAAAGGGGTTCGAGGTGACGGATGTGATCAAACCGGCCAGATGCTGCGGTATCTCTTCGTAGATAATGACCCAACCAAACACACTGGCGGCCGCAATCATGAACAGGATCATCGAGGCATTGGCAGCGGTGCGTTTGAACATCTCGGCTAGGTTTTTCGGTTTCAGATCGCCATACACCAACCAGCCCACTAGAAAGGCGATCAGGGACGCAATCGCGGCGGACTCGGTCGGGGTGGCGATCCCGAACAGGATGCCGCCGATGATCGACAGCGGGATCAGCAAGGCCGGAGCGGCGCTGATAAGGGACCGGAAAGCCTCGGCCCGCGTCATCCAGCGGCCTTTGGGAAACTGTTGCTGCCAACCAATCAAAGTGATGACCAGCGCGAAAGCACCAGCCAGAATTAAGCCCGGCAAAATACCCGCAATGAACATATCACCTATGGGGATCTGGGCCAGCACACCAAAGATCACGAACATCATCGATGGCGGAATGACCGGGGCCAATAAGCCACCAGCGGCTGTGGTCGCGGCGGCAAAGCCTTTGTCATAGCCTTCTTCATCCATCGCTGGGACCATAGCGCGCGACATCACCGCGATCTGTGCTGTGGCAGAGCCGATGATCGCCGCCATGAACATATTGGCCAGCAGGTTGATATAAGCCAACCCGCCACGAAACCCGCCGACAAACACCCGCGCTAGCGCGACAAGGCGTCGGGTCATTCCGCCCTCATTCATAAGCTCGCCGGTCAGCATGAAAAGCGGAATGGCTAAAAGGCCATAGTTCTCAAGACCCCCGAACATTTTCTGCGCGAAGCTGTCATAAAGAACAGTGTTGCCGCTTTCCCAGATGTACCAGATGGCGGTGATGGCCAGCACGATTGCCACTGGGACAGACAGAAGCAGGGTCGCCAGAAAGACGATGGGACTCATGTTAGCGTTCCCTTCGTAGGGGCGCTCAGCAAGTGCATGGTGGAATGCAAAGTTGCACCAAGCGCAAACAGCCACATGACAAGCCAGAACAGGTATTTTGGCAGGCCCAGGGTCAGTGTCGGCTCGGCATAGATGAAATTGAACGTCTGTCCTTGAAAAGCCAAGGTGTCAAAGCCGCTGAGCGCGATGTCCAGCGGCAGAAACCAGAGCCAACAGAACCACAGCATCGTGACGGAGAAGGCGAACACAACGACATCGACCGTCTTGCGGATTACCCGTTTTGCGTGATCCGGCACATTGTCGGAGAGAATGGAAATCGACACCGAACTGCGATGATGCAACGCGGCGGACGCGCCCAGAAAGGTCATCCAGACCATCGCGTAAATCGCCAGTTCATCGACCCAGAACAGGGCGTTACCCGCCGTGCGGGTGACGACATTCAGCAAAATCAAAACGGTTATGCAGACCGCCAGAAAGGCAGCGCACCACAATTCGACCCGCGCCAAGCCAGCCGACAGCCGATACAACATCGCTGTTCTCCCGAGAAAAAGGGCGCAGGATCGACCTGCGCCCTTTCCGTCATGCCGTTTTCGTTATTTTGTTTCTGCCGCAGTCTGCCGCAAAGCGTCAAGGGAAGAGGTCTTCTCGGACCAGATCCCGTTCCACTCTTCAATCGCATCGCCAAAGAACGAGGCATCGACCTTTTTGTAGGCTTTGCCCGTGCCTTCGATCTGCTCCAGCCATTTAGAATCGTTTTCGACATAGGCGTCGATGGTGCTGTCGACGTGTTTGGCCATCAGCTCAGAAATCATCGCCCGGTCTTCTTCCGACAAACCCGCCCAGACCTTGGCCGATACCAGACCAACCATCGGGAACATCATATGATCCGACTGCACGATGGTGTCAGCGTGCTCATAATACTTCAGAACCCAAATCAACTCGGCATCCATATCGATGGCATCGACCTGGCCGTTGGCCAAAGCATCATAGACCGCAGGCAATGGCATCGGCGTAGGCGCTGCCCCTACCGCGTTGTAGAAGTCGAGGATAGGTGTAAACGGCGTGATCCGCAGCTTCAGGCCAGACAGATCGTCGGCGGATGAAACTTCGCCTCGGCTGACGATCTGACGCAGCCCGGCCATACCATATCCCAAGCCCACGACGCCAACTTGACCCGGTAGCGGCTCAAGCATGGATTTGGCTGTGTCAGACCGAAGAATGCGCCCTGCGTGCCCAATGTCATCTGCCAAATAAGGAGCGTAGAAAGCCCCCAACTCGGGCGCGCGGTTCGACACTTCCGCGACTGTCATGAAGGCCATGTCCAACGCGCCGGTTTGCAATTGCTGCAGCATTTCAGCTTCGTTCCCCAGCTGGCGCGCCGGGAAAACCGACACTGAATGCGTGCCGCCACTGGCCTCATTCAACTCAGCCCCAAAGGCCTCTGCGGCTTTGGTCCAGATATGCGGTGGCGGCGTGATCAGGCCCAACCGGAACTCTTCGGCCTGAGCGGCAACGGATGACATTGCCAGCACAGCCGCAGAGGCGGCAATTTTTACAATATGTTTCATGACTTCCCCTGTTTTGATCTTATTTCACAATGTAACCCAGCCCTCGGGTGGTTCCTTGCCCGGATGCACCGCCTGACAATTTGGGCAAGTGCGATCTTTTTCCGAGGCATAGAACTTCTGATAAACCGGAGGCAGGTCATCAACGATGGACTTTAGCTGCATTTCTGCGCGATGCACCAGTGATCCGCATTCGAAGCAGTACCATTCGATGGCGTCCAGCTCACCCGTCTGGCGTTTTGGTTCGATAACAAGCCCGATAGAGCCTTCTTGTGGGCGTTGCGGAGAATGGCGCACATGCGGTGGCAGCAGGAACACTTCACCTTCGCGGATCGGAACGTCATAGAACTCCTCTCCATCAAAGATTTTCAGCACCATGTCGCCTTCCAGCTGATAAAAGAACTCTTCGACCGGGTCGTCGTGATAATCCGTTCGCTTGTTCGGGCCGCCAACAACCGTGACCATAAGATCGGCATCTTCCCAAACCTGACGATTGCCCACAGGCGGCTTGAGCAGATGGCGGTGTTCGTCGATCCAGGCCTTGAAGTTAAATGCTTGCAGTTTCGACATGTCCCACTCCCTATCGTCGAAAGTTTGATGTGTTTTTCCACAACGGCAAAGAAATTTTCAGGATCTAGCTATCAGATTTCTTTATACAGCTCAGTGCGCAGCCTTGTCAGACGCGAAGGCCGCATTCGTCGAATGCCTTATGAATGATCGTCTTCTCGGCCTCGGTCAGTTCCAGCATTGGTGGGCGCACACGGCCACCGACCTGACCCAATAATTCCTGCCAGTATTTTCCAAAGGCCGTGGGTTTACCCGCCGGGCGCGTGCGTTTCATGGCATCCCGGACAGGGTTGAGGCTGTCAAACACACGTCGCGCTTCATCCGCCTTTCCGGCAAAAGCCAAATGTGTGTATTCGTTCATCCGCTGATCGACCTTGCTTTGCAGCTGATAAGGCGGGGAGGAACAGAGATAGAGCTTCCAGTCGAGTTCCAGGATATTGTCCAGCCATTCATGTTCGGCTGAGGTTGAGACATGGATCTTGTCTCCGACCATATGTGTCAGCTTCACATACATCTCACGAGGGACTGAGTATTTGATGGCCACGATATTCGGCAAGTCCGCTATGCGTGCGCATTCTTCGGGTTGCATCAGATAACCGCTGTCCGGATGGCTCCACATGGCGATGCCGATGTCCAGTTCGTCACAGAACCGCTTGTAATATTGGTAAAGAACCTCACCGCGATCCTGCACAAAGCTCAGAACCGGCGCGTGCAGCACGATGTAATCCGCGCCGCAGTTCTGGGCATGGTGGGCCAATTCCAACGCCGTATTCATGTTCTGATCCGAGACCGAGACAATCACCCCGGCCTTGCCCGCGCATTCTTCGACTGCAATTTCGAAGTTGCGCTTGCGTTCTTCGATGCTCATCGAAAAGAACTCGCCCTGTTTGCCGGCGAAGAACAGGCCCTGAATGTCCAGATCGTCTATCCAATGCCGGATATTCGCGCGCAGCCCGGGTTCATCCAAGGACAGATCTTCATTGAACGGGTTCAATGCTGCAGCCCAGATCCCTGTCATGTTCTCGCGGGCATAAGCTTTTGCGTCGTGTTTGGTGTATTTCATAGAATGCAGTCCCAGTGGCTTTGGCCCCATGAAAAGCACACTGCGACAGTCGATCCAGCCCGATTTCGGGGAAATGGTTATCTGAAAAAATTATACCGCAAACTTACCAATTCAGATTTCTTCTGTGCTGGTCTAGGATTCAGGTATGAAAATAGCAATCATTGGAACCGGCGCAATTGCGCAATATGTTCAGCGCGCCTTACCAAAGCATGAGCACGAAGTGGTGGCGTTTCTCGTCAGACCACATCGTGTTGAGTCAAAAACGCCTTTATTTGTTGGCTCGGTTGATGACTTGCCAGACGGCACCGACATGGTTTTGGATTGCGCCGGGCATGAGGCCTTGGCCGGTTTGGGGCCGCTCATACTTGCTAAAGGTATCGACATCATCAGTGTTTCTGTCGGTGCACTGGCGGACCGGAAGACCGCAGATCGGTTGGAAAGCGCGGCACGGCAGGGTGGGGGACACTTGCATCTGGCCAGTGGTGCCATCGGCGCTTTGGATTGCCTGAGCGCAGCGGCGGTCGGTTCGCTCACATCTGTTACCTATGTTGGGCGTAAGCCGCCAGCGGGGTGGAAAGGATCGCTTGCCGAACACAGCCTGGATCTCGACAAGTTGAGTGACGCAAAAACCCATTTCCAGGGTTCTGCCCGCGAGGCGGCGCTGTCTTACCCAAAGAATGCAAATGTCGCGGCAGCCGTGGCATTGGCAGGATTGGGATTTGATGACACACAAGTTCGTCTGATCGCAGACCCAACGATCCAAAAGAACATTCACGAGATCGAGGCTGAAGGCGATTTTGGCACCTTTCAGTTTCGGATCAGTGGCACAGCACTGCCTGACAATCCAAGAAGCTCGGCGCTTGCAGCGATGAGTGTGCTGTCCAAACTGAACCAGCTTAATAATCCGATTGTGCTTTAACCATGGTTGGGCGTCACTCTCGCATCGTTGATCGTGCTTTGACACGCCTGAAACTGCGTCAACTGCGTCTGCTGGTTGCCGTGGGTGCGCATGGCAACATTCAAAACGCGGCCCGAGAGTTGGGCATTTCTCAACCTGCGGCCACCAAAATGATCCAAGATCTTGAACTGGATTTTGAGGTCAAACTGTTCACTCGCACCAATCGTGGGGTGGTGCCAACCGTTTTCGGAGAGACCCTGATCCGTCACGGCAAACTGATCTTTGCGCAGGTTTCGAATGCCGCGCAGGAATTGGATGATCTGAACGAGGGTAACTCGGGTCGTGTCGTTGTGGGTACATTGCTTGCTGCATCAACCAGTCTCTTGCCTGCAGGCATTGAACTGTTGCTGGAAGACCGTCCGAATGTTGCGGTCAAGATCAACGAGGGCACGAACGAAGTTCTGATGCCTCGACTTCTGTCGGGTGAGATCGATATGGTTGTTGGCCGTCTGCCGTCACACCGGCATCGCGACAAGATTCGGCAGGAAAAACTGTTCGAGGATCGAATCTTAGCGGTTGTTGGCCCTCAACATCCGCTTGTCCGTCGCAAAGACGTGACGTTTGCTCAAACCAAACCCTTTGGCTGGATACTGCCCCCGCAAGAGACTACGTTGCGGCGTCAGGTCGATCATTTCTTTGTTGGGCAGCAGCAATATGTGCCACCGGTCATGATCGAGTCGGTGTCTTATCTGACGAACCGCGCCTTGCTGCAGTCGCGCGACCTGATTGGTCTTATGCCAGCCGAGGTTGTTGCGCAGGATATCGAACATGGTCACCTTGCCAAAGTTGATTGGAACGTGCCCTTCGGTCAGGGGCCGATCGGTGTTTCTTTTCGTGCTGACGATGATCTGTCACCTGCCGGGCGGGCGTTTAAAACGGCACTGCACAAGGCAGCGCAGGGTAAACAAGCCAGCTATTCGCCAAAGTGATACCCGTATTTGTTCAATTCACTTGAAGTAATGCGAAGCATCGAGCGATCTGAAAACAACGCTAAAAGAGGTGTTAGCTTCATGTATCCAGAGCTTAAACTGTTCATTGATGGCACGTGGCGAAAAACCGACCGCGATATCCCGGTGATCAACCCGGCAACCGAAGAAGAGCTTGGGCGGTTGCCCTGCGCATCGGTGAAGGATCTGGATGATGCGTTGGAGGCGGCTGTCAAAGGTTTCCGCGTTTGGAGCCGCACGTCTCCGCGTGAGCGCGCGGATACAATCCTGCGCGCCGCAGCCCTGATGCGGGACCGTATCGACACGATTGCGCACTCAATGACGTTGGAGCACGGCAAACCCCTGAAGCAAGCCCGGCTGGAAGTGATCCGCGGGGCCGAGTTTTTTGAATGGGACGCTGGCGAGGCCATGCGGACTTATGGGCGGATCATTCCGGCGGCTCCGGGTCACAAATTCGCGGTGCATCGCCTGCCAATCGGAGTTGTCGCAGCATTTTCCCCGTGGAACTTCCCCATGAGCCAACCGGCAAGGAAAATCGCTGGTGCGTTGGCTTCGGGCTGTTCGGTGATCCTTAAGGCTGCGGAAGAAACCCCTGCTGGGGCGTTGCATATTGCCAAAGCGTTTGAAGATGCGGGATTGCCTCCGGGCGTTCTGAACCTGGTATTTGGGGAGCCAGCAGAAGTGTCCGGATATCTGATACCACAAGACCCCGTGCGTCTGGTGGCTTTTACCGGTTCAACAGGTGTTGGGCGGCATTTGACCACCCTTGCGGCCCAGCATGATACGCGTGTGCTGATGGAGTTGGGCGGCCACGCGCCGGTCATTGTCTGTGAAGACACGGATGTTCAGGCGGCGGCGACATCTGGTGCGGTGCGAAAAATGCGCAACGCCGGGCAAGTATGCACGTCGCCGACCCGCTTTTTCGTGTACCAAAGCATCTTTGATCTCTACGCCAATGACTTTGTGAAACGGGCAGCGGCCACAGTTGTCGGCAACGGCTTGGAGTCAGGGGTCGAGATGGGCCCGCTGGCCAATGAACGCCGCGTGCCTGCCCTGACCGAATTGGTCGAGGATGCACGGGCCAAAGGGGCAACTGTCGCCACGGGAGGCGCGCCGATAGGCAATCAGGGCTATTTCTTTCAACCTACAGTCTTGTTGAACGTTCCCGATACCGCGCGGATCATGCAGGAAGAGCCTTTTGGTCCCGTGGCGGTCATAAACCCCGTGGCCTCATTGGATGAGGCAATCGATCAGGCAAATTCTGTCCCTTACGGTCTGGCCGGATATGCCTTTACCAACAGGGCGGATTACATCGACCGATTGATCGATGAGGTTGAAGTAGGAAACCTGTCGATCAACACGCTTGAAGCGTCGATGCCGGAAACGCCTTTCGGCGGTGTGAAATCCAGTGGTTCTGGCCGTGAAGGCGGAACAGAGGGGCTTGAGAATTACATGACGGTCAAACACGTCTGGCATTCGGCTGGCATCGTCTGAGAGAATCCGCAACCCGACTTCTGCGCGATTTGCCGCGCTATAGGCTCTTCGCAATACTCGCTTGAAGCGGGTACCAAGGGTAAACGCACACTGCAAGGATCAGGTCGGAGGTATCATGGTCTTCAGGCACAGCCTTCCCGCGACGGCCACAGGTGAAACATCCGAAAGATCTATGGCCGCACCGCTTGGAGTGGCCATCGCCATGGGGGTCGCGTTGGTCTTCATCCTGTCGGTGTTCCTGTACATGTCGCGCGAAACGACAGACCGGATCGGTGAAATGCGAAAGGTCTGGCAGGGCTATTCAGTCGAGACCACCCCTCGCGGCTATTGGATATCGGAAATCCGGGGATATTTCGGCTATGGCGGGTTGATTCACAACTTCAAAAACTACGTCCTGCGGCACGACGCAGAATACTCGCCGACCTTAAAATCCCAGTCGCAGAACCTTCTGACAACCATCGAAACCTACCGCAACGCCGCGCCGTCGCAGACTGAATTGGATGCATTGCAACGCATCGAACGGGTGGCGCTGGAATATATCGGGAATATTCCCAAGATTGAGGCGGGCATAGCAGCCGGCCTGCGTGCCGAAGAAATAGATGCTTTGGTGCGGGTCGACGACAGTGACGCGCTTGCGGCGCTTTCTACGCTGGAGGCACTGTGGATCACCGAGCGCGATCAAAGCTTGTCGGACATGGTTCAGGCGTTCTCTGAAGGGGAACAGCTGGTGCGCCGCTTCTCGGTTCTGCTGGTCGGTTTAATAGCGGTGGTTGGGGTTATTGCCATCCTGACCACGTTGCTGATCTCAAACATCCTGCGGACCAATCGTCGTTTGAAGGCTGAGTTGGAACTGCGCGAGCAAGTGGAACTGGCCGAGCGCAAGCTTGCGCGGGCTGTCGAACAAAGTCCGGCTTCGATCATCATCACAGACACCGAGCTGAAGATAGAATATGCCAATCGCAAGTTCTTTGACCTCAGCGGATATGAGGCGGATGAGGTCTATGGGCACACGCCCAGAATGCTGCAATCGGGACATTCGGGACAGGGGGTTTACGCCGATCTAAGGCAGAAATTGCAACGTGGTAAAAGCTGGTATGGCGTGTTTCGGAATCTCAGCAAGGATGGCAGCCATTATTGGGTTTCAACTGCGATTTTCCCGCTGGTCGATCAGAACGGCAAAGTCACGCACTATATCGGGATTGGCGAAGACATTACCGAAACCCGGCGCACGCATGAGCAATTTGCCCAAGTGCAGAAGATGGAAGCTGTGGGTATTCTGGCAGGCTCGGTCGCGCATGATTTCAACAACGTGTTGATGAGTATCACTGGAAACGCCGATTTGATCGAACTGGATGCGGAAGGGATTGACGACATCCAGACCTCGGTCAACCATATTCGCATCGCTGCGCGCCGGGCTCAGGCATTGGTTCGCAAGATGCTGACCTTCGCCCGACAAAGACCGCGCAACCCCCGTCGCGGCGATATGGTCAAAGCCACGCAAGAAGCGCTGGATCTGATCCGGGTATCTGCCCCGCCTAGCGTTCAGACGCGCTTTGATATCGAGGTCGAAACTGCCTTTTCCGATTTTGATGGCACACTGTTCTTTCAGACCCTTCTGAACCTGTGTCACAATGCGTTTGAGGCTATGGGCGATCAGCCAGGTGAGGTTGCGTTGCGTATCGGCCTGGTCGACAAGGGTGCGTTGGACGATTTGCCGGACGGCGCTATTGGGGTGATCCGTTTAGACGTCAGCGATACCGGCCCTGGCATTGCTGAGGATTTGCAGCAACAAGTGTTCCAACCTTTCTTTTCCACAAAACCCGTCGGCAAAGGCACAGGTCTGGGTCTGACCATCGTGCACAACAGCGTCGAGGAATGTCATGGTCGTGTCGAACTGCATTCAGAACCGGGCAAGGGCACATGTTTCAGCTTGTTCTATCCGTTGATGCCCGCGCTCAGCCCCGAAGATCAGGCTGAGGTCGAAGCAGTGGCAGGGGACGAACATGTCCTGTTGGTCGACGATGACGAGAACATCCTTTACGTGACGCGGCGGCTGCTGACGCGATACGGATATCGTGTCGAAGCTTATTCCGATCCGTTGAAAGCGCGCGAGGCGTTTCGTGAAGCTCCGGAAAGCTATGACATCCTGATCAGCGACCTGATGATGCCCGGCCTGCGGGGGACGGACCTGATCGAATCCGTGCGCGCAATCCGGTCAGACTTGCCTGCTATTCTGATCAGCAGCTATTTCGATGATGCCGAGGTGTCCGTTGCCGGGGCTTCCCCAATCATGGTTCAAAAGCCGCTTGAAATTCAGTCACTTGCCCGAATTATCCGGTCTCAGATGACCTGAGTTTGTAACATTATTTAACATCTCTTCTTAAAACTTAACAAAGGTCAAATTCTCACGAAACAACTGACCCTTAGTGTTCGCCATACCGATCCCCAATCACCCGGAGAGATCGGATTAGCGATAAAGGGGCTTTTAGATGATGACCAAAGCCAGAACATGGTTCTCGGCGCTTTCGACAGCTTCGCTGCTGACGATGAGCGTCGCGTTCCCGGTTCACCAGGCCCTGGCGGATGAGCCGGGACCGGTAGAAGCCATAGAGTTCGACCCCGCCAAGGCGGCCCTTGGCAAACGTTTGTTTTTTGATCCGCGCCTGTCCGGCGACACCGAGCTGTCTTGCGCCAGCTGCCACCAGCCGGAAAACGGGTTTACCGACGGGCAGGCCCTGTCGGATGCCTATTCCGGCAGCTTGCATTTCCGCAATGTTCCCACGCTGATCAACAGCGCCAAGCGGGCAGCGTGGTTCCATGACGGGCGCATAGGCACCAACCTCAACGACGTGACCCGCGAAAGCATCACCGAGACATACTCGATGAATATGGACATGCGTCTGATGCAAGAACGCATCAAGCAGGACCCCGTCTATGTCGAGATGTTCGAAGCCGCCGGCTTTGGCGAGCCTTCGAACGGCGGTGTCCGCAATGCGATTCCGGAATATTTAAAAACGCTGATCTCGCGCGGGGCACCCTTCGACACCGGTGAGATGTCGGATGAGGCCAAAGCGGGGTACGAGTTGTTCAACGCGAGCGGCTGTAATTCGTGCCACTCGGGCGAGCGCTTCACCGATGACCTGCCGCACAATATCGGCGTTGGCGACAATCCCGATATCTGGGCAACTCCGGAACGTCACATCACTTTCGTGACCATGATGAAGTTCCTCGGCGTCGAGAACTACATGAACCTGCGCGCCGATCCTGGTGCGTATATCCGTACCCACACCGCCGACACGTTCGGCACCTTCATGACACCCACGCTCCGCGAGCTGACCTATACAGCTCCGTATATGCATAACGGCTCGATCGCGACGCTTGAAGATGTGGTGGCCTTCTACAACGCAGGTGGTGGTGACGACGAAAACAAGGATCCGCGCATCAAACCGCTGAACCTGAACGAGACCGAGCAAGCACAGCTGGTGGCCTTCCTCAAGGCACTGTCCGGCGATCCGCTGACCGGCCCCGACTTCGTCGCCGAAGAGATCGATACGGACTATGCGCCGATCGAAAACTGGCAAGACGCAACAAACTGAGGAGTGGACCCATGAAAGACCTTAAGTCTTACCTTTCAGGCACAATCGCCACCGCTGCCCTGTTTGCGGTCCTTGGTTCGCAGGCTATCGCGGAAACCAGCATGGAGATTGAGGCCGGCATCGGTGGGGCAGACCCCGACCCTGATGCGCCGCTTGTGGCATTGGGTGAGCCCCCAATCCCGTTGGACAACCCCCAGACCGAGGCCAAGATCGAACTGGGCAAGATGCTGTTTTTCGATCCCCGTCTGGGCGGTAACCCATCGACCCCGTGTTCGTCCTGCCATCTGCCGGATGTGGGCTGGGATGTCGAAGCCCCGATCTCGTTCGGCTATCCGGGCACGACCCACTGGCGCAACAGCCAGACCATCGTGAACTCGGCCTATTACGGCAAACTGTTCTGGGCGGGCTCAAGCAAAAGCCTTGAAAGCCAGGCCAAATCCGCCGCAGGCGGTGCGGTAGCAGGCAACGGCGAGGCCGACATGATGGAGGCGCGTCTGGCCTTTGTTCCCGAATATGTCGAACGCTTTAACGATGTCTTCGGTGATCAATGGCCGCGCATCAGCAACGCATGGCGGGCCATCGCCGCGTTTGAGCGGACCATTGTTCAGACCGACACGCCCTTCGACAACTATCTGCGCGGGGATGATGCGGCGCTGACCGAGGAACAGAAACGCGGGCTTGAGCTGTTTACCGGCAAGGCGCAATGTTCCGAATGCCACAACGGCGCGCTGCTGTCGGATGAGAAATACTACAACACCGGCGTGCCGCCCTATAGCGGCTGGGAAGATGATGGTCTGGCACAAGTGACCTTCCGGTATGAGCTCTATGCCAAAGGCTCGACCGAGGATTTCTATCGTCACACCAAAGACGACCCCGGCTTCTATTTCCGCACCAAGGAAAAGGCCGATCTGGGCAAGTTCCGTACACCATCCCTGCGCTACACCCTCTACACCGAACCCTACATGCATAACGGCATGTTGGAGACGCTCGAGGATGTGGTCGAGTTCTACAATCAGGGCGGCGGCGAAAATGAATTCGCAGCAACCAAATCCGATCTGATCCAGCCGCTTGGCCTGAACGATCAGGAAAAAGCGGATCTGGTGGCCTTCCTGAAATCCCTGTCCGGTGACGAGATTCTGGTCGAAGAACCTGATCTGCCGGATTACCAGCCGCTTCCCGCGGCAGCAGAGGAGTAAGCGTCATGAAAGATCATAACGCAACCGGATGCAGCTGTTCGGGTGAGGCCAAAAAGGCCTGCACCGTGAACCGCCGCCAGTTCCTGTTCGCCTCGGGTGCCACGACCTTTGCCGTGATGGTGGCCATGCCCACCCGTCACGGCCAGGCCGAACAGGTTCCCGCCCTTGTATCCACCTATCCGCGCAAGCTGATCGGCAAACTGTCCGAACTGAAACAGGATGAGCCGGTCGAGTTTTACTACCCGGATGAGGGCGATTATTCGGACTCGATCCTGGTCAAGACCGGCGTGGAAAGCGGCGGTGGCATCGGTCCGCAAAAGGACGTTGTGGCCTTCAACCTCACCTGCACCCACCAGGGCGGGTCGATGTATGACAGCTACAAGCCCGAACATAAGGTGCTGGGCCCGTGCCCGCTGCACCTGTCCACCTATGACGTGACACGGCACGGCATCCTCGTTTCGGGGCAAGCCTACCAGTCTTTACCGCAGGTTCTTTTGGAACTGGACGGTGATGACATCTACGCCGTTGGCATGTTCGGCCTGATCTATGGCCGTTACGACAACCTGATTGCATAAGGGGAGACGGTATCATGGCAACCCCGTATTACGTACCCGAAACAAACGTCCCGCTGCCGCCCAAAGGCGCCGAGGTCATCTCGACCGCCTGTGATTACTGCATCGTGGCCTGTGGTTACAAAGTCTACCGCTGGCCCGTGACGGCCAAACCCGGTGGCCCAACTGCGGACGAAAACGCGTTTGGCGAGGATTTCCCTGTTGCACCTCTGGGTGCCTGGGTCGCGCCGAACCAGCACAATATCGTGCTGCACAAAGGCCAGCCGCACCATGTGGTGATCATTCCTGACAAGGACACGCAATACGTCAACACTGACGGCGACAGTTCCTTGCGGGGCGGGTGTATCGCGCAGAAATGCTATAACCCGCAGACACCGACACGCGACCGTCTGAAGACACCGCTGATGCGGATCTACGGCACATTGATGCCAGTTCCGTGGGATCTGGCGCTGGATGTGGCGGCCGAGGTGGGCAACCACGTCATCGCCAAGCACGGCACCAACGCTTATGGCGTGAAAACCTTCAGCTATCAGTATATCGAGAACACCTATGCGATCTCGAAATACGCGCTGCGCCATATCAACACCGCCAACTTCACTTTCCACGACACGCCGTCCGATGTGACCTCGACCCCCGGTTTCAGGGATGCGGGCTTTGACAACTTTGGCCCCTCCTATGAGGACTGGCGTGACGCGGAAACCCTGCTGGTCTGCGGCACTGATCCATATGAGACCAAGACTATCCTCTATACCCAGTGGATGATGAAGGGGATGCAGAACGGCCAGAAAGAGATCTATCTGATCCCGCGTAGCTCGGCCGGTGTGGCCCATGCAGTCAAGATGGGTGGTCTGCATATCGATGTTCTGCCCGGTACCGACTTGCTGGTCGTCAACGCCATCGCCCGCGTCATCGTGGAAAATGGCTGGGAAGACAGCGACTGGATCAAGAAATGGGTCAACAACAAATGGGAAAGCTCCTCCGGCTTTGGTCAGGGCACCCGGAACACGCCATGGCAGTGGCGCACGACCTGGGGCAAGTTCCAGACCAAAGGCTTTGAAGACTGGAAAGAGTGGCTGCTGTCGCAAGACGAGTTCTCGCCCGAGAACGCAGCCGCCATGGCCGAAATCGATGTGCAGAAAATCTATACTGCCGCCGAATGGCTTGCCAAACCCAAGGCGGATGGCACGCGGCCCAAAACCTCGGTCATGATCGAGAAAGGGTTCTACTGGTCCAACAACACCGGCAACACACAGGCGATTTCCGCGCTAGGCATCATCTGTGGCTGTGGTGGTCGTCCGGGTCAGGTCATTGGCCGGGCCGGTGGACACCAGCGTGGCGGCGTGAAGGGCGGGAAATATCCGCGCAACAAATCGCCCGAGAAGCTGCCGGGTCGCCGTCGCCGCGCCATGGATACCGACCGGTACCTGATCGCAGGTCATACCCGTATGGCCCACGTGATCGGCACCACATGGATCCAGGCCATGTGCGGCAGCCAACAGCTGGCCGACAAGTTCGAGGAACTAACCGTTCGCAACCCGCACCAGATCGCCTCTTTCGACAAGCAAGAGATGATCGACACGTTGAAGGCCCGCGCCGACAGCGGTGGCATGGTGGTGATCAACCAGGACATCTATCTGCAGGACCCGATCGGCAACCGCTACGCCGACATCGTGTTCCCCGCAGCGACCTGGGGTGAAGAGGACTTCTTGCGCGCCAATGGTGAACGCCGTCTGCGTCTCTATCAGAAGTTCTATGATGCTCCCGGTGCGGCAAAACCCGACTGGTGGATCATCGCGCAACTGGCACAGCGGATGGGTTTTGACGGGTTCGACTGGCAGAGCTCGAACGAAGTCGCCGAAGAAGCCGTGCGCTTTACCCGCGGGTCGCGCAAGGACTTCCACGCTGTCTATCGTTTGGCCAAGAAAGAGGGCAAAAGCCTGCACCAGAAGGTCCGTGAGTTTGGCACTGATGGTGTGCAATGCCCGGTCATGCTGGATGCCGATGGCGTAACGCTGATTGAAACCAAGCGTCTGCACGACACAACCCGCACGCTGCCCGATACCGGTGCAGCCGGCGCGGATGTGTTCAACAAGAAGCTGACGCATTTCAACAGCCAAACCGGCAAGTGCAACATTCAGAAATCGCCGTGGGGCCTGTTCTCGGATTATTGGGAATGGCTGAAACCCAACAAGGACGAAGGCGAGCTTTGGGCCACTTCGGGTCGTATTAACGAACGCTGGCAGTCCGGCTTCGACGACCGTCGCCGCCCGTATATCGTGCAGCGCTGGCCGGAAAACTGGGTCGAAATCCATCCCGACGATGCGGCTGAACGCGGCATCGAAAGCGGCGACTATGTGATGGTGTATTCGGAACGCGTTCCGGGCAACAAACACACGCTGCTGGGTGTGGAGGGCGATGACTTTCAGTTCTCGAAACTAATGGAGAACGGGCATATCGAGTTGACCAAAGCGGCGATCACCGCCGTGGCCATGGTCACGCCCGCCATCAAGAAAAGCGTGGTCTACATGGACTTCCTGCACATGCAGCAGCCTGCGAACGCGCTTGAGGGCCGGATCGTCGACTGGATCAGCGGCAACTACAATTACAAGATGGGCGTTGCCAAGCTGCGCAAACTGGGGCCGAGCCCCTACAAGACCTCGTTCCGCACGATGTCCTTTGCGCCGCGCGATATCGCCTGATGAAAGCATGCCGGGGGGCGGACGCCATGCCGCCCCTCTGGTTCGGTCCCACTGCAGAAGGGACCACCTGGAAGGCAGGTATCGGTTGGGAAACCTGCCTTCCACTTCCCAACCCTCCCAACACAAACATGGCAGCTTGATATGAACATTCAGACCAATACCGCCCTGCGAGATGAGGCCACCGGCCTGTTTTCCGAATATGCAAAATCCGAATATGACGTCATTCGTCTGCGAGCGATTCAGGCCCTGACCACCATAGGCGCCAGCAACAGCCCGGCCCTGATCGAAGCGCTGCTGGACGACGATGAGGACGTCCGGCAGGATGCCGCCCAAGCTCTGGGGGCATTGGGTGTGAAAGAAGCAGCCCCGCAGCTACTTGAGAATCTGATTCACGATCCCTGTGGCGAGGTCAAACTGGCCTGCGTGACGGCCCTGGCCGAGCTTAAGGCCGAAGATGCCGCGCCTTACCTGCGCACCCTCGTCACCGGACGCGGGGATGAGATTACATGGGATGAAGACGAGTTGCACCAGGACGAATGGGATGACTGGCTCGACACCCAGATCGCTGCGATCAGGGCGCTGGGGCAGATGGCGGATGCGACTGCGATTGAGCCCATTGTCATTGCTTTGATGGACGAAGACGGGCAGGAGTTGGGCGATGTTGCCTGCGAGGCTTTGGGACGGATTGGCGTACCAGCCGTGCCAACTCTGGGCGTTTTCACACAGTCTTCAAACCGCCGCCTGCGCCACCGCGCCCTACGTACCCTGGCAACGATTGGTGGTGCCGAAGCCGAAGGTCTTCTGCGCAAGGCTTTGAATGATAAGGATGGAGCTGTTCGTTTGATTGCCCATGAGGCACTGATGCCCAACGATCCGGTTTTGGTCGAGCAAGCATTGACGGACTCAGTGGAAGAAATTCGGATTGCCGCGCTCAATCAGTCCGGTTTTTCAGAACCCGAACTGCTGGACCGTATGATGCGTGACCCCGGCGCCAAGGTTCAAATGGCGCTGATCGATCGACTGGATCGTAGCCAGCCTATCGCGGATCAGGAAGACTTGCGCTGGCAAGTGCTGGACTTCCTTGCCACCGGTCAACAGCCCGAGGTATCGGCGCAGGCGTTGGGCCTGTTGTCAGCTTTGGCGCCGACTTTGGTGGCGGATCGCCTGAATGCGCTTTTTTCTGTTGAAAGCGATGACCTCAAGGCTGAGCGCCTGCAATGGGCTATCGTAGATGCTCTTGCAACTTCTCCCCTGCGCGAAGCGGCTGAATGGTTGCAGCGTGCATGTCGCTCACCCTTCCGGTCCGTTCGGCTCAAGGCTGTGGCGTCACTTGCCTTGATTGTTACTGATGTGGATCGCCCGCATGTGAACCAACAACAGGGCCGAGAGTTGCTGCTGTCCTTTGCGTTGGCCCCGATGCCAGTGGCCTCGGAAAAAGAGGAGACCGAGGAAGACGCCCCGCAGAACGATATCGCCGCGCTGGAAGATGCTGGGCTGGACGTCTCAGAAGGGGGCGAGAATGGTCCAACATCAAGCCTCGGTGCAATCCTCGGCCATGACGCTATCGCCGCTGAGATGACACAAGAGGCCGAGGAAGACACGGTTCAACCCCTGACACCGCGCGAGCAGGCGCTGTTGGCCAAGGCAACCCGTCATCCCAAGCGCCGTCGCGTCGCGCTGGACGACGACGCCGAAGCGCTGGACAGAGAGACCCGCATGTCCGCCATCCGCCTGTTGGGCGAAATTCGCGGGATGCAGATCATGCTTGCTCAGATCGCCAAGGACCCCGAAAGCGATATAGCACAACAAGCCTTTGCAGCGCTTGGCGTTTCAATTGTGCGCAACGGGCTAGAGCTGGGCGAAGCGCAACTGATCGATCTGATCACTCAGGGGCTTTCGCACACAGATTCAACACTTTCGCTGCAAGCATTGAAATTGCTGCAAAAGGCCGATCTGCCACCGCAAGACGCGCTGAGAGGTAAGTTGCGGGCGATGGTAAAAACCGGAGACACCGCCTTTCGCATCGATGCCATGCACGTCCTGACCCAATGGGATGGCACCCCCGACGTGGCGCGTAGCCTGCTGGATGACATTTCGGCCCCGGTGCGGCAAGCAGCGATGCGTCTTTTGTCGGTAACTGCTCCGGATCAGGCAGGCGCTGCTATTGTGCCGTTCCTTCTGGCCAACCCCGAGCAACGAATCCTGACCTATGTCAAAGACGACGCCCCTGCAGTGATGTCCATTGGTCGCCAATTGCTGACCGAGTTGCGCGACGAAGACCACCGCGCCGAATGGCCGGTAATGATAAGCGCGCTGGCCGATTTGTTGGGGGAACCTTCACGGGCGGCCTGAACCCGGAGGGACAGATGGTATTTTCGCTGAAACCATGTGCAGCGATTTTGGCAGGGGTATTGGCATTTGCTCCTGTCGCGAAGGCCTCGGATGTTCCCGAGGTTGCCGTTGTGCATCAGATCATCGATTTGAACGCCGATACCCCGGCGCATACCTTTCGGTTTGAACCGAACCTGTTGCGTGTCCCCGCTGGGGCAACCGTGCGTTTCAAAGGGTCTACTGGGCGTCACACGGTAACGTCGATTATCCGAATGATCCCCGTCAGAGCCCGTAGTTTCGAGATCAGAGGCAAGCCCGAGATGGACTTGACCTTCGAGAAAGAGGGTGTGTATGGCATCCGCTGCCGCGTGCATGGCCGCCATGGCATGGTCATGCTGCTGGTTGTCGGCGATCCCAACTCGAACCTGGAAGAAGCGCGCGCCTATCTGCCCAAACTCGGCGAGGCTGAGCAGGCTGGATTTGAAGCGCTGTTCGAACAATTGGAGAACAAAAATGGCTGATGGATGCGCCTGTGACCGCCACGCTCACATGTACCTATCTGTCGATCAGGCACAGAACCGCGGTTTGGCCGTTTCTGATCCGTTGACCGACACGGAAACATTGCCGTTGATTCAAGCGATTGGACGGGTTCTGGCAGAGGACTGTGTCAGCAAGGTCGACATGCCAGCCTTTGATAATTCGGCGATGGACGGCTATGCGGTTCGGACTCAGGATCTGAGCGATGGCCCACTGTTCGATTTGCCCGTCGCTGGACGTATTGCAGCTGGCGACAGCGGCGCGCATTCGGCCCCGGCAGGCAGTGCACTGCGCATCTTCACTGGTGCTCCGGTTCCTGATGATTTCGACGCGGTGCTGATGCAGGAGGACTGCGAGACGACCGAAACCGGCATCCGGTTCACCCGCCGCCCGAAACCAGGGCAGCATATCCGCCGCGTGGGCGAGGACCTGAAAGCAGGTGCCCCGATCTTGCGCCGGGGATGCGAGATCACGGCGCGTGAAGCAGCCGCTTTGGCCTCGGCCGGGTACGGAGCGGTGAAAGTGGTCCGCAAACTGAAAGTTACAATCTTCTCGACAGGAAGCGAGTTGAAGCAGCCGGGCGAAGAATTGGGCCCCGGCCAGATTTACAATTCGAACCGCTATATGCTGTTGGCATTGTTGGACAAGCCGTGGATCGAGCTGACCGACAAGGGCCCGGTTGAAGACAACCCGGTCTTGCTGGAACAGGTCTTGCGTGAAGCCTGTGAAACCTCTGATCTGATTATTACCACGGGTGGTGTATCTGTCGGGGATGAAGATCATATGCCACGCCTATTCGCGGAAATAGGCGGCCAGACTGATGTGATGAAGGTTGCGATGAAACCCGGAAAACCGATCATGTTCGGACGGCGAGAGGGTGCTTTATATATCGGGCTGCCGGGTAACCCGGTGTCTGCCTATGTGACCTGGCAGATCATTGGATCGCAGATGATGGCGCGGCGGGCCGGGCTGCATCGCACGCCTCAAATGCCAGAGCAGGCGGTTCTGGCCGAGCCGCTTCAGCGCCGCGCGGGTCGTCAGGAGTATCGCCCGGTCCAGATCGAAGGCGTGTCCGTAGAAGGTGCGCCCCGCCTTCGGTTAATGGCCCCATCCTACAGCGGGCGCGTCGCACTGTTGGCGCAAGCCGACGGTTTAGCCATAATTCCGGCAGAGATCGAAGCCATGCCCGAGGGGCAGGGGCTGCATTTTTTGCGGTTCTGATGCCGTTTGTTGCGAGGAATTCTGTTACCGTTCGCGGCTTGCACGACCCAGGTGGCCGCCGGTACAACGGATCAGCGCCAGCCTGTAAAAAACGCTAGAAAGCCATTATGGTCAAAGAACATATTCTTGTAGTTGATGATGATCCCCAGATCACCTCGTTCTTGCAGAGGTATCTGGAGAAGCAGGGTTGTCAGGTCACCTGTGCGGCGGACGGCGATGCGATGGATGCGATCCTGGCGCAAGGTGGCGTGGATTTGATCCTGTTGGACATTGGCCTGCCGGGACGCAGTGGTTTTGACATTACCCGCCAGTTACGGGTCGAATCGAATATTCCGATCATCGTTTTGTCGGGCCGCGACGACATTTTTGACCGCGTTGTAGGATTGGAATTTGGTGCTGACGATTATATCACCAAGCCCTTCGAAGCGCGTGAAGTGCTGGCACGCATCCGGACTGTGTTGCGTCGAAGCCGCGGGGACGAGGACGTGAGCTCTGCAAATGGGTCTGGGTCTCCACTGATCATGTTCGGCGACTGGGTTCTGAACCCTTATGAACGGACGTTGACATCCAAAGACAGTGGTCAGCAAACGCCTTTGACCACAACGGAATTTGATGTTTTGCAGGCGTTTGTCCTAAGCCCGCATATTGTGTTTTCCCGTGATCAGTTGCTGGACAAGGCGCGGGGCCGGGACACTGTCGTAGGCGACCGAACAATAGACGTTCATGTTTTGCGTCTTCGCAAGAAGATCGAGCCCGACCCGACCGACCCCACATATATCAAGACGGTTCACGGTATCGGATATTGCTTTGCGGCGAATGTGCAAAAGTCCGGGGCGTGAAGCGCAGGGCTTTCCGGGCGTCAGGTGGTGCTAAGACACCAGCTCTTCTGCTTCTTTCTTTGAGCTAATGAACTATTTGGCGAAAAGAAGGACTTGCGTTTTAATTTCTGCGGCGAACGTTCCCTGAACATCCTAAATTTGTCGCTGTTGTTAAAGTGCATGACGGAATATGCACTGACAGAGGCGATTGGAGTGCGTCACGATGCGTTGGTGCACAGAAAGTTAGGAACACTTCCACATGCGGTATTCGGCGCTCGCTATTTTGCGACAGGTTCTGAACGGACACAGGGGCTGGGGCCCCGCGTGGCGGGATCCCGAGCCGCAATCGGACTATGATTTTATCGTCATCGGTGGCGGCGGTCACGGTCTGGCAACGGCTTACTATTTGGCGAAGGAACATAATGCAGCCCGCGTTGCAGTGTTGGAGAAGGGCTGGATCGGTGGTGGCAATGTGGGCCGGAATACCACGATCATTCGAGCCAATTACTTGCTGGACGGCAATCAGCCGTTCTATGAGTTGTCGCTGAAACTCTGGGAGAACCTTGAGCAGGACCTTAACTACAACGCGATGGTCAGTCAGCGTGGCATTCTGAACCTGTGCCACACGGATTCACAGCGCGATGCGTATCGCCGTCGGGGCAATGCGATGATGTTCACCGACTCGGGGGCCGAATTGCTGGACACCGACGGTGTGCGTGCGATGTATCCGTTCCTGAATTTTGATGATGCACGTTTCCCGATCCTCGGCGGACTGCTGCACCGCCGCGGTGGTACAGCGCGGCATGACGGAGTGGCCTGGGGCTATGCCCGTGCAGCGGACCAACGCAGTGTCGATATTATTCAGAACTGCGAGGTCACTGGATTTCGCATCGAGAACGGCAAGGTTCTGGGTGTTGAAACCACGCGGGGTTACATCGGCGCCAAGAAAGTGGGCGTTGCAGTTGCGGGTTCGTCCGGCCGGGTGATGGCCCATGCGGGACTGCGTCTGCCGATCGAAAGCCATGTGCTGCAGGCCTTTGTGTCCGAGGGGCTGAAACCAGTTTTGGACGGTGTGATCACCTATGGGGCCGGGCATTTCTATATCAGCCAGTCTGACAAAGGGGGGTTGGTGTTTGGTGGCGATATCGATGGCTACAACACCTATGCACAACGCGGCAACCTGCCGGTGGTCGAAGATGTCGTTGAAGGGGGTATGTCCCTTATGCCGATGATCGGCCGAACACGCCTGCTGCGCATGTGGGGCGGAGTGATGGACATGTCGATGGACGGGTCGCCGTTTATTGACCACACCGGTGTAGACGGTCTCTATTTCAACGGCGGTTGGTGCTATGGCGGCTTCAAGGCAACGCCGGCCTCGGGCTTTTGCTTTGCGCATTTGATGGCCACAGATCGCCCGCATGAAGTCGCCACCGCGTATCGTCTCGACCGCTTCAGAACGGGTCGAATGATCGACGAAAGAGGCGCGGGCGCGCAACCGAATCTGCACTGAGGAAGCCAGGACATGATCATTAATCACCCACTGCTTGGCCCGCGTGATGCATCCGAGTTCACCTATCTGGGCGATGCCGCGTTGATCGAACGGCCAGATTGGCAGTCAGAAACGGCGCAAGACGAATTTCACGACTATGTCTACTTGCGAGACAACCCTGCGGGGACGCATCGCGAGCTTTGGTTTCATGAGCAGGGGGACCGGTCCTGGCTGGTGGTTACCCGCAATACAATGACGCATGAAATTCTGGCAACGGAACTGGCGCGGGATGTTGCCCGCAAGATGGGGCGCGGGAAATGACTCAGAAAAATCGCTTGCAAGGGGGCTTGGTCGACCGCTCGAAAAAGCTGTGTTTTACCTTCGATGGGAAGTCATACGAAGGGTATCAGGGCGACACGCTTGCCTCGGCCCTTTTGGCCAATGATGTGCGGTTGGTTGGCCGATCTTTCAAATATCACCGACCGCGGGGTGTTCTGGCGTCGGGTTCTGAAGAACCCAACGCGCTGGTCGAATTGCGCACGGGCGACCGACAGGAACCCAATACGCGGGCAACGACCGTTGAGTTGTTTGACGGGCTTGAGGCGCGCTCGCAAAACCGTTGGCCCTCTTTGGCGTTTGACGTACTCTCTATCAATGACCGGTTGTCTCCTTTTCTGACGGCGGGGTTCTACTACAAAACGTTCATGTGGCCCAAAGCGTTCTGGGAAAAGCTCTACGAACCGATGATCCGCCGGGCCGCTGGTCTGGGCAGCCTGTCGCAAAAGGATGACCCGGATATTTACGATAAAGGGTATCTGCATTGTGACGTGCTGGTGATCGGGGCGGGACCTTCGGGCTTGATCGCCGCTTTGACGGCGGCTCGTGCTGGAGCAAGGGTCATTCTGGCTGATGAAGACAGTCAGATGGGCGGTCGCTTGCTAGCCGATAGCGACAGGTTCGAGGATGTTTCGAATTCCGATTGGGTCGCGCAGGTTCTGGGCGAGCTGGCGTCGATGGACAATGTCCGCCTGCTGACGCGTACCACCGTGTTTGGTGTGTATGACCATGGCATCTTTGGCGCGCTCGAGCGCGTGTCGGATCACCTTGCTACGCCCGAGGTGGGCAAGCCGCGTCAGATCCTGTGGCGGATCTACTCAAAAAGGTCGGTGCTGTGCGCCGGTGCGACCGAGCGGCCCATCGCGTTTGCGAATAACGATCGTCCGGGCATTATGCTGGCAGGCGCGATGCGTGAATACGCAAACCGCTGGGCAGTGACGCCGGGTCAGCGCGTTGCAATCTTCACAAATAACGACGAAGGCCACTTTGTTGCGCAAGACCTGATCCGCGCCGGTGTTAAGGTTGTCGCCGTGATTGATCCCCGTCGCGATGTCACGCGCATTGCAGAATGCGAGTTGCTGGCGGGTGCACAGGTCACGGATACGCAGGGCCGACTGGGCCTGAAAATGATCACCGTGCAGCTGTCTGATGGTAAAACCCGGCCGATTGAAGTAAGTGGATTGGGCGTCTCGGGCGGGTGGAACCCAAATGTACAGCTGACATGCCACCAGCGCGGTCGTCCCCAATGGTCCGAGGAACTTGCGGCTTTCGTGCCTTCTGCTGATCTGCCACAGGGCATGAACGTGGCAGGGGCAGCAGCCGGTGATCTTACCACAGCTGGCGCGTTAGTTTCGGGCTGCAACGCAGCGCTTACGGCGCTGGAGGGGCTGGGGCTTAAAGCCAGCGCAATCGATCTGCCAAAGAGCAATGACGAGGCGGTTCGGATCACGCCGCTATGGCATGTGCCTGGCAAAGGCCGCGCCTGGCTGGATTTCCAGAACGACGTGACTGTTAAGGACGTTAGAATTGCCGAACAGGAAGGGTTTCGCAGCGTTGAACACCTGAAACGGTACACCACGCTTGGAATGGCGACCGATCAGGGCAAGACGGCTAATGTGGGTGCTTTGGCCGTGATGGCCGAGATCACCGGCAAGAGTATTCCAGAAACCGGTACTACCATATTCCGCCCGCCGTATTCTCCGGTGTCGCTGGGAGCTTGGGCCGGGCGCTCGGTCGGCAAGGAATTCAGGCCCACCCGTCTGACGCCCAGCCACCAATGGGCTGAAGAACAGGGCGCGGTGTTTGTCGAAGTTGGCCCCTGGCTGCGCGCACAATGGTTCCCGCAGTCCGGTGAAACCCATTGGCGTCAATCGGTAGACCGCGAGGTTCTGGCCGTGCGCAGCGGCGTCGGTGTTTGTGACGTGACCACGCTGGGTAAAATCGACGTACAGGGCACCGATGCAGCGGCGTTTCTGAACAAGGTCTATTGCAACGGGTTTGCCAAGCTGCCCGTGGGCAAGACCCGATATGGGCTGATGTTACGCGAAGATGGTCTTGTTATGGATGACGGTACCGCCGCGCGTTTGGCCGAGGACCATTTTGTGGTGACTACGACGACGGCCAATGCCGTTGGTGTTTATCGCCATATGGAATTTGTGCATCAATGCCTGTTCCCGGACATGGACGTGCAGCTGATCTCGACCACAGACGCCTGGGCTCAGTTTGCCGTGGCGGGCCCGAAATCTCGAGAGCTGTTGCAGCAAGTTGTTGATGACACATTTGACATCAGCAATGAGGCATTCCCATTTATGGGTTGTGCAGAAATCACCATTGCAGGCGGTGTCCCCGCCCGACTGTTCCGCATCTCGTTTTCCGGCGAGTTGGCGTTTGAGCTGGCGGTTCCCACCCGGTACGGCGACGCATTGATCCGGCATCTGATGGAACTTGGCAAACCCTTGGGTGTAACCCCATACGGGATGGAAGCCTTGGGCGTATTGCGGATCGAAAAAGGCCATGTCACGGGGAATGAACTGAACGGAACCATCAGCGCCCATAATCTGGGTATGGGGCGCATGGTTTCGACCAAAAAAGACAGTATCGGCGCGCCGCTCAGCGCGCGCGCGGCTTTGGTTGATCCCGAGGGTCTGGCGCTGGTTGGCATTCAACCCGTTGAGAACTCTGACACTGTGTTGGCAGGGGCGCATGTCTTTGCCGAGGGTGCACCGCATTTGCGGCAGAACGATCAGGGCTATGTCACTTCAGCAGGATACTCTCCACACTTGTCCAGCAGTATCGGTCTTGCCTTTGTGGAACGCGGATCGCAACGTCTGGGTGAAGTTGTTCAGGTTGTGAGCCCGGTAGACAATTCGAACATCAAAGCAACCCTTGTCAGTGCCCATTTCGTTGACCCTGAAGGAGACAGGCTCCGTGCGTGATTTTGTTGCCAAGACTGCCTTAGGCGGCATTGAGCCCCGCAAAGATGTGATTGGATCGCTTACCCTTCAGGAACGAGATGATATCGCCCTGGCTTCAATCTCTGCCCGTTTGGGTCAGGAAGAAGCGCTAAAAGCCAGGCTAGAGACCGTGTGTTCCGTTGTCGCTCCAAAGCCGGGGCGCAGCGAACAAGGCGAAAACAGAAGCTTGCATTGGTTGGGTGCTGATCAATACCTGTGTGAAGAAGCGCTTTCCGGCCCGTTGGTCTTGGCCCGTCGGCTCGTGGATGAATTGGCAGGTGTCGCCTCGGTCACTGATCAGACGGATGCCTTTGTGCGGATGGACGTATCGGGTCAAGGCGTAGTCGATCTGTTACAACGCCTGACCGTCCTGGATGTTGAACAGATGCTCGCCGGGGCTTTCAGTCGTACCGCCATTCACCACGTGGGATGCTTGCTGCGTTGCAATGAGGCTGGGATGGCCTTTTCGGTGTACGCGCCGCGCAGCTATGCGATCTCAGTTCACCACGCGTTGGTTGAAGTATCCAAGGCTTTGTAGGCGGCGTGCTGGGATGCTTGCTCGCAAGGGCGTGAAACGGATTTGGGTCGCGCCTAAACGCGCCTGCGCCCGATCAGACTGAACCAGGCGTTTCCATGCCAGCGCTGTACTCGCCTCATTGCGCGCGGCCTGTAATACCAATTAATAACTGTGCATGCGGGGTTAAACAGGAATTTCACCCTGAAAACCTATGTCGCGAAAACAAGAAGGCCCGGTGTCCAAGTGTTCTCATGCTCTTCAAGGAATACCAGGCGCCACTGAGAGCCCAACAACAACTGTCTAAAACCTCAGTGACGCGTTGCAGCGCTTGATGGTGTCGCTAACACTAAAATGAGCGAATGTGTTAGTCGTATACTGAGGTGTAAGTGTCGCCTTTTTGACTGAGCTACCCTCACCTAGCATATATTTATTCCAAGTTGAAAAACGCAAAAATATTTGTGCTTGCGCGCTTTGGTCAAGCGGCTTCAACGTATGCCGGAAAATCCAGGGGCGTATGCAAGTGGTTAAAAAACCGGGAGAAGATAAACGGTAAGCCATGCAGCCAAGCGTGGTCAATTGACCGTAGCTCAAATCTGAACTGTGCAAGGTTCTCAGTTGATCTGGCCTGTGGAGCAGAGCGTTTCGCTTAGTGACCCGGGAAATCAACCTGCTCAGTTACATAATCCAAAACGGCATACGCAAGGAGGAGCACCCAACATGTCGATACCTGAACCTTTTACGGACGTTGAAATAGAAACGGCGGATGCCGGTTTCTATGAAAACTACAGCGTCCCGATTGCCCTTATCAGTAAGGCGATCATGGTTGGCTTGGTTTTGTGGGCTCTGGTTTTCCCCGCAAATGCGAATAGCACGCTGGGCAGCCTGAACGGACAGTTGCTCGAAGTTTTCAACAGTTTCTATGTCGTAATTGTAGGCCTGTTTTTCTTCTTCCTTGCCATCGTGGCCATCATTCCGGCAACGGGTCGCCGGGTCATGGGTACTCCTGGAGAAAAACCTGAATTCTCGAATTTCTCATGGTTTTCCATGATGTTTGGAGCCGGTCTGGGTGTAGGCCTGATGGTGTTCGCCACAGCAGAACCGCTGGGCCTTTGGGGATCAAACCCCGTGGTCGTGTCTGGAGCGGTTGAAGGCAACACGCCTGAAGCCCTGCAATCGGCTTACCGCTTCACCTACTTGCACTATGGCTTCCATGCGTGGGCGATCTACGTCGTGACTGGTCTGTCGCTGGCCTACTACGCATACACGCGCGACATGCCGCTCACGATCCGCTCGGCGTTGACACCGCTGTTTGGTCGTTTCGTCAACGGCTTTTTCGGCCATGTGGTCGATGTTTTGGGCGTTGTTGCAACGATCCTAGGTGTGTCCGTTACTATCGGTTACGGGGTCAGCCAGTTTATTGACGGCGTCTACGCCATCACCGGTATGGGCTGGGTCATGGATTTGGGCGGAGAAGTTCCGACTCCCAGCAAAGTTGGCCTGATCACCGGTCTGATCGTCATCATGACGTTGTCGATCATCTCGGCTGTATCGGGTGTTGGCCGGGGTGTGAAATACCTGTCGAACCTGAACCTCGTCCTGTCGATAATCCTGCTGGGCACATTTATCGTATTCGGTTCGTTTGTCTTTGCCATGACCACATATGGCTCAGCGATGATCGACTACATCCTTCACTTCCTGTCGCTTAGCTTTAATGCCTACGGCCCCCTGTCGGCCGAAGCATTTGCTGCGGCTCTACCCGCCGAGGCGCAAGCTCACGCAGCAGACCTGATGGGTGGTGCAACCAACGCCTGGGGTAGCTTTGACGGCTTCAAGGGCGGGCTGGAAGGCGCAGCAGCCGAGTTGGACGAAGCGACCTTGGCCGCAGCTTATGCAGCCGGTGAGCAAGGCCGTCAGTTCGGTTGGCAGGCTGGTTGGACTACCTTCTACTGGGCCTGGTGGATCGCGTTCTCGCCCTTTGTGGGCCTGTTCCTGGCGCGTATCTCCAAAGGTCGCACTGTCCGTGAGTTCATCCTGGGCTGCGTGTTCGCACCGGCACTGGTCTGCTTTGCATGGATGACCGTATTGGGCGGTACTGCGATTGATTTGGAACTGGCAGGCGCCGCTGAAGGTGCGATCATCGGGGCATCGAACACCAACAAGCTGTTCGTGACGCTGTCCTACATGATCGACGGTGGTTTGCTGTCTATGCTGAACGTCATGTGCGTGATCCTGATCATGACCTTTCTGGTCACGTCTGCTGACTCGGGTATTTTGGTGATGAACACCATTATGTCCGGTGGCAGCCAGGAAACGGGTGTCAAGCACCGCATTATCTGGGGCGTGATCCTGACGGCAGTGATCGGTGCGCTGATCCTGGCAGCGGGTGAAAACAACCCGATGGATGCATTGCGCAATGCCATGATCATTGGCGCGCTGCCGTTCACAATGGTGATGGGTCTGATGTGCGTTTCGCTGGGCAAGGCATTGTTCCGCGACAGCCAGCGCGACAAACACGGCACTGTAAGCACACAGGCTGCTGAGTAAGCCCACGATTTGTAGATCGTTTGGTCAGGCCGCTCTGTCACGGGCGGCCTGACTTTTTACGTAAGTTCCCGCGCCAGCTTTGAGTTTCCGCAAAAAAAGCCCCGGGGCGAACCGGGGCTTAGCGGACTCTCGTTTCAACAATGCTTACATGCAGGCTTCAATTGCGCGCTTTGTCATGACCGATACAAGGTGCGCGCGGTATTCTTTGCTGCCATGCAAATCGGCGATCATGTTCGCCGGATTGATCCGAAGGCCCATCAAAGCATCTGGGCGGAATTCCTTGTCCAGGGCTTCTTCGGCCTCGGACCAACGGAAGACACCATCTTCGCTTGCACCCGTCACAGCAACGCGCACGCCATCCGCAAAACGAGCCAGGTAGACGCCGACCAACGCAAACCGTGACGCGGGCTGCAGGAACTTTTGATAGCTCGCTGCCTGCGGTACGGGGAAACGGATCGAGGTGATGATTTCACCTTCGTCAAGCGCAGTTGTAAACATGCCCTCAAAGAACGCATCCGCAGCGATCTGACGCGCATTTGTCACGATGGTTGCCCCGGACCCCAGAACCCCCGCTGGATAGCAAGCTGCCGGATCATTGTTGGCCACAGAGCCACCAATGGTGCCCCGATTGCGCACTGCAGGATCACCGATCTGACCGGCAAGCGCCGCCAGGGCTGGATACGTAGCGGCAGCGTCACGCTCCACAGTGGCATGCGTTGTCGCGCCACCGATCGAGACGGACCCGTCATCCTCAGCGCAAACGCCCTGCATCTCGGCTATCCCACTCATCGACACCAGCTTGGATGGCGCGGCAAGTCTCTGCTTCAGTGTCGGGATCAGTGTCTGCCCGCCTCCCAAAGCCTGCGCATCCTCAGCCCCCAACGCGGCAACCGCATCGGCGATGGTCGAGGGTTTTTCAAAATCGAAACTGTACATTTCGTCTTCCTTTCCGAAAGGCGCGGATCCGCCCTTCATCTGGCTATAAATATCTCGGGGAGCGCGAGGGGCTGGCCCCTCGCACCCCAACACCTCAGCTGTTCATCGCCGACCAGACGCGAGCCGGGCTCATCGGCATGTCGATGTGATCCACCGCCTTCCCGCCCGAGTTCAACGCATCCAGCACCGCATTGACCACTGCAGGTGGCGAGCCAATTGCACCAGCTTCACCACAACCCTTCACTCCAAGCGGATTGTGCGTACAGGGCGTCTGGCTGGAATGGTCAACACCATAAAACGGCACATCATCCGCGCGCGGCATGGCGTAGTCCATGTACGAGGCGCTGAGCAGTTGGCCGTTCTCATCATAGGCACAGTTCTCAAGCAGAGCCTGGCCGATGCCCTGGCCAATACCGCCATGCACCTGACCGTCGACGATCATCGGGTTGATGATGTTGCCAAAGTCGTCCGCCGCCGTGAACTTTTCGATGCTGACCTGGCCGGTATCCGGATCGACCTCAACCTCACAGGCGTAGGCACCAGCCGGGAAGGTAAAATTGGCCGGGTCATAGAACGCAGTCTCTTCCAGCCCTGGCTCCACTTCTAGCGGGAAGTTGTGTGGAACATAGGCCGTCAGGGTTACATCGCCCCAGGCCACCGATTTGTCGGTTCCTGCTACACTAAACTGACCGTCTTTCAACTCGATATCGGCCTCGGACGCTTCCAACAGGTGCGCGGCGATCTTTTTGGCTTTTTCGATCACCTTCTCAGTTGCCTTGACCATAGCCGAGCCGCAGACAGCCAACGAACGAGAGCCGTATGTGCCCATTCCAAACGGAATCTTCGAAGTATCGCCATGTACGATTTCGACCAACGACTCATCAATGCCGATCATGTCGGCCACAACCTGTGGGAAGGCGGTCTCGTGCCCTTGTCCGTGGCTGTGTGCGCCGACCATGACGCTGATTGAACCGGTGGCGTTCACGCGAACAGTGGCTGCATCATAAAGACCCGCGCGGGCCCCAAGCATCCCAACAATGTTGGATGGCGCAATGCCACACGCTTCGATGTAGCAGTTGATGCCCAAGCCCCGCAGCTTGCCTTTGGCTTCGCTTTGCGTACGACGCGCGGCAAAGCCTGCCAGATCAGCAGCGGCCTCAAGCTTGTCCATCGTTCCGTTGTAATCCCCGGTGTCATAGGTCAGCGCTACTGGTGTGTCATAGGGGAACTGAGTGACAAAGTTCTGACGGCGCAGCGCTATCGGGTCGACGCCCAACTCGCGCGCTGCCTTATCCACTACGCGCTCCAACTGGAACGTCGCTTCGGGACGACCCGCACCGCGATAGGCATCCACCGGAACCGTGTTGGTGAACATCGCTTTCACATTCACCTGAATGACCGGCGTCTTGTAGTTGCCTGCCATCAGAGTCCCATGCAGCCAGGTTGGAACCGAGCTTGAGAAGGTCGACAGATACGCACCCAGATTGGCAAAGGTGTTGGTACGCAGACCGATGAAATTGTTATCTGCATCCAGCGCCAGTTCGATCTTGCTGACATGGTCACGGCCATGGGCATCTGACATGAACGCCTCGGACCGGCTTGAAGTCCACTTGACCGGACGGCCACAAGCTTTGGCAGCGAAGGTACAGAATGCCTCTTCCGCATAGTGGAAGATTTTGGTGCCGAAGCCACCGCCAACGTCTGGGGCCACAACGCGCACCTTGTGTTCGGGTAAGCCCAGAACAAAAGCGCACATCAACAGGCGGATCACGTGCGGGTTTTGCGACGTGGTATAAAGCGTATACTCGTCCGTTCCACGCTTGTATTCGCCAACGGCGACACGCGGTTCCATTGGGTTCGCGACCAGACGGTTGTTGACCAGATCAAGCGTCGTCACATGCGCGGCATTGGCAAAGACTTCATCGACCTTGGCGTCGTCAGTTTCACCCAACTGCCAATCGTAACAGATGTTGTTCTTTAGATCGTCATGAACCAGCGTTGCGCCATCCTGCGCTGCAGCCTTCATGTCGATTACAGCGGGCAGCTCTTCGATGTCCAGATCGATGGCTTCGGCAGCGTCACGCGCCTGCTCAAGGCTGTCGGCCACAACTGCGGCAATCGGATCGCCCACATGGCGCACTTTGCCCTGCGCCAGAATAGGATGCGGAGGTTCCTGCATCGGAGCGCCATGCTTGTCGGTCACTTCCCATCCGCAAGGCATCCCGCCGACGCCTTCAAAATCCTTGCCGGTGAACACCTTGACCACGCCGGGCATGGCTTCGGCGGTAGAGGTGTCTATTGATTTGATCCGACCATGCGCAATGTCAGATCTCAGAAAATGCACATAAGCTTGGCCATGTACGTTTATGTCGTCGGTGTAATTACCTGCTCCGGTCAGAAAGCGCACGTCCTCGCGCCGCTTGGAACTGGCTCCGATGCCACTGTCTTTGGGCATTGCTTGTTCTCCTCCCTGGAAAAGAATTTTCGGCGAAAATTCTTGTGCGCCTCACTCGGCGGCGATGCTGGAAACGTCTTGGCCAGATGCGGCCATGATCGCTTTGACGATGTTGTGATACCCGGTGCATCGGCACAGGTTGCCTTCCAGATATTTCCGGATTTCAGCCTCGGTTGGGCGCGGGTTCTCTTTCAGCAGTGCTGCCGCACTCATCACCATGCCTGGCGTGCAAAAGCCGCACTGAAGGCCATGGTGGTCCTGAAACGCCTGTTGGATCACGTTCAGCGATCCATCCGCATTGGCCTGGCCTTCGATTGTACCAACGTCGGCCCCGTCAGCCTCAGCCGCCAGCATGTTGCACGACTTCACCGCCTCACCGTTCACATGCACGACGCAGGCGCCACACTGCGCAGTGTCACAACCGACATGGGTGCCCGTCAAAGACAGATGCTCACGCAGAAAACCGGACAGCAATGTCCGGCCCTCAACGTCTCCGCTTACGGCCTTGCCGTTCACGGTCATTGAAATCTTCATGAATTTCTCCTCCCTGAATTCCCTTGGTTCAATCGCCCAATACGCGTTTGAACCAGCCTTTCTTTTCTTCCTTTTCCTCACCGTCATCCGAAGTTTCCGCCTCGGGCGCTGGTTGCGGTTCGACCGCGTTCTGAAAATTCTCAAAGAACTGATCAGCCAGTTTTCTGGCAACGCCGTCGATGATCCGTCCTCCCAACTGGGCCAGCTTGCCGCCAACACGAGCGTCGACGCTGTATGTCAGCAAAGTACCTTCGGGGGCGTCTGCCAGACTCACATCTGCAGACCCTTTGGCGAACCCTGCTGCTCCGCCCTTACCTTCACCCGAGAGCTTCACGCTTTCAAGCGCCACGAGATCGGAAAGAGTGACGGCCCCTTTGAAGGTCGCTTTGACAGGCCCCACTTTTTGCACAACCGTTGCTTCGAACCCGTCTTCAACCGAGCCTGTCATCTCCTGACACCCCGGAACGCAGTCTTTCAGAACCTCCGCCGACAAGAGCGCATCCCAGACCTTGGATCGTGGCGCAGCTATGACGCGGCTGTCACTCAGTTCCATTCAATGTCTCCAACCATTTTTTGTTACGCTACGCGGTGTTGGCTGCCCTGCCTATAAGACCTTGGGTGTAGTCGCCGCCCTGCGCGCAGCCAATATAGACCACTGTGACGCTGCATTTCCCTGTAAGCAAACCATTTGTTGTCTACGACCATCGGCCAGTAGGGACGGTTTTCATTGAGTGTTAGGATTGGTTAGGCTGGGACCAAATGGATTACAAAAGGCGATACCAAATGCTTGCCGATTCCGCCCGACGGACAGATTTCAAGAATGTGCTGATTGTTGATGACCATCCTTTGTTTTGCGACGCTCTGTCGATGACCTTACAGACGGTGGCGAAGATTGGCGACATCCACACTGTGGACAGGCTGGAAGGTGCCATGGATCTACTGGCGCAAGGATTAAAACCGGATGCGGTCATGCTGGATCTGAACCTGCCGGATGTGGACGGGTTGGACGGGCTTGTGCGTCTTAAAGCTGCTGCCAATGTGCCGGTCATTGTGGTGTCTTCCCTGACGGACAGCCGTGTTGTCAATCAAGTTATTCAAGCCGGAGCGTCTGGTTATGTGCCCAAGCACAGTCAGCGGGATGTGTTTCGAACAGCAATAGAAGCGGTGCAAGCAGGTGACATCTTTGTGCCCGAAGGCTGCGTGTTGATCGAGGCGGAAGAAGACGACGAACACAGCGATGCAGTAAACCGGCTGGCGACGCTGACAAATCAGCAATCGCGAATACTGCAACTGATCTGCGAAGGCAAATTGAATAAGCAAATCGCCTATGACCTTTCAATTGCCGAGACCACGGTAAAGGCGCATGTTACTGCAATCATGCGGAAATTGGGTGTGCAAAGCCGCACGCAGGCGGTTTTGATCGCCAAGAAAGCGTCGTTTGCCAGCGTCTTGCAAGAGCAGGGCTAAGCGGCATAGTCTCATTCAACCGTCGCGCTTTGAGGGAGGACGCACGATGGACCAAGCAGTCGGGTGTGCGACAGCTCAGGCCCGTGCGCCAGGCATCGTTAAAACGGCATTTGTACATTATGACAGCACCCAGGCGGTCAAATCACTTGAACGCGATTTGGGTGATGGGCCTTTTGCGCTTGTCATTCTTTTCGTAAGCTCCAAGTCAAATGCGTCTGCCGTCATTTCCGAAGCTCAGCGTATTTTTGCGCCAACACCTGTTGTCGGCTGCACCACCGCCGGAGAGTTGGCGAATGATGGCTATTGTGAAGGCAAAATCGTCGCGATTGCCATGCCGCAAAGCCACTTTGAAGCCCGCACTGTCCTTATTTCCGATCTGAACAACATTGATGCGCAGAGCATTATTAACGAGATGATTAATAATCGTCATGCCATGATGGAGTCATCGCCTGACTGGGCGCATGAATTCACATTCCTGATGATCGACGGGTTGTCGACCAAAGAAGATGCACTGACCTCTGAACTTGCAGTTGGCTTGGGGCCGGTGCCTTTGTTTGGCGGCTCGGCCGGGGATGGAACGCGATTTGGGCAAACTTTTGTGTTGCATGAAGGTCGTGCGCTCAGCAATGCGGCCATTCTGGCTCAGGTTCGTACCCGCTGTCCGATCAAAGTGTTCAAAACCGATCACCTAGTGCCGGCCCAACGGCGCATGGTTGTCACCAAGGCTGATCCGGCAAAGCGGATTGTACAGGAGATCAACGCAGAACCAGCCGCGCGCGAATATGCGCGCATTCTTGGAAAAGACCCCGAGCAACTGACAACATTCACCTTTGCCGCCCATCCAGTGGTCGTGCAAATTGGCGGGCAGCATCACGTCCGCGCGATCCAACAGGTGGCTGGCAATGGGGATCTGGTTTTTTTCTCGGCCATTGATGAAGGTTTGGTTCTGACGCTGGCTGAACCTCGTGACATGGTCGAACATCTGCAAACAGAAATTAGTGCGCTGAACGAAAAGCACCAACCGGATACCATTTTGGGCTGTGACTGCATCCTGCGCCGGTTAGAGGCGCAGGAAAAGCAGAAGACGCGCGACATCTCGGATATTCTGGCGCGCAATCATGTGTATGGGTTTTCGACCTATGGCGAACAATACAATTCAATCCATGTGAACCAGACGCTCACCGGTGTTGCGATTTATCAGCCGGAGGATGAGTAACTCATGATCGAGCACCTGACGGACCCCTCCGACACGATAGAGCGTCAAAACGAGAAGCTACGCAAAATTGTCGAAGCTCTTATGCGGCGGGTCGAAGAGTCGACAGATGCTTCAGGAGCTGCATATGCGCAGTTCCAGCGTGCAGCTGTTTTGGAGCAAGAGGTTCGAGCCAGAACAGACGATTTGGAACGCGCACTTGAGCTGCTGAACGAGTCAAACGCAAGGCTGGCGCAGGCCAATCAGGAAACCGAGGCGGCGCGGGCCGACCTCGCCAACGCAATCGAAACGGTTCAGGAAGGCTTTGCTCTGTTCAATCGGGATGATCAACTTGTGCTGTGCAACAGCCGTTTCGGTTCACATATGCCCGACATTCAAGACCGGATGAACCCCGGGCTCGGGTTTTCGGATTATGTCGAATTACTTAGCCAGTCCAAGTTCCTGTCACTACCCGAAGGGATGACCCCGCATGATTGGGGCCAAACTCGCCTGGACCGGCACAGCGAAGATCGCGTGGTCTTTAATGTCCGGCTTGTTGGAAATCGTTGGATGCAGGTGTCCGAGCACCGCACACCAGATGGCGGCACTGTGATCCTACAGACGGATGTAACCGACATTATGCGTATCGAGCGGCAGGAGAGAGACCGCATTCTCGATGACAAAGCCCGCTTGATCCGCGCAACTTTGGAACATATCGAACAGGGTGTCTGCATATTTGACAACAAACACCGCCTGATTGGCTGGAACAATCGTGCCAGCGAATTGTTGGCTGTGCCAATCACCCAATTTCAGATGGGTACACGTTTCGACACTCTGTCCAACCGCCTCAGCGCAAACATTTCTTTCCAAAAGGGGATCACCGAACAGGACTTGTTAAATTGGGTGCGTCGCAGGACCTCGCGACGACCGCTGCAATTTCAAATGCATCGCGGGCGCTCAAAGATTCTGTCTGTTTTTGCTCAGGAAATGCCGGATCGGGGTTTTGTGATCTCTTTTACGGATGTGACGGCGGAACGCAAATCAGCCGAGGCCTTATATGAAGCAAAAGAACTGCTGGAACAGCGCGTGGCGTCACGCACGGTGGAACTTGCCGACGCGCTGAATGAGGCCGAGCGTGCCAACGCGTCGAAGTCGCGTTTTGTGGCCGCCGCCAGTCACGATCTTCTTCAGCCATTGTCAGCCGCAAAGCTGTATGTGGCGTCGCTGGGCAGCGGGTTACAAGGCGAAGATGCCCAGGCTGTTGCTGCAAAAGCGGAAAGTGCGTTGAACAGTGTTGAACACATTCTCGAGGCTTTACTGGACATATCAAAACTGGATTCAGGGCGCGCTCGTGTACACTTGTCCCCAGTTCCTCTTGGACAGCTGTTTTCTCAGATTGAGGACGCATTTCGCCCGGTTGCACAGGCTAAGGGATTGGATTTGCGCTTTGTGGGCACGAGCTCGGTTGTCACCAGTGATGCAAGTTATCTGCGGCGCATTCTACAAAACCTGTTGTCGAATGCGATCCGATACACCGAGGCAGGCAAGGTGCTGGTGGGCGTCAGGCGGCGCAAGAAAACCGTGTCGCTAGAGGTTTGGGATACTGGCATCGGCATCGCACCACATCACAGAGATACTGTTTTTCAGGAGTTTCAGCGTTTGCACTCAGACGCTAGCGCCGCAGAAGGTATGGGGTTGGGGCTTGCGATTGTTGAACGGGCCTGCGGGTTGTTGAGACACCCGATCCATTTGCGGTCCGAGGTTGGCAAAGGTTCGGGGTTCTCGGTTGAAATTCCTCTGGCAAAGACAAGACTGCCGGTGGTGCGCGATCCCTCGGCGCGTCAAAAATCAAACTCTGTATTGCCGTGCAACACTGTCACTTTGCTGATCGAAAACGATGAGAACCTGCGCAATGCGTTGCGCATGACCATCGAGTCTTGGGGTGTTGAGGTTCTGGAAGCGGAAGGCGGAGAAGACGCAACCCGTCTACTACGAGAAATAGGTATACTGCCAGATGTCATTGTTGCCGATTACCAGCTAAATAACGATGAAACCGGGATTGATGCAATAAACGCACTGTTCCACGCGTTTGGCCCTTTGCCTGGGTGTATTATTTCGGCCAATCGGTCCGCTGACCTTGCTGACTACTGTGCGCGTGCTGATCTTCCGTTGCTCTATAAACCTATTGACGCCCAAGTGTTGCGGGCAACTTTGGAAACATCTGTCGCTGGGCGTGATTAACCGCCCCGATTTTTTGCGACCGCTTCAGGGCTGGGGTCTTTTACTTGTTGAAACGGCTGGGTAAGACACCCTTCCACAGTTGTTTCAGGAGGCTCCTTTGGACCGTATCGCCCGCACCATTGCCACCGAGATTAATGCAGGCTCCAATCAGGTCGGAGCCGCGATCAAATTGCTGGATGATGGGGCAACCGTGCCATTTGTCGCCCGCTACCGGAAAGAAGCAACAGGCGGTTTGGACGATGGCCAGTTGCGTTTGTTGTCCGAGCGGCTGACCTATCTACGAGAGCTTGAAGCGCGACGTGAAACCATCCTGAACTCGATCCGGGACCAGGGGAAGCTAACCGAAGACCTGAGCAAATCAATTGCCCGGGCCGAGACCAAGGCGCAACTGGAAGATATTTACCTGCCGTACAAGCCCAAACGGCGCACCAAGGCGATGATTGCGCGGGAAAATGGGCTTGAGTCGTTGGCCGATGCCATTTTGGCCGACCGTGATGCGGAACCGGAAACACTGGCCAAGGCTTATCTTTCCGAGGCGGTACCGACCCAGCGCGACGCGCTAAACGGGGCGCGGGATATTTTGACCGAACGGTTGACGGAAAACGCTGAACTTTTGGGCGAACTGCGGACCTTCATGCAGCGCGAGGCAATACTGACTGCAAAGGTCATCGATGGAAAGGAAAAGGAAGGCGCGAAATTTAGTGATTACTTTGACCATTCCGAGCTTTGGGCCGATGTGCCGTCGCATCGTGCGCTGGCGATGCTGCGCGCCTCGAAAGAAGGCATTGTTACGTTGGATATCGCGCCCGAACCCGAATTTGGCGCGGCGCGGGCCGAGACGATTGTCGCCGCACATCTACAAACGCGCGGGAAGGGGCGAGGAGATGCATGGCTGCGCAAGGTTGCGGGCTGGACGTGGCGTGTAAAACTGTCGTTATCGATGATGGTTGATCTCATGGCGGATCTGCGCAGCCGAGCGCAGGACGAAGCCATTCAGGTCTTTTCGCGCAATTTGAAGGATTTGCTCTTTGCAGCGCCAGCAGGGGCCAAGGCCACTTTGGGTCTTGACCCGGGCATCCGCACCGGTGTGAAGGCGGCCGTTGTTGATGCAACCGGCAAGGTGGTGGCGACCGACACGCTTTATCCATTTCAGCCTAAGAAGGACGTGCGCGGGGCGCAGGCGACCATCCTCGATCTGATCTCGGCCCACCAGATCGAACTGATCGCCATCGGTAACGGGACCGCCAGCCGCGAAACTGAACGGTTGGTTGCAGACACACTTTCCCTGCTGCCGAAGACGGTGAAAGCGCCGACAAAGGTGGTGGTGTCCGAGGCGGGGGCTTCGGTCTACTCCGCCTCTGAACTGGCTGCGCGCGAGTTTCCTGATCTGGATGTTTCGCTGCGCGGGGCAGTGTCCATTGCCCGGCGGTTGCAGGACCCGTTGGCGGAGCTGGTTAAAATCGAGCCCAAATCCATTGGCGTCGGTCAGTATCAGCATGACGTGGATCAACACCGGCTTTCCCAGTCTCTGGATTCCGCGATTGAAGATGTGGTGAATGCAGTTGGCGTCGATCTGAATACCGCTTCTGCCCCGTTGCTGTCGCGTGTGTCGGGTCTGGGTCCGGCACAGGCAGAGGCCATCGTTACCCATCGTGATCTGAATGGGCCGTTTCAATCGCGTAAAGATCTGTTGTCCGTTGCTCGGCTGGGCCCGCGTGCATTTGAACAATGCGCCGGCTTCCTGCGCATCCGGGATGGCGCAGAGCCGCTGGACGCCTCTTCGGTTCACCCCGAAGCATATGACATCGCCCGACGTGTTGTGGCCGCTTGCGGACGCGATATTCGACGCATCATGGGCCATGACGGAGCTTTGAAAGGAATGAGGGCCGAACAGTTCGTGACAGAAGATTTCGGTCTGCCGACGGTTCGGGACATCTTTGCCGAGTTGGAAAAGCCTGGACGCGATCCTCGCCCAAGTTTCGTCACGGCCTCCTTTGCGGATGGCATCGAAGAGATCACTGACCTGAAGCCCGGGATGGTTCTGGAAGGCACCGTGACAAACGTGGCCGCCTTCGGGGCATTTGTGGATGTTGGTGTTCATCAAGATGGGCTGGTCCATGTCAGCCAGTTGGCAGATCGATTCGTCAAAGACCCGCATGAGGTTGTCAAAACCGGGCAGGTTGTGAAAGTCCGCGTTGTCGAGGTGGATGTGCCCCGAAAACGGATCGGCCTGACGATGCGAAAACAGGGCGGCGGTGGAATGAGGCGCTCTTAGTCTTCGATGTGCCTAGTTTCAGGACGCACAGACATCAAGTCGTTGCATTCTGAAGGTAGAGTGGCGTCCAAACCGGGCGGCGTTGTTGCATCGTTTTCATTGAACGCCAAACTGAGTATCAGCAAGAGAGTTCACAGCGCCGCGACACGGACCGAAACGGAATCGAAAGTTCATGCAGTATCACAACAAGCCTTATGACAAGCTTCAGGTCGGCGATACTGCCGAGCTGGTTCGTACCTGCTCTGTCGACGACTTCTATGTATTCGCGAACAATTCCGGCAATCACAATCCGCTCCATCTGGCAAGTGAAGATGGCGACGGTGATCATACCAACGAAGCGGTTGCGCCTGCCATGTTTGTGGGGGCTCTGATCTCTGCCGTCCTGGGAAACGTTCTGCCGGGCGCAGGGACGCTCTACAAGTCGCAGAACTTTAACTTTATTGAACGGGCACATGCGGGTGATGAGCTTGTGTCCAGGGTCACGGTTGCAGAAAAGCGACCGAACCGAGAAGTTGTTTTCGATACAGCTGTGACACGCCCATCCGACAGCGCAGTGATCGTTACTGGGCAAGCTGTTGTCGTTGCACCGGACAAAGAGCTGGCGTTTGCCGAACTGGAATTGCCCGGGCTTGTGGTCAAACGGCATCGGCACTTTGACGCCATGTTGGATAAGGTGCGCCCTCTGCCGCCCATGCCGACGGCGGTCGTGGCCCCTGAGGACCCGAATTCTTTGGGTGGTGCCCTGCTGGCCGCGCACGAGACGATCATTGCCCCTATTTTGATCGGTGATCCCAAGAAAATCGCCAGCGCGGCCGCCGAAATAGGCGCTACGCTCGATAAGTTTGAGATCATACCGCAGAGCGACCATTTCAGCGCAGCCAATACGGCGGTTGATCTTGTTGCTGCAGGTCGGGCCAAGGCGTTGATGAAAGGGCATCTGCACACGGATGAACTGTTGAAGGCCGCGCTGCGACGCGAGAATGGCCTGCGCGCGGGACGCCGGTTTACCCATGTGTTTGTTATGGACGTGCCAGGGCAACCCAGACCGCTATTGGTGACAGACGCGGCGATAAATATCGAACCGGACCTGGAAACCAAGATAGACATTGTCCAAAACGCGATCGATCTGGCCTTGTCTCTGGGGATCGAACAACCCAGGGCGGGCATCCTTTCCGCTATCGAGACTGTCAATCCGGCTATTCGATCTTCGGTGGATGCGGCCTTGCTGTCGAAAATGGCGGAACGCGGTCAGATCACAGGAGGGTTGGTTGATGGCCCCCTTGCCATGGACAATGCCGTCAGCCTCGCTGCTGCGCGATCTAAAGGAATAGTCTCGGACGTTGCGGGCAAAACAGATATTCTGGTGGTGCCCAATCTGGATGCCGGAAACATGATGGCCAAGCAACTGACCTATATCGCGAATGCAGAAGGGGCAGGGGTGGTGATGGGGGCCAAAGCGCCCATCATTCTGACCAGCCGAGCTGATGACGACAAGGCGCGGCTGGCGTCCTGCGCTGTAGCCGCGCTGCACGATGCATTTACTATGTCGCAAACCGGAGCACACGCATGACACATGTCGTGACATTGAACGCTGGATCGTCTTCGATGAAATTTGGTCTGTTCGAGTTGACCAATGACGATCCGATAATGGTTTGCACCGGGGCGGTTGAGCGGATTGGCGAGGGGGAGCCTTTGGTCAAAGCCAAGTCATCTGATGGCAGTGTTTTGGCCAGTGGCACGGCGGGCGAAATCCATGACCATGCCGCGGCCCTGGATTGGGTGTTGAATCTGCTGGCGCGTTCATTTCCAAACAGCGAGGTGACCGCATTTGGACATCGTGTTGTCCACGGTGGTCCGAATATCGATGCACCGCTGCCGCTGACCGAAGCCTCCATTGAAGCGCTGGACAAGCTTTCGCCCTTCGCGCCATTGCACCAACCGCACAATCTGGCCGGGGCAAAGGCGGCGATGAAACGGTTTCCGAACGCTGCCCAGATCGCCTGTTTCGACACGGCCTTTCACCGTAACCACCCGTGGGAGAACGACGTTTTTGCCCTGCCACGCGAGTATTATGAGAAGGGCGTTCGTCGATACGGTTTTCATGGCCTGAGCTATGAATACATCTCGGACCACATGGCCAAGACGGCCCCGTTGTTGCACGAAGGTCGCGTGGTTGTTGCCCATCTGGGCAACGGTGCATCAATGTGTGCAATGATCGGAGGGCGATCTGTTGGCTCGACCATGGGTTTTTCGGCTTTGGATGGGCTGCCAATGGGGTCGCGTTGCGGACAGCTTGATCCCGGTGTGGTGCTGTACTTGATGGATCAGGAGGGGTTAAGCGCCGACGAAATCTCGGACCTTCTGTTCCGCAAGTCAGGCTTGCTGGGCCTTTCGGGGTTATCGAACGACATGCGTACCTTGGAAAAGGCGGACACGCCCGAAAGCCGTCAGGCGATCAGTTACTTCACATTCCGTATTCGGCGGGAGCTCGGGGCGATGGCGGCCATTCTGGGCGGTATAGACGCCTTGGTATTCACCGGCGGGATCGGAGAAAACTCGCGACTGGTGCGCGACCGGGTGTGTTCCGGAATGGGATGGTTGGGGATCGAGCTGAACCCGGATGCGAATGCGGACAATGATCGGATCATCTCAACGGATCTGTCCCGCGTTGTGGTCATGGCGATCCCGACGAATGAAGAACTGATGATTGCCCGCGCCGCAGCGGACCTGTTGGCCGGTCGCCCACATCTGAAAACCGCGTAGCGGCGGTTCATTTCGGCTTATAGGTCCAGCGATAGGTGGGTGGTGTCGGTCCCTTGTTCCTGCCCCCTTGTTGCATCTGTTCCCATGCATGGGCCAATATACCGACGGATCGGGATAGGCAGAACAGACCGCGCGCAAGCGGGGGCGCAAAACCAAGTTCGGCGTAGATAACCGCGGTTGCGCCATCTATGTTCATTGGAACGGGCTTGCCTTTGCGCCGTGCCAATTCTGCCTCGATCGCTTGGCCAATCCGCATAAACCGTCCATCACACGCTTGATCCTTTACGGCTTGAGAAGCCATTGTCATCAGACGCGGAGCGCGCGGATCCGTTGGGGTGTGAAACCGGTGGCCAAAACCAGGCAGTATCGTTCCTTCGCTTTCAATCCAGTCGTCCAATGCCTGTTCCAAGCGACCGGGATGTTCCGCAACGAAATGGTAGAGAGTTACGGCTTGCTCACCAGCCCCGCCGTGAATGTCGCCCAACATATTTACGGCGCTTGCAATCGCGTTGTTGAGAGGTAAGCCACAAGTCACGGCCATGCGTGCAGTTGCAATCGATGGTGCCTGAGGGCCGTGGTCCACCGCCGCGACCAAAGCTGCTTCGAACAATCGGGCCTGCGCGTCCGAGGGGCGATCCCCGCGCACCATGAACCAGATCATCTCCGAGAAACTGACATTTCCGATCAGGTCCTGGATCGGCTCACCGCGCATATCGATCCGGCCGGGCTCCATGTCGATGATGGATGTCGTCCACCAATCGGAAACATCGCTCATATGACCCCCTCCTTGTTCAACGCATCAATTTCTGCGTCGGACAATCCGATTTCAGACCAGATCGCATTGTTGTCAGCTCCAAGTTCAGGTGGTGCGTTTTGTGGCAAGCGCCGCGCGCCGTCCATGACAACGGGACTGCCCGCAAGCTTCATATCTTCGCGTTGAACCCGCACAGACCCGATCAGGCCACGCCCAGAAAGTTGTTCGTCTGCAAGAGCTTCGGCCACTGTCAGAACCTGCCCGGTTGGTACGCCGATGGCATTAAGTTCTCGAACCCAGTCGGTTGCGGCTCTGGTCCGCAGAGTTTGTTCCAGCGCGTCGCGCAAGGCGTGACGGTTTTGTTTGCGGTCTTCGCGGGTTGCGTAGTCGGGGTTGTTTAGCAGATCGTCCCGCCCCAGATGTCTTGTAAGGGCCTGCCACTGTTCATCTCGGTTTGCAGCGATGTTTATTGGGCTGTCGAGCGTCGCAAACGTCCCCGATGGGGCAGACGTTGTGTTTTCATTTCCATGCGCTGCGGGTGTGACGCCGCCGACTAAAAAATTCGACACGACCCAACCCATTGTGGAAACAACGGCTTCGGACATCGCAACATCCAGAAAGGTTCCACGCGGTTTCGCGTTCAACGCCGCAGACACGGCAAAGGCGGCCGTCATCCCGCCGACCGTATCTGCCAAAGGGTAGCCAACGCGGTAGGGTGCAGTGTCCGGTGCCCCGGTGATGGACATCACGCCACTGATGCCCTGAACGATCTGATCATAGGCCGGATCGTCCCGTCGCGGGCCGTCCTGACCGAACCCGGTGATGGCGCAGTAGATCAGGTTTGGATTGACCTTACGCAAGACGTCGTAGCCCAGACCAAGCCGATCCATCACACCGGGCCGGAAGTTTTCGACCAGCACATCAGCAGTTTTTACAAGCCGTTTAAGCAACGCCTTGCCTTTTGACGATTTCATGTCGAGCGTTACCGATTTCTTATCGGCGTTTTGCGCCAGAAAACTGATCCCCATGCCGGCTTTGTTTCTGTCGGGGTCAGCGCCCAGAACGCGGGCAAGGTCGCCGCCACCGGGGCGTTCGACCTTGATCACTTCAGCACCCATCAGCGCCAGTTGATAGCAGCAATACGGACCCGCAAGGACATTTGTCAGATCTAGAACCCGTATTCCTTCCAGCGGTTCAGTCACCTTCGGCGACCCCCGCGGCCCGTGCCCGTGCGCGACGTGCACGGTAGCTTGGCAGAAGCACCAGCAGCACTGCGATAACCAGCAGACCCAGCGTCATCGGACGCTCCCAGATAAATGCAATGCCGTCATAGAGCTGCATCGAACGGGCAAAGTTGTCTTCCATCATCCCACCGAGAATGAAACCGATCAGCAATGGAGCCAGCGGGTAATCGGCGAATTTCAACGCTGTGGCGCAGACACCGAAGCCAACAAGTATCAAAAGCTCAGTCGCATTGTTCTGGCCAATATAGGCCCCCATCAGAGTGAAGAACAAAATGAAGGGGATCAGATAGTTGCGTGGAACCGAGAGAACTTTGGCGATGTAAGGGATCAGCGGCAGGTTCAGCACCAGCAGAACGAGGTTGCCGATGAACATCGACATGATCACGGCCCAGAAAATCTGCGGCTCGTCCAGCATCAGACGCGGGCCGGGCGTGACGTTCAAGGCGATCAAAGCGCCAAGCAGGATCGCCGTCGTACCAGAGCCGGGAATGCCCAGCGTCAGTAGGGGCACGAATGAACCGGTACACGCGGCGTTGTTCGCTGTTTCGGGTGCGGCCAGCCCTTTGATTGACCCTTTGCCGAATTCTTCCTGCTCCTCTTTCGGCGCGATGTTGCGCTCGACCGCATAACCCAGAAAGCTGGCAATGGTTGCGCCTGCGCCGGGCAGAACGCCGATGAAGAACCCTTGAACCGATTGACGACCGACCACTGGCGCTATGGCCTTGGCCTCGGCCTTGGTGATCCGCAGGTCCTTGATTTCACCATCGTCGCCTTTCAGGTCCTTTGGTTTGAGGACTAGAAAAAGTGCTTCGGGCAAAGCGAACATGGCCATAGCAAGCGTGATGAAGCCAAAGCCTGATTGCAGATCCATAATGCCCATGGTGAAACGCGGTAGGTTGAACAACGCACCTTCGCCGACAGTGGCCATGATCAGGCCCAAAACCGTCATGATGACAGCTTTCGCCACCTGACCTGTACCTGCAAAGGCTGCAATAGCCGACAAGCCAACCACCATAAGCGCGAAATACTCGGCGGAGTGGAACAGCAAGGCCACGGAGGACAGGGCAGGGGCGAAGACCATCAAAAGGACCGCGCCCAAAGTGCCGCCCGCGAAACTTGCGATGGCCGCGATGGTCAGGGCTTTGCCCGCTTTGCCCTGTCGGGCCATTGGATAGCCGTCAAAGCTGGAGGCCACCGTGCCTGCGACCCCCGGCGCATTGAGCAGGATCGAAGAAGTTGAGCCGCCGAAGATGGCGCCATAGTAGACACCGGCCAACAGGATCAGCGCCGCTGAAGGGTCACCCATGGAAATCGCAACCGGGATCATGATCGCGATAATCGACATCGGGCCTAGGCCCGGAAGCATGCCGATGAATGTACCGATCAGACATCCTGCGATGACCATCAGCAGGTTTTGAAGTGAAAATGCCGTTTGCAGGCCGATCAGAAGTCCTTCAAGCATGTCAGCCTCCGAAAATGCCCGGCAGGGGGCGCATGTAGATGCCAAGAACTTCCTGCACCAGATACCAGACGGCACCTGTCGCGATGAAAGCGACGGGAAGCATGATATGCCACTTACGTTCACCCAGAATGAACGATCCCAGGATCAGGAAAGCCGAGGTCGAGATCAGAAACCCAACAGGGCGCAGGCAGAGGGCGTAGATCACCATCAGAGCGAGGAGCATCAGCGCCTGATCAAGATGGTAGTCACCCAACCGCCGATAATCGATATCGGCTTTTTTTGGTTCAGCCTTCTCGAAACCCAAGAGAATGATCGTGGTGGTGATGATACCCAGAATCGACAGCACTTTTGGGAAGGTGCTGGGCCAGATTGGGTTTCTCTGCATGAAAGGGGGAAGGCCGCCATCCATCGTGAACCAAGCGGCGTAGCCATATGTTAAACACACACCCAGAAGAATGAGCGCGATCCAGCGATCCAGCGCCATGAGGCCCCCTCCTTTCTTGTCGTTGGGGATGGCAGAGCGGCGGCCCGCTCTGCCGGTAGTGGTTTCAGAGGAAGCCCAGCTTTTTCATCAGATCGCCGATCTGCTGTTCCTGCTGCTCCAGGAATGACTGGAAGTCGTCGCCAGAGTTGTGGATGTTCACCCAACCGTTACGCGCACGAACCTCTTCCCATTCCGGGGTGTCGTACATCTTGGCAATCGCGGCCTGATAGGCGGCCAGCTTGTCTTCGGGCAGTCCAGGGGCTGCAAAGAAGCCACGCCAATTTACGAAGGTGGTGTCGATGCCTTGTTCCTTCATGGTCATCGCATCAGGCGCCGCATCGACGCGTTCTTCCGACGTCACGCCGATGATTTTGACTTCTCCCGCGTTCGCCAGATCAACGGCTTCTGAAAAACCGGTGGACAGCGCCGCGATCTCGCCCGACAGCAGTGCCGCCATGGCTTTACCGCCTGCATCGTAAGGGATGTATTTCACCCCAAGTGCGTCCTTACCCGCAGCTTCCATCACCATCGCGGCCACCAGATGGTCCATACCGCCGGGAACCGAACCGCCACCAATCGCAGTTCCGCCCGGATCGGCGTCAAAGGCGGCAAGCAGGTCATCCATGGAGTTGATGGGGCTGTCTTTGCCCACAACGATCGCGGCATAGTCACCGATGGTGCCCGAGACCAGAGTCAGGTCGCGGAAGTTATGCGGAAATACGCCGGTCAGTGAACGGATTACGATCGGAGTTGAGTTCACCATCAGCGTGCCGTGATTACTGTCGGCGTTTTCGATCAGATAGCCAATGGCTTTACCGCCGCCGCCACCGGACATGTTCTCGTAAGATGCCGTCCCGACCAGGCCAGCATTGGTCAGTGCTTCGCCAGTGCCACGGGCAGTGCCGTCCCAGCCGCCGCCGGCGCCACCGGGGATCAGAAAGTGGATGCTGTCCACAACCTGATGGCCATCTGCTAAAGCCGGTCCTGTCAGGCCAATTGCGGCCACAGCTGCGATCAGGGCGCGGCGGCCCAGTGTGAATGTCGTCATGATGTCCTCCCATTTGACAACCGGCCGCGTCGCGGCTCAGATTGGCGGAACAAAAACACATCAACCTGACATCAACCTGTCATGCGTCAAAAATAGTGCAAAAGCCCCATGAAGTTCCTGCTTGTTGAAGACAGTCCCGACCTTGCACGTGCGATTTGTTCCCGCATGAGGTTAGACGGGCATGTAATTGATCACGCGGCAAATTTGGATGATGCGACGGGGTTTGTGGAAACTCAGGATTATGACCTGATCCTGCTGGACATCATGCTGCCTGACGGGGATGGACGCGACTTCTTAAAACAGCATCGCGCAGGCAATCGGGACACGCCCGTCATTGTGCTGACGGCCCGCAGTCAGGTGTCGGATCGAATCGGTTCGCTGGATCTGGGGGCAGACGATTATGTCACCAAACCCTTCGATCATGCCGAGCTTGAGGCGCGTTGCCGTGCCGTTCTGCGTCGCAAATCCGGGAACGCGAAGACAAGGATCGAAGTGGGCGGTATCGTATTCGATCCACTGGCTGGCCACCTGACTGTCGGGGAACAGACCGTTTCCCTGCGAAACCGCGAACTGCGCTTGCTGGAGTTGTTCATCAACGCGCCCGGACAGGTGTTTTCCAAGCAAAAACTTACGGATCGGTTGTTTTCTTATGACGACACTGTCTCGGACAACGCGATTGAGGTCTATGTGGGTCGCTTGCGCAAGCATTTGGAGCCGTCTGAATTGAAGATCACAACACTTCGTGGTCTGGGATACAGGCTGGATCATGCCTCTTGACCCGAATGTATCAGGGTCGCTGCGGAACCGATTGGTTTTGACACTCATCGGGGGTGCTGCACTTCTTGCGTTTCTGCTTTTTGTCGCGGTCCGAAACTATGCCGCGCAGGTTGCACAACAGGGGCAGGATAATATTCTGAGCGCCTCCGTGACCTCCATACTTGATGCAGTAGCCCTGCGCGAAGGTGAGCTTGAGGTTGATATTCCATACGCCGCCTTCGCAATGCTGAGTACCCCGTCCGACGACCGGGTCTTTTATGCGATTTATCAAGACGGAGAATTTCTGTCTGGATACGAAGACCTTTTACCGTCCTCAGAGCAGTATGACGGCCGGTGGCGCTTTGAATCAAGCCAGGTTCGAGGCGAGACCATCCGTCAGGTCAGTGCCAACCGAACGTTGGTGGGGTTGGACAAGCAAACCGTCATCGAAATTGTGTTGGGGCAAACACAGGATGCGCTGGCGGAAACCCTGGATCAAATCTCACGCAATGCGGCAATCTTGGGGATAGGGTTCTTTGGCCTTGCCGCCGCTTTGTCCTTTTGGGCGACATCGTCGACCATTGGGCAGTTGAACCGGCTGACAACCTCTGTCACCCGACGAGGTCCGCAGGATCTGAGCCCATTCAGGAAACCCGTGCCCCGTGAAATGGCACCATTGGTGGCTTCGCTGAACTCATTGATGGGGCGCCTCGATCAGTCCCTGAGCCAATCCGAAGACTTTATTGCCGAGGCGGCGCACCGCGTACGAACCCCATTGGCAACAGTCAGGTCTTATGCCGATGCGACATTGCAAAGGGTAGAAAAGGAAGAAAACCGTGAAGCATTGCGTTCGATGGTGCGCGCCATTGACGAAAGCTCGCGGGCGGCAGGACAGTTGTTGGATCACGCGATGATTACGTTCCGCGCGGATCACCTTGAACGGGAAGAGATCGATCTGGTCACATTGATCCGGGATTTGGTTCAGCGTTTGACACCCATTGCTGAAATGAAAGACCTTTCGCTGTCTCTGGGCGGTGACCCTACGGTTCATTATTCGGGGGACCCGATCCTCATTCAGAATGCGGTGCGAAACATGATCGACAATGCTTTGAAATATGCACCGCCTGACAGTTCTGTTCGCATTGAAGTGACGTCGGCACCCACGGCTCAGATCCGTGTCAAAGACCGCGGGCCCGGTTTTCCGCCCAACGAAATTGACACGCTGACGCGCCGGTTCGAACGCGGCAAAAACGCAAGCGGAACCATCGGCTCCGGCTTGGGTCTGACCATCGTGCAGGATGTTGCAACAGCCCACGGCGGCGAGCTGGAATTGGCAAATCGGCAAGGGGGCGGCGCGTGCGTTACATTATCGCTCTGATTCTGGTTATCTTTCCTGTGGTTGGGTTGGCGCAAGTCTGGGAAGACAGGCAGGTTTTCAATGCAGAGGCCGGCCATACATCCCTGCGGGTGATTTCTAGCACCGACACTTTTCTTTTCGAGCCGCTAATCGCCGCGTTTCTCAAGGAAAACCCAGGTATCTCGATTGATTACATGGTGACGGGCACGGCAGATATCGACCGTGTCGTCCGCGCGGCCCCTGACGATTTTGATATCGTCATTTCCAGTGCAATGGACCTGCAACTGAAACTGGCAAATGACGGATATGGGCAGGCGATTGACAACATCCAACTACCGGCTTGGGCGCAATGGCATCAAAGTCTGTTTGCCTTTACGTTCGAACCGGCAACGATTGTGATAAATAGCGCGGCTTTTGCGGGTGGTCCCATTCCGGAAACCCGCCAACAGCTTATCGAAATACTTCGTGCGCATCCCGACGATTTTCTGGGAAGGGTAGGGACCTATGATATCCGGCAATCCGGCCTGGGTTATTTGTTTGCAACTCAGGATGCGCGCGCGTCCGAGACCTATTGGCGCCTGATGGAGGTCATGGGCGGGTTGGATGTTCGCTTGTATTGTTGTTCAGCCGATATGATTGACGATCTTGTCAGCGGAGAGATTGCTGTAGCGTACAACGTACTCGGCAGTTACGCTTCAGCACGGGCGGGCAGCAAGGATGTTCTGGAAATCATCCGACCGTCAGATTTCCAAACCACCATGATGCGAACTGCGTTGATTCTAAAAGGCACGCCTGAGGTCGAGGCGGCTTCGTCTTTTGTTCGTCACCTCGTGGAAAGCCAGTCAGACAGAGGCCGTGGCGCTTTTTCACTGCCGCCTCTGGCACCGTATGATACAGAGACCGAGCGTGAAACGATTGGCTTGGACCCCGCTCTGCTTACTTTTTTGGACAGATTGAAGCGCCGCAGATTTTTGGCGGAATGGGAAAGCGCAGTGATCCAGAATTAGCGGCGCCTGCCTTATTCGCGGAAGGCGCGATTGAAATAGTCAGCCATTGGTTTGACCAGATAAGACAGCGGTGTACGCTCGTCGGTTTTAATCAGCGCTTCTACCGGCATGCCGGGCAAAAGCTCTTGCCCGTTCAACCGGTCAATCTGCTCGTCGTTCAGCTCAACTTCGGCGCGATAGAACGTAAACCCTGATTGTTCGTCGGTGAACGTATCAGCAGAGACGTTGTATACTTGCCCGTCCAGTTCAGGTGTTTCTCGCTGGTTAAATGCGGGGAACCGCAAAGCCACTGGCTGACCAACATGCAACTGATCAACATGGATTGCGTCCACTCGGGCTGCCACCAGCAAAGGTGTGTCCTGAGGCACAATATACATCATCGGTTCCCCCGGCTGCACGACCGACTGCAACGCAAAAACCTGACTTCCGTACACTCTTCCGGTAACTGGGGCGCGAATGTCCAGACGGGTCAGGCGCTCGGACAAGGACAGCCTGCGTTCAGACAGCTCGGCAACCTGTGCCTGGACGTCCCGCAAGGTGGTGATCGCCTCTTCCCGCCGGGTTGCGGTCAGTTCGACAATCTGTATTTCGGTCGAGGCGATCTGCCCTCGAAGTCGTGCGACAGCGGCCTCCAGGCGGCCAATCTCACCGTTCAGGCTGGCTTCTTCCCGTTGGAGCGCAAGTACACGGCTGGTTTGTGTCAGTCCGCGGTTCAACAGGCTTTGCTGATCTTCCAGTTCATCTTCGATCAATTCGACCTGGCGCCGCAAAGAGACCAGTTGGGCCTGCGTGCCTTCGATCTCGCTTTCGATTTGAACAACTTGTTTGCGCAGTTGTTCATCCTGACGGGACAGCGTTTCCAGTCTGGCCTCGAAAAGGTTCTGCTGCCCGGCAATCAGGTCGGCCCCAATGCCGTATTCTTTCTGAACCTCGGTGAGCTGGGTTGTCAGTTCCGCAGGTGTCAGGCCATCCCGCTCTGCCTCTAACCTGGCGCGCCGGACTAAAAGTTCGAACAGTTGCGCCTCGACAATAGTTTGTTCGGACGAAAGGAAGGTATCGTCCAGACGCAGCAGCATGTCGCCTGAAGACACCACATCCCCGTCGCGTACGAAAATTTCTCCGACCACGCCGCCGTCAGGGTGTTCGACGACCTGCCGATTGCTTTGCACTTCGATCACCCCCGAGGACACAATAGCACCGGCCAGGCGCGTCTTGACCGCCCAATAGCCCAATCCGCCCACCAATAGGAACAGCGCAAGAAATCCGACCAGCGCAGGAATTTTCATGCTCCAGACCTGTTCTGGTTTTTTCGTTGGTTTCTTCGCCATCATTCACCTACAGGGCTGAGCTTACGCTTGATCGCGCCTGCGTTCTGCACCATCGCGTTCAGGACTTCGTCTCGGCTGCCGAACTTTACTACCTGGCCCTTTTCAACAACGGCCAGATCATCGCATTCTGAAATGGCCTGCGGTCTGTGCGTCATGATGATTGTTGACTTGCCTGCGGCTTTCAGGCCGCGGACCGCCGTGTTCAATGCATCGGTTCCATCTGCGTCCAGTGCCGAGTTCGGCTCATCCAAAATCAGAAGGACGGGATTTCCATATAGCGCTCGTGCCAGAGCGATCCGCTGTTTCTGTCCCCCGGACAATTGGCTGTCATTGCCTTCCAGAAAGGTGCCGTAACCTTTTTCCAGAGACAGAATCAACTCATGCGCGTTGGCTTTCTTGGCTGCTGCTACAACCGCCTCGGAATCCGGGTTCTCGGACATTCTGGCAATGTTTTCAGCAACCGTTCCGTTAAACAGGGTCACCTGCTGCGGCAAGTAACCGATATGGCTGCCCAGATCGTTTGGGTCGTATTGATCCAGTGTTGCACCGCCCAACCTGATTTCACCGGCGGCAGGTCGCCAAAGCCCCAGCAATGCCTTTGCCAGTGTTGTCTTTCCTGATCCGCTTTTCCCGATGACACCCAAGGCTTTGCCGGGTTCCAGCTTCAGGTTTACGTTTCGTAATGTCGGAGTTGAAGCCCCCGGAGGTATCACCGTCAGGGATTTTGCTTCGAGTTGCGCCTTCGGCACGGGAAGACGAATGCGCTTTTCTTCTGGCGGAGTATGATCCAAAAACCTGTTCAATGAGACCCAAGCCGTTCGGGCGCGTTCCACAACATTCCACTGGCCTACAGCTTGTTCGACAGGCGCCAGGGCGCGGCCAAGCAGGATCGATCCCGCAATCATCGCGCCGGGAGTCATTTCGTTTTGCAGCACCAACCATGCGCCCAAGGCCAGCATGGCTGATTGAAGAAACAGCCGTAACGATTTGGTAAGTGACGTAAAACTTCCAGTCCAGTCGCTTGCTGCGACAGACTGCGTCAAGGCATCGGATCGCTGCTTCAGCCACCGCTTTGTGACGTCTGCCTGCATCCCTTGCGAACGTACTACTTCTGCCGCTTGTCTGGCGTGCTCGGAAAAGGCATTGGCCCGCGCAGTTGCGGACTGGGCCTCGGCAACTTTCCTGCTGGTCATCGCCTGATTGAGCAGGGCGATTGCCACAAGCACCACACCGCTGCCCACGGCCAGCCATCCAAGCAGTGGGTGAAACAGGAAAATCGCGCCTAAAAAGACCGGCGTCCACGGAAGGTCCATGACTGCCAGAAGAACCGGGGACGAGCATAGGTTTCGAATGGATTCCAGATCGCGCAAAGCGGTTGCAGGGGCAGAGCGCACCTGAGGAACAAGGGACCGACGCATAGTGGCTTCGAACACACGCTCGTCCAGTTGGGATTGGAACCGTGCGCCAAACCGCGCAACGATACGGCCACGAGCAAAGTCGAGCATCGCCATAAGCGCGTAAAGCATGGCGACGAGCAAAAACAGAGCGGTCAAAGTCTCGACCGCGCGCGAGCCCAAAACCCGGTCATATACCTGCAACATGAACAGGGGACCCGTTAGCATCAGCAAATTAACGAAGATGCTGAACAGGAACGCCAGCGCTAAAAAAGCGATGCCTTGGTTCCGCACATTGCGCAGTTCGTGGCGCTGAGGCGCAGATAGGCGGTGTTCAGATTTCACTGTTTTTGATCCTAATCATTCCAGGAAGCATCGCCGCATTAAAAAAATAGTTCAGCCTTGCCAAGTTTGCACATGTTTTTTTGAGCAAGAAACCGCAAACAACACGTTAAGAACAGCGTCATTTAGCCATGGGTTCAAATTTACGCCAGGTAGACCAGCACTGCGATGGGATTTGAGTCCAGAACGAATTGACCCCTATCTCGCAAATCCCGGGTCAAAGCTGTTCCGCGCGATCAATCTCGGTTCTGTGTCCCTTTCAAAATGAGATTGGCGGCGATTGGTGCGCCGATGATGACCAAAACGATCCTTGTCAGATGGTGAGTGATCACAAAGCCCAGATCGGCGCCCGATACAATAGCCAGAACCGTCATCTCGGCCTGCCCGCCGGGGGCGAATGCCAGAAACGCTTCGACAGGGTGCCCAAGACCTAAAGTTGTGACTAAGGCGGTGAACACCGCTGCAAGGACGGCAAGCACAATGACATACGTGAAACCCGCGGCCACGACACGGCGAAGTTCGGTCCATGTTACCCCCACAAATTTCACACCGATCGCACAGCCAATAAAAAATTGCGCAGCTAAAATGGCCTCACGTGGCGGCCTGGTGTGGATGAAGTCTCCAAGGGACAGCGCTGCCGTCAGGATCATTGGCCCCAAGATCGATGCCCCGAACAGGCCGATGCGCTCGCCGCCCTTCCAACCGATAACAGCGGCGACCAACATAAGTGCCAATTCGTGTATCGGGAGGTCCCGCGCAGGCTGGCCTATGGGATTGGTTAAGTCCGCGTCGTAGAAAACTGTCAGGAATACTGGGGCTAGGGTGACGATGATCAAAACGCGCGTTCCATGTATCAGCGACAAAGTGCGCGGGTTGGCCCCTGCTTCAGTGCCGAAAATGATCATGTCTTGAAGCCCACCCGGCATTGCCGCGTAAAACGCGGTTTTTGGGTCAAAACCCCAGACTTTGCGGAAAAACGGCACACCGACCATCGCGATTAACAGGATAAAGAATGGAACCAACAGAATCGAAGAGGCCATTTTGGGCAGTTGCACAAACAAGTCAGGTGTAATCGATGCCCCGACCGCAACGCCTAGTATGGTACGCGCTGCAACCGAGACCTGCCCAAAACCTTCCATGGGGGCATGAGCCAGAGCAGCAATCAGACACGCGCTCATAGGGCCAAACAAGAAGGGCAGCGGCAAGTTCAATGCCCAAAATACACTGGTGCCCAGAACCGCCAGGCCGAACGTCAGTGCCCGTTTGGTCATCAAAGAGGGTGAATTCAAGAGGGTGGGCACAATGGAGGTTCCGGCGTCGTTGACTCAGTGTGTATCCAAATGTATACACATGGACGCAAGTAAGCAAGTGAGCCTGTGATGACGATTCAAGACGCCTCCTTCCAGCCTGGTCCACAAGGCAATTCTGCGTACCAGCGCCTGCTGGACGAGATTCGCGGGGGCACTCTTTTGCCCGGCAATCGCCTGCGCGAGATTGAATTGTCTGAACGGCTTGGTGTCAGCCGCACCCCGGTGCGCGAGGCGATCCGGCAATTGGAGGCTGACGGGCTGGTCACACATGTTCCGCGGCAGGGCGCGACAGTGCGCAGTCTGGACTACGCCGAAGTCATGGAGCTTTACGAAATGCGCGCAGTGCTGGAGGGCACTGCCGCCCGGCTGGCGGCCCGCGCGGCGTCGGACATCGAACTGGATGAATTAGGCATATTGAATGACCGGCTTGCCGAGGCGGGCACAGGTCCTGACGCGGCTCAGATCAACAGGGTTTTCCATGCCACGCTTCTGGATGCCGCCAAAAACCGGTTTCTGGCCAAATCCATGCTGTCACTGCAAAAGGCTTTGCTGATCCTTGGCCCTTCGCAATTGTTGGACAGCGACCGTGCCGACGCGGCAGTGGCGGAGCATCGGCGTATCATGGCCGCTCTGAAGGCCCGCGATGGCGCGGCGGCTGAAACGGAAATGCGCGCACACATTCAGGCCGCGCAACGGATGCGAATCCGTGCGTTACAGGAACGCGACCGCACAACCGATGAAATTCAATAGGCAGTCAGAATATGGCTACCCAAAAGAAAGCTTACGATATTGCTGTCATTGGCGGTGGAAACGCCGCCTTGTGTGCCGCGATGACTGCCGCCGAGGCGGGTGCCCGCGTATTGATCCTTGAGACCGCTCCAAAACCATATCGCGGAGGGAACTCGCGCCATACCCGGAACTTTCGGTGTATGCATGCGGGTCCGTTAGGCCCTTTGGTCGATGCGTACAGCGAGAATGAATACCTGTCCGACCTGATGAAGGTCACCGATGGGAAAACAGATGAGCATCTCGCCCGCTTGGCCATACGCACGTCCGAGGAATGTCTGCCATGGATGGAAAAGCGCGGGGTTCGCTTTCAACCGTCTCTGTCCGGGACACTTTCATTGGCGCGAACAAACGCATTCTTTATGGGCGGCGGAAAGTCTCTGGTGAATGCGTACTATAGGACAGCGGCGGCTCTGGGCGTCGACGTGCTGTATGAAGCCGCTGTGACGCATTTGGAGCTGAGCGGCGATCGGATCGAATGGGTGGATTACACCTGCGAAGGCCAGTCTCACCGCATCGCACCGAAAGCAGTCATAGTCGCCTCGGGCGGGTTTCAGGCTGACACGGATTGGCTAACCCGCGCATGGGGGGAACCCGCGAAAAACTTTCTGATCCGTGGCACTCCGTATAACCGGGGCGTAGTTCTGGCTGACCTTCTGGATCAAGGCGTCGAGAGCGTCGGCGATCCTACGCAGTGCCACGCCGTGGCCATTGACGGGCGTGCGCCGAAATTCGATGGGGGCATTGTCACGCGGCTGGACTGTGTGCCTTTTTCCATCGTCGTGAACAAGAAAGCCGAGCGGTTTTATGACGAGGGCGAAGACGTATGGCCCAAGCGCTATGCAATCTGGGGCCGATTGGTGGCGGCGCAGCCGGATCAGGTTGGTTACGTCATCATTGATGCAAAATCGCTGAACCTGTTCATGCCGTCGGTTTTCCCGCCTCTGAAGGCGGATACATTGGAAGAACTGGCCGGAATGATGGGTCTTCCGGCAGACAAGCTGTCAGAAACGGTCGCCGCGTTCAACGCGGCCTGTGGCGACACCAGTGGCTTTCATCCTACCGAATTGGATGGCGTGGCGACCTCGGGATTGAAACCACCTAAAACCAACTGGGCGCGCCCGATTACCGAACCGCCTTTTTATGGCTACTCGCTGCGCACCGGTGTGACCTTCACATATCTGGGGCTGAAGGTTGACGATACGGCCCAGTGTTCGACACCGGACGGCAAGATCAAAAACCTCTGGGCAGCAGGCGAGACCATGGCCGGATCGATTTTGGGGCAGGGGTACCTGGCTGGGTTTGGCATGACCATCGGAACCGTCTTTGGACGCATCGCAGGACGTGAGGCCGCTGCTTATGCAAATTGATCTGATGCAAGAAGCCCGCCGTCAGGCCGAGGTTTGCAACGCCTGCCGGTATTGCGAAGGCTACTGCTCGGTCTTTCCATCGCTTCATGCTCAACGCGCATTCTCGGACGGCGATATCACGCAACTGGCCAACCTGTGCCATAACTGTCGGGGCTGTTATTATGCCTGTCAGTATACGGCGCCACACGAGTTTGACCTGAACCTGCCCAAGGCTCTGGCAGAGGTACGCCGGGACAGCTGGGAAAGCTTCGCTTGGCCGCAACCTCTGGCCCAGCGGTTTCACACCCAAGGAGGGGCCATAGCTTTGGCACTGGTGATAGGGTTTGCTTTCATGTTCTTGGCTATTCGCGTGATCAGGTCTGACGGGGGGCAGGGGTTCTACGCCGTATTGTCACACAATGCGATGGTCGCAATCTTTGCGCCGGCGTTCCTACTGCCTCTTATAAGTGTCGTCGTCGGTCTGAACCGCTATTGGCGTACGGTTGGGGGTAAACCGATAAAGTGGGCAGACCTAAAAGTTGCTTTAAATCATACGGGCAAAATGCAGGATCTGGCTGCTGGACACGGTGAAGGCTGCAACTTTGAGGACGAAGACCGGTTTAGCCAAGCTCGTCGTCACGTGCATCACACGATCATGTACGGATTTCTGCTGTGCTTCGCCTCGACTTCAGTAGCGACGGTTATGCACTATGGTTTCGGAATGCACGCGCCATACGGGTTTTGGTCATTACCTAAACTATTTGGAGTCACTGGTGGCGTTCTGCTGACTATTGGTTGCGGTGCTATGGCGCTTCTCAAACAAAAGTCAGACCGCGATCTTGGTGATCCTTCGGCATGGGGAGGCGATATCGGCTTTATCCTGTTGCTGGGTTTTGTCGGTCTGAGTGGGCTTGTCCTGTACGCAATGGGGTCAACCCAGATGATGCCGGCACTTCTGGCGGTTCATCTCGGATCGGTGCTGACGTTTTTTCTGCTCATGCCTTTTGCCAAGATGGCACATGGGTTCTATCGCCTTGCGGCCCTAATTCGGGATGCACAGAGGAAACGGGTTGCAAGCGTGTAAGCAGTATCCTCTCGCGAATCTAAAACTCTTGGGTGTGGTGAGCCTTCCGTTCTAAAGTTTTATTCTGAACTCAGGCGAGGGTCGCGTTGCCTGTCTTATCATCTTCCGTGCAACATGCTGTTTTAATAGAAAGATTGCACTTTGGGTGTGAACCCACCCTTGAATGAATATGCGTGGTATAATCATGATTATGTTAAATTTGGTGCGGGTGGAGGGACTTGAACCCCCACGCCTTGCGGCGCCAGAACCTAAATCTGGTGCGTCTACCAATTTCGCCACACCCGCAACCATGCGCTTCAGCGCCGTACTGCTGCGCTCTTAACAAAGCTTGATGCCGAGTGCGAGAGGTAAAATTTACGAAACAGCAAGTTTGTTCACTTGAATGGAACTGATAGGGATTATCGGTTCTGGCCTGCGTGAAACGCGTCGTTGGTTCGGAAGACATATACCTTGATGAGGGTTGATCGCGTGCGGTTGACTCGACCAGACATCGGCATTTTTCAAAGCAAAGCTTCCACAAGTTTGCGGTGAATGGGGCACTCCGATCAATTCGCAATGCGAACGCGCTTACGTTGAGAAGACGCTCAGTCTTCCGCAAGTACGTTGTGGTTTTCGGATGTCGAAGTAGGATAAAACACACCCATGACTAGCGTATCTGGCACCGCAAAAATCGAGCGCTCGGCCACATGCTCATCCAATAAATTAGTATTTTCAATTAATTACTGAACGGCAGTTCACAGTCGACAAGCCAACCCTGCAAAATGGTCGGCAGAAGCGACTGCACCAACTGGTTGAAAGCAATATACTCGCAAAGGTTGAGGCATTCTTAGGTTGGCTCTGCCATGTTGCCGCCACATTTCAACCGCCAAAAAATCTTATTCGCGTCAAATTAAGACCGCCTTGAAGGTTCTTCTTGGTTGCAAGGAGTTAATGAGTCTTTTTCGCCAATTTGGCACCGGTACGAGTTTTCTGCTCAACTCCAGTACAAGGTTTTCTGCTGTGACCGATCTGAATTCCTCCGTTGCCGCCGAGCAAGACGCTGTCTTTTTCGCTCGCGAGAGCTTTCTTGGCGAACTCAAAACTCTGAACCGGGACTATCCAAATACGGGCTTTGGTATTTCGTTGCGCACCCATTCAGGTGAACATTATCTGCTGGCAAACGCCCGGATGCCTTTGCCGGCGGCGAAATCTCTGGGTTTCCCGACAGGGCGCCGCGTGGCGCGACTTGAGAACGGTGATCGCTTCAGCTCTATCGAAGTGCTGGCGGATTCCAAAGCCTACGAAACAATTACCCCACGTGCCGAAGCCGAGATTCTGGGCAACGCGCTGGATTTGATCGCACGTATTGACACATTGACAGGCCTACCTACGGGGCGCGTGTCGCACGAACCCCAGATTGCTGCTACGGGAACCGGAGGTTAAGCATGGCGCGCAACGATCACCTTTTGTCTGTCGGCAACGAGGCATTGGCTCCGATGACCTCTGCTATGTCGTCGCTGACGGCGCAGATCGATCAATTGACTGAGGTGGCAGATGCGCGCTCCTCGGCGCGGCTGGCCACCCTCAAGACGCGAATGGAAAATTTCACCGCCAGCATCACGATGGTGGGCCAGGTCAAGGCAGGCAAGTCGTCGATTGTTAATATTCTGGCCGGGCGCCCTGCCCTGTTACCCTCAGACGTCAACCCTTGGACGTCGGTTGTCACGACCTTGAACATCAACACGCGTCCGCCAGGCGACACCAAAGCCAAGTTCACATTCTTTGAGCAGGAAGAATGGGACAACCTGATGGTCGGCGGCGGTCGTTTGGGCGAATTGGCGAACCGAGCGGGTGCGGATGACGAGATGGACGACATCCGCCGCCAGATCGGTGACATGAAAGCCAAATCCGAAGAGCGTTTGGGCAAGCATTTCGACCTGATTCTTGGTCAGAGCCATCAGTATGATCATTTCGATGAGGAATTGATCCAACGCTATGTTTGCTTGGGCGACGAAGACGATCCGGATATCGATCCAAAAACCGGACGGTTTGCTGATGTCACGAAGTCAGCTGAGCTGTACATGGACATCCCGCAATATCCGATCGCGCTCAAGCTCTGCGACACACCCGGTGTGAACGACACATTCATGGTGCGCGAACAAATCACTCTGCGCAGTCTGCGAGGGTCTGAGGTTTGTGTCGTCGTTCTGGCCGCAAGTCAGGCGCTAACCACCATGGACATGGCTTTGATGCGCATTATTGCGCAGTTTGAGAACCGCCAGATTGTCCTGTTCGTCAACCGCATCGATGAACTTTCAGATCCAGTCAATCAAGTGCCTGAAATCCGCGACCGCATTCAGGATACGCTGAAGCAGAACAACATCGACACCAATACCAGCGTCGTGTTTGGCAGTGCTTTGTGGGCCGAAGCAGCCTTGACCGGAAACCCGGACATTCTGACCGAAGAGTCGCGTGAGGCACTGAACACGTTCTACCTGGCCGCTGGGTTCGGGGATCAGGCACCTTCACTGGATAAGATTTGGGCCTTGTCCGGCCTGCCCGATCTGCTTTTGGCCATCAATGAGCGCATTGCTGAAGGGGCCGGAGCGCGGTTGATGGATCGTGTGCGTCATCGCGCGCGCAACATCGCCAGCCAAATCCGTGCCACAGCAGTTGCAAAGAACTTGTCCGACGGTGAAGGCATTTCGAGGGATTTGGAAGGTGTATCGCCTGAAGATGCAATCAACACCGTGGCAGCGGAATATGAAAAGAAAGCGGCCGAGCTGACAAATGCCCTGCGTGACAAGGTGTTGGAACGTCTAAGCGCAGCCGAAGCCAACTTTGTCAAACGGGCAACGGATTCTTTGATCGCCCATCTTGAGAAGAACGGCGAACAAGGTACATGGCAATACGACCCGGCTGGGTTACGCACACTGCAAAAGGCAGCTTATTTCAGCTTTGCTCGCGCAATGCGTAAGGATGCTGGAGCGTTGTATGGAACCGCTGCGGCAGATGTCGAGGCGTTGTACCAAAAGATATTGGGCAACCATCTGGGCGAGTTCAGCATTGAAGCACCCATTGTGCCCCGCGTCCCGCCGCCTCTTGGCATCGGTCGGACCATTGCTCTGGATCTGCAAAGCACCTGGTGGCGGCGATGGTGGCAAAGGCGCAAAGGCTTTGAAGCCTACGCTGCGGACTACACACGTCTGATTGCATCCGAGGCCAACTCGATCACTAAAGATATCGAGGAAAACCAGATTGCCGCGGTGCTGGAAAACGTCCGCGCAACCCTGACAGACTTTATGCGCGAGCAGAAGGAAACTCTGCTGAGCATTTCGTCGACGGCCGATAAAAACGCAGGTCAAACTGCAGCGGCCATGGCGGGTTTGCAGCCCCAGAAATCCAAAGATGAGATTCTGGGTGACATCCTAAAAGATCTAAGCAACGAAGCGGCATAAGTAGAAAAATGGCAAAAGATACACAATCACGCTTTGTTTCACCGAAGACATGGGAACGTATCGAGCAGTGGTCCCGCCGTAAGCCTGTTTTCGCCCTGATGGGCGAATTCAGTGCCGGTAAGTCTACGTTGATGAATTTTCTGCTACGAACGCAGACCTTGCCCACGCAGGTTACCGCAACCCAACTGCCGCCAGTCTGGTTCAGCTGGGGTGATCGCTCACCCTATATCAAGCGCCATGACGGCTCGGTCGAGGTTATCGAACTGGACGATCTGGAATCCGTGGGCGTCAACGACGCGCAATTCATTCGGGTATTTCTGAAAGCCGATATTCTTGAGGCCGTCGATCTGATTGACACGCCCGGTATCTCGGATCCTAAAATCTCGACGGATGTCTGGCAACGGGCCGTCGGTCAGGCCAATGGGGTATTGTGGTGTACACACGCGACCCAAGCCTGGCGCGAGACTGAGCGTGCGACATGGGTATCACTGCCTGAACGTTTGCAAAACAACTCGCTGCTTTTGATCACTCGCGCGGACGCGCTGAACCTCAAGGACCGTCAAAAGGTTTTGCGTCGCGTGAATCGTGAGGCAGGTCACCTGTTCAATCGTTCTATTCTGTTTTCCGCTCGGGATGCGATTGTTGCCCGCGACAAAACCGGTGATGCTGAGATGTGGTCTCGCAGCGGTGGCGGAAAGATGATCGACAGCTTCCTGGAGATCACTGAGCAGATTATGGACAAACGTGCCGATCAGCTGGCCCGGTATCAGATCGACAAAAGCCCCTCGGACGCATCCAAGGTGCAGCCGGTGCGCCCGGCTCGGAAATCCGACAGCGAGACTCAGGCCGAAGCCGCACCTTTAAGGTTGGTCAACCCTGTGGAAGAAGAAGCGCGGCCCGAGCACGATGGCGCCGCGGTCGTCACCAGCTTTCCCGTCCGCCCCGCCCGTGTAGAGCGGCGCTCGGATGAAGCTGAACGGGTGCGGATCAATGCGGAAGAGGCCGAGCGTCTGCGCGCTGAAATGGTCTCGGACCCAGAACCGACATCAGCGGAACCCGACACAAGTGATGATCTGCGCGCTTTCTTCAAGGACACGTCTAACGATCCGTTGGAGCTGACCAATGTCGCCGGACTTGACGGCAGCGTTGATGAATTTGACTTGTCAGATGGTACCGACCTTGATGACGAGCTTGAGGATTTGGCCGACAACAGCATCGAAGTTGAAGAGACCGGTGGTGCAGCCCTTGAGATTGAGGCCTCCGAGGATGTCCTTGCATCTCTTAACACGACTCTGCGGGACGCACCGTCTAACACGCAACCTGCGGAAGACGCGGTCGACGAGTCTGATAACTCCGAAGATCGTGGAATTGAGGTTTCGGTTTCTTCCATTGCGGCGTTGATGGCAGCGCAGCCCAACGGCAGTGCCGACGATTATGAACCAGAACCCGAGACCAGCGGGCTGATCGAAGCTGCTCTGACCGATCAGGTGGATGCCATCGAGCCTAACATCTCAGTACTCGGAGAACGGCCTGAGGATGCGGATGGCTCGCCCTTGAGTGCATCGGATATGTGGCGTGAAATTGCGGACAGCGAAGATCTGCCTGACGATGCGGATGGCCTGAAGAACGTGTTCAAGGCGTTTTTGGCAGAGTTTGACCAAATCGCCATAGAAAAAAGTGAAAAGCACTCAAAGGAGACATTGCAATCCATTCCGAAAGCAAAGGAAAACAGCGCTGCAGAATGGCACGTGTTGTAGTGTCACCAGAATCGATATGACCGGCAACCTTCAATTGAAAACAATAACTTAGATGTCCATCCAAAACGCCTTAAGCACAGCGATCGAAACAATACCCGACTGCATTGCAGCCGGGTATATCGATATGGAAACCGGGATGCTGCTGGGGAGCAGCGTTTCGGAACCGGAATGCACGGAATCTTTGGACAATTTGTCGATTGCGGTTGCTAATCTCTTTCAAGGACGCGGGGTTGCCGCGTTTGAGGCGTTGTTGCGTGACGCTGGTGGCGATGATGAGGCGCAGAACACAGGATTTGGGGAAATCGCCGTGTTTTCAAAAGATCGTCTGAACATTTTCTTGCGGACGAAAGAATATCCGGACCATGTGGTCTGCTACATTTGCCGCAATAGCGCAAATGTCGGTTTGGCATTGACAAAATCACATCTCAGCCTGGGGTCGGTTGCGGCCGCAGTTTGAACGGGACCAGAGGGGGTCACGGTATGATGGACACAGACATTCTGGACATGCTTGAGGATATCGGGCGGTCCTCGGTTGCGCGGTTGTCACCTGCTGTGACAATTGCAGCGGACTCGGCTGCGGCACGGCGCGCGGCAGTCTTGCGCAGCATTCGCGGCACTATTCTGCCCCGTCGGCTGGACTTCACGGCCGCCAATGGGATGTGTCTGGCGATCGAGGTGAATAGTTCGCGGGTCACGGATATCTTCCAGGTGCCGAGCGGACCAACGCCGGATTTCGAAACGGAAAGTCGCGGCGAACTGGTCGAAAAGCTGGCTCAGTTGGTGTCAGAGATTGCAACCGCCCCTACCCCGCTTGAGCTGAAGTCAGGTAAACCGGACTCGGATCTCGAGGCGGATGATGTGGGTTTGACTTATAGTGAAATCGAGAGCGCTTGCGCTGCCATTGACTTGTCCACAGAACCGATTGTGTCCGTTGTGCCGGATTTAGAACCGTCGACAGACGACGACCCTGCACTTGCAATGAATGTTGATCCTTCAACAGAGCTTGCGCAGCGCTTTTTTGACGGTGCGGGCCGCTTTGCATCTGGCCGCGTGTTGATCGACAGCGCGGACAAGACCGGCCTGGCCTACGAAGGGTCTTGCCAGCCGTCGCAAGGCATGCATCCCGGTCCGGACGTTTTGGCCCGTTTTGCAACCGATCTTGCGGGTTGGGATAACGATACCCAGGACGAGTTCGACGGTCCCCAACTTATCGTCATACGGCCGTCTGGCGGGAAAGGCGCTGGACTGGCAGTGCTGAGCGATAGTGGTCAAATAGCTGTTGCCGCCCACGACGCGCGTAAGCTGGGGGCAGTTGTTAATCTGTGGACTTCTTTACAGGGGACTAAGGAATGATTGTCCCTGTAGGATTCAAATTTTCGATTAATTCAATCCTTTTTTGTGTGACCAAGGTAGTGAGTAATGAGTGAAACAAATCGCCGCGAGCTTATACGCATCGCAGAAGATATGCATGAAACCAGCAATGATGAAACGCGCCATTTCATTTCGCGTATCATCGGAGATCTGGCAAGCCTGAAGCCGTCAATCGCTTTTGTGGGGCAGATCAAGGCTGGGAAATCCCGTTTGATCAACGGGTTTACCGGGCAGGCTGAATACCTGCCGTCGGACGTCAACCCATGGACCACGGTAATCACCGACATGCATTTCGGGCATCCCTCTGGTCGGACTGAGGGGGCCGAGTTCCATTTCTTTGACAATCACCAGTGGCAATCTCTGATCGCCGAAGGTGAAGAGCTGCGCAATATGTTCCCCGATGACGAGGACAGCTATAAGCGCGAGATGATCGAAGAGCAGGTCGAAGCTATGAAGACCCGGGCGCGCCTGCGTTTGGGCGACAGCTATGAGCAGCTGTTGGGGCAACATCACGATCTTGAAGAACTGAACTCGGACGATCTTGCGCGCTATGTGTGCGCAGGGGATGATCCTGGCGAAGATGGCAACGTAGATCCAGGCAGTGATCGTGGACTGTACAGCGATATTACCCGCAAGGCCGAAGTTTATTTCGACATCGGGCATTTCCCGTTTCCTCTAACCGTTACGGACACTCCTGGGGTCAATGACCCCCTGCTGATCCGCGAAGAGATTTCGCGCCAATACCTGAAGGAATCAGATTTCTTCGTGGTGGTTCTGTCCGCACATCAGGCATTGTCGCGCGCGGATCTAAAACTGTTCCGGCTGATGCAAGCGCTTGAGCTTGGTCAGATCGTTGTTTTCATCAACCGCGTTGATGAGTTGGGCGGCGGCCCCGAGGACGCGGCCAAAGTGCGTTTGGATGTTCTGGACGGGTTGGAAAAGGCCCTCGGCAATGCGGACATCGACGTTCTGATGGGCAGCGCTCAATGGGCGCATTATGCGCTGACCGGTGATGAAACCGGTGTGAACCATGACGATGTTTTGGCGTGGCTGCGCGCGCATCCGGAACAGATGAAGCAATACCTGAACGGCGTGGCCGAGATCAAACAAGGCCCTGGCCCCATCAGTCGCGAGGCTGTTTTGCGTTTTGCCGCAATGATTGCTTCAGGTCTGCCAGATCTACGCAGGCATGTTACCAAGGCTTTGACAAACGGGCCCATTGACGAACAGCTTCGGATGGCCTGGCAGCATCTTGACAGTTTCGCACGCGGTGAGCTTGAGCGGTCTCAGGTTCATCTGCGGGCGCTACAAGATGAAAATATTTCCGATGCGCGCAGCGCAGGTGACAGTGACAAATCCTTTGGTGAGCTGCGCAAACTGATAGCAGATAAGACACAGGAAATCACTCGGGACATGGATGATGTCCTTTCCAATCTACGTGGCGTGATGGATGATACAGTTGCTGAATCCGTCTCGGGCGTAGTGCGTGGGCCCAACGGTCAATCACCCCTGCTGGCCAAAGGTGGTGCGACCGAGTTGAACTTTACCCCTTTGCGCGAACACATGCGGGAACTGGTACAAGGCGCTTCTCAAGTAGTGCGCCAGCGCATGCTGAGTGAGCTTTATGCGGTCGACATGCAATGCAACGCAGCTTTGCGCGCTTTGCCGGGCTGGCAAGAACCGGTCGACAATCGCATGAACACCAGCGCTGTTCGGTGGTTCCGACCTGACACCACTGCGCTCACCCGTGGAATTACGGTTGAATTGCGTGTAAACTGGTTGTCGCGTCTGATCTCGCGCAACAGCGTTGTAACACGAGCGGAACGGATGATTGTGCAAGAGTTCGAGTTGATTGGTGACGATTTGATCGACACCACGCGTGACAACTTGCTGGAACGGTTAAATACAGTTTTGGATCATTATGTGGCCCTGTTGGCGGGTCATTTCGAACACCGCTCGGGCGCGGGTGAATTGAATGCTCAGGCCGAAGCACAAGTTGCATTCGACCGAGCGCGCCGCATTGCTTCGGACCTTGAAAGTGTCTTTGGAACCGGCCATGCGGACGAACGACAAGCAGAGGCAGCGGAATGATAGAATTTCCCGGAACCGAACAGGAAGTGCGCCAACTGGAGCGTTTTCTGACCGCGACTGAAAAACTGTCGTCTGATGACAAGTTGGAGGACATGCGCGCGCGGGCTTTGGCCCACGCCGAGCGGTTGTCCAATGCGGTCAATATCGGGTTTGCCGGGGAGTTTGGTGCAGGTAAATCAAGCCTTGCTAACATGCTGGCCGGTGCAGATATTCTTCCCACCGGTCCTCAGCATCTGAAACTGCCACTTGTCATTGTGGCCTTCGCGGAAACGCCCGAGACGACCGTGGGTTGGTGGGACAAAGAACCCAAGACCTACTCTGGAATAGCACTGGAAAAAGCCGCGGCGGATGAGCCGGATTTTATTTCGGTGGGGATCAACACGCCTGCACTGAAGGAAATCTCACTGTTTGACCTTCCCGGCTCAGGTGCTTTGGACGATACCTATAAAAAGACCCTGGACTTGCTGAAGTTCGTCGACTGCGCAATCTGGTGTTCAAACGGGACAAACGCATGGCGTGAGACAGAGCGCTACTTGTGGTCCAAAGTGCCACCTGAATTGCGCGCCAACAGTCTGCTGGCTGTGACTCACGCTGATCTGCCGCACGTGCAAGGATCATTGGACCGCGTTTTGTCTCGGCTTAACAAAGAAAAGGACGGGATGTTCTGCGAAGTAGTTCCGATCGGCACTCCTTTGGCAGTGAAGGCCATGGCTCAGGAGCCGGAGCCTGATTTTACCTTGTGGGAGACGTGCGGTGGTCAGAACCTTGCCGAACAAGTTCTGAACGTAGCGTCCAGCCGACGTCGCAGCGATCTGGACGCGGCTCGAAAGGACTTGCAACAGGAATTTCTGCCATTCCTCGAAGCGCTCCAGGGACCGGACTCAGAACCGACACCTCCCGATGCAGCAGCGATGCAATCCACGCTGGGCTCTGCCCTACCGCCTTTGAACAACCCCATTCTCGAAGACTGGCTGGCGGCAATTGCAAGCATCTATGAGGATCTGCGCGAGTCCTCGGATATAGAGCCAGTTTCGTTCCTGCAAAGTTGCCAGGAAATCGTCGAAGACTTTGCAGAAAGACTGGAGCAAGGTGGCGAGATTGACCCGGATGCAGACTGGATTCCAGCAGAGTTTGAAAAGGCCACCGACCTGCTTTTGCTGTTGCAGTTCGAAAGTGGCGATGCGCCCCTGAAGGACGCAATCAGCATATTGGTGCAGCTGGGTGACAACCTTGCATGGGCTGGTAGCACGGTCGCCGCAGCTCAATCCAAAACCGGGACCTGATAATCTCTCGTTAAGATTGAGTGCAGTTTAGCGATTCGAAGGGCCAAGGAATCGGCCCTTTATTGTTTCGAATTCGTAGACCAACCTGCGTTTTTAGGGGTGTGCGTTTTCATTACCTCTACCCAATTTATCAATATGCAGTGTTAAGGGCGCGTGGGAAACTACATGTGCTATGATCAAGAGAACGATCCATAGTGAAGCCATCAGGCGGCCCCAATAAAGTCAAATTTGAAACGTCTAACCGTTCTTAAGTGTCCTGCGGTTGTTTTTGGTTGTGAGTTCGTGGGCTGTTGGCCCTGTTAAATTTAGCCGCAAAAAACGAGTAGAACGGGCGGATTAAAATGAGCCACAACCAGGCTGTCGGTGCAACGCACGACGAACCAAAAATCGAAGGATTGCAACCGGGCGCAAAACTACTGCGCGGTCAGTATGAGATCCTCCGCTTTCTGAGCAACGGAGGATTCGGCATCACCTATCTTGCGCGCGACAGCCTGGAGCGCGACGTGGTGATCAAGGAATGCTTCCCCGGTGCCTTGTGTCGTCGCAATGGCGATCTCGTTGAACCCAACGATCCGTCCTACAAGGAAGACCTGCGCGCCATCATTGATCTGTTTATTCAGGAAGCCCGCAATCATGCGCGGCTGGTGCACCCGAATATCGTCGATGTTCATCAGGTGTTTGAAGACAACGACACCGCCTATATCGCGATGGACTTGATCCGCGGTTGCGATCTTCTGGATTATGTTGAGAATCCTGAAAACGATGCAGGCCCTGACTTTATCGTGCAAGTCACGGAAAAGATGTTGTCGGCGGTTTCGTTCATCCACCAAAGCGGGATGTTGCATCGTGACATTTCGCCGGACAACATCCTGATCGACGAGAACGACGACCCTGTCCTGATCGACTTTGGTGCGGCGCGTGAGCAGGCGGCCAACAAATCTGCGGCTCTGCTGACCCTGCGTGTCATCAAAGACGGGTATTCCCCACACGAGTTTTATGTCCGGGGTGCGGAACAGGGGCCAAGCAGTGATCTCTATGTTCTGGCGGCAACGTTGTACCACGCCATTAGTGGCGAACGCCCGGTCGACGGCCAAAGCCGGTTGAATGCCTTCAACAACGGGCAGGATGATCCGTACACCCCGCTTGCGGGCCGCTTCGAAGGATATCCTGAAGGGTTCCTCGAGGCGATTGACAAGGCCATGGAAGTTCACACCACAGATCGTTTGCAGACTGCGCTGGATTGGTTGCGCATGTTCCGCGGTCCGGGCGTGATGTTTGATACATTTGCCTATCGCCCTGTCTCGGTGATTGTGGGCATGGACCGCAAGGACAAAGAAGAAGAAAAGGCACGGATCAAGGCCGAAAGCGAAAACGCCGAGGCCGTTGTGACCGCACTTTTGGCGGGCAACCCGGATATTGTTGTTGGAAACGATGACAAAAGGAACGAAGACCTGGCCAAGATCGTCGCGAAGGAAGAAGCTCCTGTCGCCGTCGATACTGTGGTTCAAAGCGGTTCTGGCGGCAGTGGTAAGCTGATTGCCGGCGCGGCTGTGGTTGCAGTCGCATTGGCGGCTGGCGGTTACTTTGCAATGTCTGGCAACAAAACCGAAGAACAGGTTGAAGCACCAGCTACGCAAACCGCGGCAGAGGTGGAAACGGCAGATGTCCCGGCAACAGCGGTAGAAGCACCAAGCTCTGTTTCGGAAGAACAGGAAACCGAAGTCGCCTCCGCGCCGTCGCCTGATCCAACACCAGTCGCAGAAGAGCCTGTCGAGCAGGTACAAACTGAGCCTGCAGAGACTGCTGTGGCAGAAACTGCGACTGCAACCCCAGAGCCCACAGCCCCTGAAGTGGCCAAGGCTGAGGCGCAGGACCCTGCGGTTACAGAATTTGAACCCGAGGTCGCCACGTCAAGTGCCGTTCCGGCAGAGCAACAGGTGTCCTTTGCGCATTGGGATGTGGAAATCCCCTTCCAGACATCTCGTCGCCGCGCCTCAACCGGTGCGACCATCGCTATAACTGGTCTCGATCCCAATCAGGACATGAGTGTGATCGGCGAATGGGTGCAACGCGGTGCCGTGATCTTTACTTTGAACGGAAAGCCGATACGCGAGGATGCTTCTCTTGCAGCACAGGTTCTGGACAAGCTGAGCGTTGATCCCGACGGTTATACCCGCGTCGCGGCCCGCTATCGTCCAATTGGTCAGACCCGAGCGCAAAACGGTCTGCTTGCCTTGCCTGTTGAGCGTTCTGTCGGACTTAAGAACGGATTTACCTTTACTGTCAGCAGTTCTGGCAGTGAGGGCTGGCAAACCAAGGTGGACGCGACCCCATTCAGTGACGCAGGCGGTCTGCAGCGTGGCGATGTGCTTCTGAGCGAAAGCCAGTCGGGGATTGCCTTGGGCGGGTCGGAAAGCCTGGATGCCATGCTTGCAGAACTCGTCTCTGAGGGCCGACCCGAAGCGAAATTGACCGTCCTGCGTAACGGTGCTGAAGCCGCTGCAACCATGCAGCTTGCACAGGAGTAATCTGACCGGTTCGTTTGTGATCTGCCAGCGTGTGTTTGCTGAGGGTGGCATCCAGTTTGTCACCCCGGCGGGAACCGGCCCGCCGCAGAATGTACCAGTTTCCTTGAGTATCCAATGAGTGTCTCTGCGCTTTTGCGCGCGGGATAAGTAGCAGCTTACGGCACAAGATATTCGTGCCGCCAAATCGAAGGTGTCGACACCATGTTCAAATACAAAAGCCCTCTGAGCCGGCTTCTAGAAGGTGCCGGCAAATCCAAAGAAGAAGACGTTGCAGAAAACTCAGACGCGGTTGAAACCCCTGCGGTCGAAGAAGAAAAGCAAGAGCCGATTGCAGACTTCAATGCTCTGCGTGCGGCGCTGGCTGGCGGCAACATGACATCCGAGTCTTACGAGGAAACGGATGAGCTGATCCCCGAAGAGAAGATGCCTGAATTCGACGAGGTCGCGACCGAAGAGACTGTCGAGGACTCCATTTTCGTCGAAGATACCGCAATCGAACACGACGCGCCGGAAGAGTTGCTGACGGCTGAGCCTTTGGAAGAAGAGGCAGCCCTCGAAGACGAACACATCATCACTTTGCATGTTGCCGAGGACCCAGCACCGACACCGGTGGAAGAGGTTTCGGAAAACGTCGCACCCGAAGCGGTTGAATCGCCAGTTGCCGAAGCTGCGCAAGATGATCCAGCCGAAGTCGCGGAGGCCCCGGCCGAAGTTTCAGAGGCTTTGGTTGAGGTTGCAGAGGCTCCGGTTCAGGAAGCGGAAAAGGTTGAACCAGCGATTGAACCGGTTGCCGAGCCCGCACCTGCCCCTGCACCAGCGGAAGATCGCCGCTCGCGTGTCAAAACAACTTTCCTGGGTTTCGAACGTGCAGACACCCATGTGCAAGAGTTGATCGAAACCGCAGAACCCGTCGCCAAAACTGAGGCAGCGCAAGAGACATTCCCAGTCGGCTGGCTGGTTGTCACCGCGGGGCCAGGTCGGGGTGCCAGCATCACTTTGACAGAAGGCCTGATGCAGATCGGTCGTAACGATGATCAGGCTATTCAGCTGGATTTCGGCGACACAGGCATCTCGCGTTCAAACCATGCGGTTATTGCCTATGATCCGGAAGATCGTAAGTGCTACTTGGGTCACGGCGGCAAGGCCAACCTTGTGCGCTTGAACGGCAAGCCCGTACTCAGCACCGTGGCATTGTCCAGCGGGGATCTGATCCGAATTAGTGAAACATCCATCCGGTTTACGGCCTTCTGCGACGAAGGTTTTGATTGGCGGGATTCCTGATAGATGCTGGCGACTCCGGCATATGATGTGGCGCTGATCCTGCACCAGGGTCAGCGAGAGACGCAGGAAGACGCCATTGCTGCGCGCATGTTCGACGCGTCGGATGCGGGCTATGTCGTGATTGCAGACGGTATGGGTGGTCACGATGCAGGCGAAGTCGCTTCTGAGCTGGTGATTTCGGCTTGGCGTGAAGCCCTGGACCCCGAACTTGAAGCGGAAACCCTGAATGAGGGATCCATAGTTGATGCCCTTCCTTTGGCAGCCATGCAAGCAAACGCTGCTATTGCTAACCATAACGAGGCGCAAGAACAGGGTTTCAACATGGGTTCGACCATGTTGGGTGTTCTTCTTTTGGGGCGTCGCGTGTTCTGGATCTCCATCGGGGACAGCCCTCTTTATCTGTTCCGCGAAGGCGCTTTGTCTCAGGTAAATGAAGACCACTCTATGGCGCCCGTGATCGACGCGAAACTCGCTGCGGGAGAGATCACTGAATCAGAGGCACAGGATATGGATCGCAACCAGCTGACCTCGGTCATAATGGGGGGCGCCATTCCCAAAGTGGATTGCCCCGAGCAACCCATTCTCGTGACACCGGACGATATCCTGATCCTTGGCAGTGACGGTTTGCAATATCTAAGCGATGCCGAAATTCAATCGGTTCTGAGCAAGCACAAACAATCGCTGGCGCAGGAAATCGCCGAGGCGTTGCAATTGGCCGTTCAGGCCAAGGGTGACCCGGATCAGGACAATCTGTCCATCGCAGTCGCGAAACTCACAAGAACATAAACAGGCAAAGCAACAGGACTCATGAAAAAACACCTCATCATATCCAGCCTTGCTCTTGCTGCCGCCACCGGCGCAGCGTCGGCGCAAGAGGCTTGTACCAGCTATGAAATCCAACGCGGGGACAGCCTGCGCGAGTTAGCCATTGAAGTTTATTCGACCGAAGATTTTCGGATCATTTTCGATGCGAACCGGGATGTCATTGGCTCGAACCCAAACATCATCCGGGTGGGCGACGTACTTGAGCTACCGTGTCTTGAGGATATAGGTCGTGCACCTGTCCTTGCCGATACCGAGGCAGAACGCCTAGCCGCGGAAATGGCTGCAGAACTGGTAAAGGCCGCCGAAGAGCGCGCCGAAAAAGCCGTGGCCGAAGCAGAAGCCCGCGTGGCAGCAGCTGAAGCGGAAGCAAAGAAAACCAGTGAAGAAGCAGTTGTTGCAGCACGGGCCGCGGCCAAAGAAGAGATTGAGGCCGCCCGTTCTGAGGCAGCCGCTTTGATCCGGAATGCCGACACCGGCGAGCGTCCGAAAATCCGAGACCGGCAGCTTTTGCTGATCACGGGCGGGAACTATGCACCGTTCACCGATGAAGCGCTGCCCAACCGGGGTCTTTACACCAGCCTGGTGGAAACAGCCATGCTGCGTGCCGCACCGGAACAATCCTACAAGATCCAGTTTGTGAACGACTGGTCATCACATTTGGACCTGTTGATGCCCACGCTGGCTTTCGACGGCACTTTCCCCTGGTCGCGCCCAAACTGCGAAGAGGCAGAAGCCTTGTCCGAAAGCGATCGCACACGGTGTGAAACCTACAATTTCTCGAACCCGTTTTATGAAGTTGTGGACACATTCTTTGCGCTTGACGGATCGGGCTATGAACAAGCGTTCAGCTATGCGGACTTTGCAGGTACAACGATTTGCCGCCCGGAAGGCTGGTCAACATCCCACATGGATTCTGTCAGCCTATATGAACCGATCATCAAGCTTTTGCGCCCTGTTTCGCCCGATGATTGCTTTCACGCAGTAATAGAAGGTCGCGCGGACATCGTTGCAATCGAAGCGCATCTGGCGGTCGAGGCGATCTCGCGGCTGGGATACGAACACCGGATAATCGAAAACCCGAACCTGGCGGCAATCAAGTCACTTAACGTCATGACCCACAAAGATAATCCTGACGGGGAAGCGATCCTTGAGACGCTGAATCAGGGTCTGGCAATCATGCAGCAATCCGGAGAATGGCGCGACATCGTGTCGACCGCTCTGCGGCATCAAATGGAAAACGGATAAGGCCCCAACTGGCCTGGCAAAACTAAGTCTGGAGGACGTGGACATGTTTGAATTCAACCTTAAGAAAGTGGCGATGTCGGCGAGTGCCGTCACGGCTCTGAGTGCGGGTGCAGCAGCGGCGCAAGAAGCCTGTACAAATTACACCGTTGCAGATGGTGACACGATGGCGACCATTGCAATTGCAGCCTATGGCACCTCGAACTATCAGCCGATCTTCAACGCGAACCGCAACATCATCAACAACCCGAACGCACTTGAGCCCGGTTTGGTTTTGGCATTGCCTTGTGAAGATGGCAGCCTGCCAAACGGCCAATCCGCGCAGGAAATCATCGCAGCAGAAGAACAGCGGGCGGCCAGCGTCAAGCGTTCGAACGTCTACGCTCCGCCGATCAAGATGGTTGCCGGTAACGGCTGGGAACCGTTTACAACTGAGAATCTTAGCGGTGGCGGCATCATGACTCGTCTGGCTACCACTAGCCTCCAACGCGCGGGTAACCAACGCGATTATTCGGTCAGTTTTGTTGATGACTGGAGCTCGCACCTTGATACCCTGTTGCCACTTGGTGCGTTTGACATCTCTATCGCTTGGACTGTCCCGGATTGCACAAACCGTACATACGAATGGTCAGCCGAAACAACCGCGCGTTGTACCCAGTTTGTTGCGTCGGTGCCAGTCTACGACGTTGTCGGCGGCTTCTTTACTCTGCCGGAAAGCCAGTATGCAAGCGCTACGGATTTCAGCGATCTTGAAGGTTCCACCATCTGCCGGATGGCAGGTTGGAGCATGGTTGTTCTGGAAGAAGTCGGTTTGAACCGTGAGAATACAACTGTCGTCCAGCCGAATTCCGCGCGTGAATGCCTGGATGCGGTTTTGACCGGCACGGCTGATGTGGCCGCGTTCGAGGTTGATCTATTCGCATCCACGATGAACGATATGGGCTTGACCTCGTCTGATATCATTGAAAACCCATATGTTTCGACACTGTCGTCGATGAGTTTCCTGGCGCATCGTACAAACCCGTTCGCGCGCGAGTATATTGCGATGATGAACAAAGGCCTAAACGAAATGCGTGAGTCCGGTGAATGGTACGCGATTATTTCGGACTCGCTGCGTGAACAAAATGCAAAACTGAACGCAGCTTCGAACTGATCCCTCGGTTCAGCTGAAACTATGGGCCGGTCTACGCACCGGCCCTTTTTTCTTGCCTGAGCGTACATGATTTTGTCGTAGGACAAATTTTGGCCGTTTATCTGCTGCATAATCGCCTCATCAGCATTTCAGTCTAAGGCTGAAGCGCAATCATCAATCCCTTGATGGGATAGCAAGAGCATGGGTCACGCATGATACAAGGTGCCTTGGATCTCAGGAAAAGATCGGTGACACCGGTGAACAGACCGGACTTGGAAATTGCCGTGATCTTGCCATGCTATAACGAGGCGATTGCCATCGGCGAAACCGTCAAGCAGTTTCGCGCAGCCCTACCGGATGCAGTTATCTATGTCTTTGACAACAATTCTACGGACGACTCTGTCAGGATTGCAGAAGAAGCCGGTGCACTGGTCTTTTCAGAACCGTATCAGGGCAAAGGCAACGTTGTGCGCAGAATGTTTGCTGATGTTGACGCCGATGTCTATGTCATGGCGGATGGCGATGCGACTTACGACAGCTCGGCTGCACCGGAACTGATCAACCTTTTGGTGTCAAAGAACCTGGACATGGTTAACGGCGCGCGGGTGAACGACGAAACGGACGCATACCGCCCGGGCCACAAATTTGGAAACGCCGTGTTCAGCGGGCTCGTGAAGTTTTTCTTCAAAAGCAAAATCAACGATTTGCTGTCCGGCTACCGGGTATTCAGCAGACGGTTTGTGAAAAGTTTTCCTGCAGTTTCGAATGGCTTCGAGATTGAAACCGAGCTTACCGTGCATGCGATGCAGATGCGGATGCCGGTTGGTGAAGTTGAAACACACTATTTCTCACGGTTGCCGGACTCGAATTCCAAACTGGCCACTTTTTCGGACGGGTGGCGCATACTCAAGATGATTGGCCTGCTGATCAAAGACGAAAAACCAATCTCGTTTTTCCTGTCTTTGGCCTTGTTGGCATTTTTACCCTCGCTGTTGGTCTTTATTTCGGTTTTCCGCGAGTTTCTGGATACCGGTCTTGTTGACCGGATACCGTCGCTGGTTGTTGCCGTGTCGGGATTTGTCGCATCGATGTTGTTCATTGTTTGCGCCCTTATCATGCAGTCTCTTGCCCTTGCACGGCGAGAGGCGCGGCGTATGTCCTACTTGCAATATGAAGGTGTGGCCGCATCAGGTGCGAACAGGATGCAGTCTTCCCTTGTACAGCCGCAGGCACGCCGTTTCGGCTGAATTACAGCGCACTCCAAAACATTCCCTTGCTCAACCGACCGCGCACAGCCGCAGCTGACGCGAATCTGACAGGATTGGTTTGGTCAGGGTTAATCTCGAGATTTTGGGCTTTGAAAAGCAAAATGACCAGCACCCCAAATGCTGGTCATCTTCTGAGTGAGTGATAGAGCCCAAGGGGCCTCACCAGTGAAATTCTTTGTTGTCACAGGTGTAACTTAGGCTCATTCCAGTTTCTATTGGGGGAATCCCGTAGGTGGATGAGGTATTCTTGTAACCATCTGAAATAATGTACTTAAAATCTCATACAGGAGTACTGTAATGCAGTTTCGTATTCGGTCCAGCACCGTAGATGAAGTCGTTGATCCTCTGCTTAAATCGGCACGTTTATCGATGACCTGTCGTCACAATAATTAAGGGGCCGCACTCTCTGCTGGCCCCTTTTCTTAGCTTACAGAGTAGATGCACGTGCATCTGCTCTGTCGGTACCGATTACCCGATGATCGCGTTCAGTGTCGCACTTGGACGCATTACAGCGGCCGTTTTGGCGGGATCGGTGTGGTAGTATCCGCCCAGATCCGCAGCAACACCCTGAGCCGCAGCCAGTTCCGACAAGATTTTTTCTTCCTTATCGGCTAGGTCTTTGGCCAGGGGCACAAACTCCGCCGCCAGATCAGCATCATCGGATTGCGCTGCCAGAGCTTCTGCCCAGTAGCGCGCGAACCAATAGTGGCTGTCACGGTTGTCCGGCTGGCCTACTTTGCGGCTGGGCGAGCGGTTGTTGTCCAGAATGCCCTGCGTTGCAGCTTCGGCAGCAGCACCCAGAACACCTGCCTTGGCGTTGCCTTTGCTGTCAGCAAGGAAGTTCAGAGATTCACCAAGCGCACAGAACTCACCCATCGAGTCCCAGCGCAGGTGGTTTTCCTCAACCAACTGCTGCACATGCTTCGGAGCGGACCCTCCTGCCCCGGTTTCAAACAATCCGCCGCCATTCATCAGTTTCACAATCGACAGCATCTTGGCCGAAGTACCCAGTTCGAGGATCGGGAACAGATCGGTCAGATAGTCCCGCAGCACGTTGCCGGTGATGGCAATCGAGTCGTTGCCAGCCGTGATGGTTTCCAGCGATTGACGGGTGGCTTCGCGCGGGGCCATGATCAGGAACTTGTCGGCAACGCCAGCGGCCTCGAGCGCCGGTTTGACGTATTTGATCAGTTCGGCATCATGGGCGCGGTTTGCATCCAGCCAGAAAATCGCCTCGGACCCGGTCAGGCGCTGACGGTCCATCGCCAGTTGGATCCAGTTCTCGATCGGTGCTTTCTTGACGGTGCAAGACCGCCAGATATCACCGGCCTCGACCTCGTGGCTATGCAACGTTTCACCATTCGCAAGAACGATGCGGATCGTACCATCGGCAGGGGCTTGGAACGTGGTCGGGTGCGAGCCATATTCTTCGGCCTTCTGTGCCATCAGGCCGACGTTAGCGACTGCACCTGCGGTCGCTGGGTTTAACGCGCCGTTGGCTTTGAAGAACTTGATGGTTTCGTCATAGACCGGCGCGTAGCAGCGGTCAGGGATCACACAATTGGTGTCACCCTTGGCGCCTGTCTCATCCCAACCCTTGCCGCCTGCACGGATCACGGCAGGCATAGAGGCGTCGATGATCACGTCTGAGGGCACGTGCAGGTTGGTGATACCACGATCCGAGTCGACCATGTACATCGACGGACGATCACCTTTGATCGCATCGATGGCGGCCATGACATCGGCGTTGTCTTTCACACGATCCAACAGGTCGCCCAGGCCCGAATTCGGGTTCACACCCAGTGCGTCCAATTCGGCACCAAATTGCTCAAACACCGGGGCCAGCCACGCTTTGACGGCATAGCCGAAGATGATCGGGTCGCTGACCTTCATCATCGTCGCCTTCATGTGCAGCGAGAACATGGTGCCGTCTTTCTTGGTGTCCTCGATAGCGTCGGCAAGGAAAGAAGACAAAGCCTTGACCGACATGAAGGTCGCGTCGGCCACAGTGCCTTCTTCCAGCGGCCAGGCGTCTTTCAGAACGGTGATGCTGCCGTCTTTGCCGACAAACTCGATATTTGCGTTGCCGGCCTGAGCAGCGGAAATGGTCGCGGACTTTTCGTTGGCATAAAAGTCGTTGCCGGTCATGGACGACACTTTGGTTTTGCTGTCCGAAGCCCATTCACCCATCGAATGGGGGTTCTTCTGGGCATAGTTCTTAACCGCACGCGCCGCTCGACGGTCGCTGTTGCCCTCTCGCAGAACCGGGTTCACGGCCGAGCCCTTGATCGCGTCATACCGCGCGCGGATTGCTTTTTCTTCTTCTGTGGCCGGTTCTTCAGGATAGGCAGGAATGTCATAGCCTTGCGACTGAAGCTCTTCGATGGCGGCAACCAGCTGCGGAACCGAGGCCGAGATATTCGGCAGCTTGATGACATTGGCATCCGGTGTTTTCACCAGGTCACCCAACGCGGCGAGATCATCGGTAATGCGCTGCGCATCTGTCAGCTTCTCAGGGAAAGTTGCCAGAATGCGCCCAGCCAGTGAAATGTCCTTGGTGCCAACGCTGACGCCCGCAGCAGATGCGAACTTGCGGATGATGGGCAGGAACGAGGCGCTGGCCAGCTCGGGCGCTTCGTCTACAATGGTATACAATATGTCGAAGTTCGATTTATCTGCCATATTCTTTTACCTTTTTTAAGCCTTTCGGGGCGTGCGATCTAAGAGTTAAGGGCCGCAAAAGCGCGGCGCGGGAGGGGCGCGATCACGATACCGCCCCTGGGTGACTCTGTTTTGACAGGGCTTCCCTTAAATCAGGTTTGGCTTGGAATCAATCGCCTACAGGCGCGCGTTTTGCCACGGGTCAGATTTGAGTGTCGTGAGTTTCGTACGGCAAAACGTTCCAAACGTTCGCCATTAGTTGCTCTGCTTTGAAGCACGCAACACTATTCAGCGGTACTTTGCGCATGCGCAACCAAACTCTCGGTCCAGGTCCAGCGGATTACCGAAACCTCTGCCCTGTTTCGGGGTCGAACACCATAGCGCGGTCAGGTTGGATCGAGATACCAATCCGTTCGCCTGTTTTGCTGCGTTGATCATCCCGTTCCTCGACAATCAGCTTGTCGCCATTTGGGGTGAGGAGATACGAGTAGGAAACGCCCCCAAGCGCTTCGGTCAGGTCCACGGTGCAAGTGTCTGCCGCGCGATCAATCTGAATATGTTCCGGGCGCATCCCCAAAGTAACTTTTACCTGTCCGGCCGGAATCGTTGCCGAAATCGGCAGCGGTTGCGCCAGTGCGGGATGTGTGACGTGCCCATCGGCATAGTCGCAGTCTAAAAAGTTCATCGCGGGTGAGCCAATGAAACCGGCCACAAATCGGTTGTCGGGATCGCGGTACAGATCCATCGGGGCACCCACCTGCTCGATTCGACCATCGCGCAGAACAACGATCTTGTCGGCCATGGTCATTGCTTCGACCTGATCGTGGGTCACATAGATCATGGTCGCGCCGATTTCCTGATGCAGACGCGCGATTTCGACCCGCATCTCGACCCGCAATTCGGCGTCGAGATTCGACAAAGGTTCATCGAACAGAAAAACCTCGGGCCCGCGAACAATGGCCCGACCGATTGCAACCCTCTGCCGTTGGCCCCCTGACAGAGCCTTGGGTTTGCGCTTGAGGTATTGATCCAGCTTCAGAATGTTCGATGCTTCCTGAACCTTCTTTTCAATCTCGGGTTTTGCAACACCGTTCATGCGCAGGCCGAACCCCATGTTTTCGGCGACCGTCATGTGCGGATAAAGCGCGTAGGTTTGAAACACCATCGCGACCCCACGTTTTGCAGGGTCCATATGCGTGACGTCCCGCGCACCTATGTGAATCTGACCTTCTGACGTTTCTTCAAGCCCGGCGATCATGCGCAGCAAGGTGGACTTGCCGCATCCAGAAGGGCCAACAAAGACGCAGAATTCACCGTCGTCGATCTGCAGGTCGATCCCGTGAATGACCTGTGTCTGACCATACCGCTTGATCGCCTGGTTCAGAGTTACTCCCGTCATGTCGCTTGCATCCTGTCATTGCTGTGGTTTGGGTCCGTTTCGGGAAAGCGCCATGCCTGCGCCTCGGCCCCGATCTGTTCGGCCACGCGGCGTAGACGCGGCACCCAGGCTTCGAGTTGTTTGAAATCCATCCGTTCCGTCGAGCCTGTCACGGAAATCGCGCCCAGCATTCGACTGTTGGACGTCAGAACCGGGCAGGCGATACAGATGATACCGGGTTCGTGTTCTTCATCATCAACAGCGAACCCGCGGTTGCGTATCCGTTCGAGGTCGTCGCGCAGCGCCTGTTCCGAGGTGAGGGTCTTGTCAGTGAAGCGGTGATAGCTTTGTTGGGAAAGGACCCTGTTCAGCGCCTCCTCCCCCAAAAACGCCATCATCGCCTTGCCAACCCCGGTGCAATAGGCGGGCCCGACTTTGCCGGCTTGCGAATACATCTCAATGGGCTGCGCAGCGTTGCGTTTGTCGACGTACAGAACCTGGCCTGAGTCGAGCTGCGCCAAATGTACAGTTTCACCTGTTTCCCGGCTCAACGCGTCAAGGAATGGGCGTGCTATTGGGGCCAGAGAGCTTTGAGTCCACGCGGCATGGGCAAGGCGAACCAACCTCATACCAGGCGCATAGGTTTGTCTGTCCGGGTCGTAAGACAACATTCCCTGATTCGTCAGGGATTGAAGGAACCGGTAGAGCGTTGCCTTGGGAAAGGCACTGCTGTCCAGCAGTTCAGAAAACCGCACAGGGCGTTGAAATGCCGCGACGTGATCCAGCACGTCACATGCTTTGCCTATGGTTCCATCACCTGACACGGGCTTGCATTCTCCTCCGTTTTCCATCGCTTCCTCTCGATGGGTCTTGACAAGACTAACCGAGTCGATGTGTAGTTTTCAATATATAAAACTTGGTTTCAATATTTGGAACCTCACATGGGAGCAACAGGGAGGAGACCATGTATTCCACTTTCAAGCGCACAACGGCTGCGCTGGCGCTTGGCGTCGCAATGGCGGCGCCAGCAGCTGCGGAACTGACCGGAGAGCTGCGCATTTTCCTGGACACGTCAAACCCGGCGCCGCGTGCGACGATGGAAGCGATGATCGAGCGGTTTGCGGAACAGCATCCAGGTTTGGAAATCGAAACCACCGTGATCGACCGCGAAGCTTATAAAACGCAGATTCGCAATTTCCTCACGGCCGATACTCCGGACGTGGCCACTTGGTACGCAGCCAATCGCATGAAGCCGTATGTTGAGGCAGGCCTGTTTGAAGACGTATCAGACCTGTGGGCCGAGCCTGAAATTGCCGAGAACCTGGCTTCGACCAAAGGCGCGATGACCATCGATGGCAAGCAGTGGGGTGTGCCGTACACCTACTATCAGTGGGGCGTTTACTATCGCAAAGACATCTTTGATGAGCTGGGCCTGAGCGAACCGACGACTTGGGAAGAAGAACTGTCCAACTGCCAGAAGATCGTCGATTCAGGTCGCGCCTGCTATACCATCGGCACCAAGTTCCTGTGGACCGCCGGTGGCTGGTTCGACTACCTGAACATGCGCACCAACGGGTTTGACTTCCACAACCAACTCGCCAATGGCGAAATCAGCTGGGAAGATGATCGAGTCAAACAGACCTTCGCCAACTGGAAACAGCTGATCGACATGGGTGCGTTCATCGACAACCATCAGACCTATAGCTGGCAAGAGGCCCTGCCCTTTATGGTCAATGGCGAAGCCGCTGCTTACCTGATGGGCAACTTCGCCGTTGCGCCGTTGCGTGATGCCGGTCTGACGGATGATCAGCTGGACTTCTACCAGTTCGTTTCGATCAATCCCGACGTCGAATTGGCCGAAGACGCTCCGACAGACACGTTCCACATCCCGGCCAATGCGTCCAACAAAGAAGCCGCGCGTGAGTTCCTGCGCTTTGTGGTTTCGGCAGACGAGCAAACCGAGATCAACAATGGTGCAAACCTAGGTCAGCTGCCTGTGAACGCGCAGTCTTCGGTGGATGACGACAAGTTCCTGCAGCAGGGCTTCCAAATGCTGTCATCAAACAGCCCCGGCGGTGTCGCTCAATTCTGGGACCGCGATGCTCCGGCTGAAATGGCCAAAGTTTCGATGGAAGGTTTCCAGGAATTTATGGTCAAGCCGGACAATGCTGATCGTATTCTGGCGAAACTGGAACGCGCCCGTCAGCGCATCTACGACAACTAAGCGGATCGGGCCGGGCTAATTGCCCGGCCTACCTATCCCCTGAAATGTAGGACGGACTTCAGCCCGCCACCCCTTATCACCCGGAACACCGTCATGACCGTTGCCGCCGACATCCCAGAACAAGAAAGCTGGTTTCACCGCAACCAGCAGCGAATTGCGCCGTGGTTGTTCCTGGCGCCGGGTCTGCTGTTCTTCATGGTCTATGTGATCATCCCGGTATTCCAATCCTTCAACCTGTCCCTTTACGAATGGGACGGTTTGGGCGCAGCCGAATATGTCGGGTTCCGGAATTACGAAGACCTGTATTGGGAATGGGTGGATCGGGATGCTTTTTTCATCTCGTTGAAAAACAACCTGATCTGGCTGATCCTTTATCTTCTGGCGATTCCGGCGGGCCTGTTCATCGCATTATTCCTGAACCAGACGGTTTGGGGCATCCGCCTGTACAAATCCCTGTTCTTCTTCCCGTTCGTAATCTCTCAGGTGGTCGTGGGCCTTGTATTTACGTGGTTTTATGACCCGACCTTCGGGCTCTTGAACGAATTCCTTGGTTTCTTAGGCCTTGGCCCGCTGAATGTGCTGGGCGACGAACGGTTCGTCACCTATGGCATCATCTTCGCCGGTCTTTGGCCGCAAACCGCATATTGCATGATACTGTATCTGACGGGCTTGAACGCTGTGGATCCGGAACAGATTGAGGCCGGGCGATTGGACGGTGCAAAAGGGTGGAGAATGCTGTGGCACATCATCCTGCCACAACTACGCCCCGCCACCTTCATCGCATTTGTTGTTACAATCATCGGCGCTTTGCGCAGCTTCGACCTGATCTCGATCATGACCCAAGGCGGACCCTTCGGATCATCTAGGGTGCTGGCCTACTACATGTTCGAGGTTGCCCTGTCCGAATACGGCTTCCGCATGGGATATGGCGCTGCAATCGCAGTGATCCTGTTCCTCATCATGCTCTGCTTCATCGCCTACTTCCTGTGGTCGATGTACCGCGAAGAAAAGGGGCACTGAGATGTTTCCCAAACCCATCGAAAAACAACCCCGAGCGGCGCAGATCACCTATCAGGCCATGCTGCCGCTGGCCTTGTTGCTATGGCTGGGTCCACTGCTGGCGGTTGCCCTGTTTTCGGTCAAGCCCGCCGCGGATTTCACAAACGCCAATTACTGGGGATTGCCATCAAGCTTTGAAGGTGCGTTCAACTATGGGCAGGTATTCTTCAACTCGGACATGCCGCGCTATCTGTTGAACTCGTTCATGATCACCATCCCAACTGTGATCGGAGCCGTCGCGCTTAGCTGCATGACCGGGTTCGCGTTGGGGATCTACAAGTTCAAATCGAACCTCTGGATCTTTTTCATGTTTGTCGCGGGCAACTTCGTACCCTTCCAGATTCTGATGGTACCCGTACGCGACCTCACCCTTGAACTTGGTCTCTACAACACAAAAACCGGCCTTGTCCTGTTCCACATCGCGTTCCAGACCGGGTTCTGCACCCTGTTCATGCGGAACTTCATTCGCGCCCTGCCCTTCGAGTTGATCGAAGCTGCTCGGGTGGAAGGCATTAGCGAATGGCGAATATTCTGGTACGTCGTGCTGCCATTGATGAAACCGGCAATTGCAGCGCTTAGCGTGCTGATTTTTACCTTTATCTGGAACGACTATTTTTGGGCCGTCGTGCTGACCCAAGGCGCTGAAAGCCAGCCTGTCACCGCAGGAATCACCAGCTTTAACGCGCAGTTCAGGGCAGCCTATCAGTTAATGAGTGCAGGCTCGATCGTTGCAGCTTTACCGCCGGTTGCCATGTTCTTCTTGATGCAGAAACACTTTATCGCGGGCCTGACCCTCGGTGCCGTAAAATAACGTCAAACCAAGAGTTTGTAAGATGACAAAGATCACCTTTATCGGGGCTGGTTCCACGATCTTCATGCAGAACATCGTAGGTGACGCCCTGCTGACCCCTGCATTGGCCAACAGCCAATTTGCACTGATGGACATAGACCCCGAGCGGCTTGCCGAAAGCGAAGCTGTAGCTCGCGCTATGATCCAGTCGGTCGGTACAGGGGCGACGGTTACAACCCATACTGACCGCCGCGCTGCGTTGGATGGCGCAGATTTTGTCATTACCGCCTTTCAGGTCGGGGGGTATGAGCCCTGCACTGTCACCGATTTCGAAATCCCCAAGCAATATGGCCTGCGCCAGACCATTGCCGACACGCTGGGCGTCGGTGGCATCATGCGCGGGCTGCGCACGGTTCCTGTGTTATGGGACGTAGCACGGGACATGATGCAGCTCTGTCCCAACGCAACACTGCTACAATACGTAAACCCGATGGCGATCAACACCTGGGCCTTGGCCGAGCAATTCCCCAGCCTAAAACATGTTGGTTTGTGCCATTCGGTTCAGAACACGGTCGAGGAACTAGCTCATGATCTGGACCTGCGCAAAGAGGACATCCACTACAAGGTTGCGGGCGTCAATCATGTGGCCTTCTTCCTGAAACTTGAACATCAAAACAGCGATCTCTACCCCGCTTTGAGGCAGGGGTATGCCAATGGCCAAATCCCAAAACCACCCCTGCTGATGCCGCGCTGCCCCAACAAAGTGCGTTACGAAGTAATGGACCACCTGGGCTATTTCTGCACTGAAAGCTCGGAACATCTGGCGGAATACGTCCCGTGGTTCATCAAGGACGGACGCCAGGATCTGATCGAACAGTTTTCGATCCCGCTGGACGAGTACCCAACCCGTTGTGTCGAACAGGTCGCTAACTGGAAAGAACAGGCCAAGACGTTGACCGACGGCCGCGACATTGAAGTCATTCGAAGCCACGAATTCGCGGCCGACCTGATGAACGCCATCGTCACGGATACGCCCTATACAGCCTACGGCAACTTGCCCAACACCGGTCAAATTCCCCAACTTCCACTGGGTGCCGCTGTCGAAACGCCTTGCCTGGTTGACAGTAATGGTGTCCAGCCTTCGGTTGTCACGGACATCCCGCCCCAATTGATCGCGTTGATGCGCAGCCAAATCAATGTGCAGGAACTGACGGTCCGCGCATTGGTCGATCAGAACCCCGAATACATCTATCACGCCGCGATGATGGATCCACACACCGCTGCCGAATTGGACCTTCGTCAAATCCGCAGCCTGGTGAGCGATCTACTGGACGCACATGCAGACTGGTTGCCGGATTGGTGCAAACCCGCCAAAGCCGCCTGACCGCGAGACTAGAAGGCTAACAAAAAATGACAAAAAAGCGCCGCTCATCACATTGGTATGGAAAACTCGACAAGGACGGGTTCATCCATCGTTCGTGGATGAAGAACCAAGGGTTTCCTGACCACGCTTTTGATGGGCGCCCTATCATCGGCATCTGCAACACATGGTCCGAACTGACGCCTTGTAACTCGGGCCTGCGCGATCTGGCCGAAGGCGTCAAACGCGGTGTGTGGGAGGCAGGTGGCTTTCCGGTCGAATTCCCCGTCATGTCACTGGGCGAAACACAGATGAAGCCGACCGCCATGCTGTTCCGCAATCTGCTGGCGATGGATGTCGAAGAAAGCATCCGCGCATACGGAATTGATGGCGTTGTCCTGCTGGGCGGGTGTGACAAGACAACGCCCGGGCAGCTGATGGGCGCAGCCTCGGTCGATTTGCCGTCAATCGTGGTCAGCTCCGGCCCGATGCTGAACGGCAAATATCGCGGGCAGGATATCGGTTCGGGCACCGACGTTTGGAAATTCTCCGAGGCTGTCCGCGCTGGGGAAATGACGCTGCAGGATTTCATGAACGCCGAATCCGGCATGTCTCGCAGCGCGGGGGTTTGTATGACCATGGGGACTGCCAGCACCATGGCCTCGCTGGTTGAGGCGATGGGTATGTCCCTGCCTACCAATGCTGCCCTGCCCGCAGTGGATGCCCGCCGTATGGCGCTGGCACATCTGACCGGCAAACGGATCGTCGAGATGGTGGGCGAAGACCTGAAGCCCTCGGACATCCTGACCAAGGAAGCGTTCGAGAACGCCATTTTGGCGAATGCTGCTGTGGGTGGGTCAACCAATGCTGTGGTCCACCTGTTGGCTCTGGCAGGCCGTGTAGGAGTTGATCTAACGCTCAAGGACTTTGAGATTGGGTCTGAGATTCCTCTACTGGTGAACTGTATGCCTTCGGGCAAATACCTGATGGAGGACTTCTGCTACGCAGGCGGGGTTCCCGTCGTGCTGAACGAGCTTAAACCCTTCCTTCGCCAGGCAAAAACCGTGTTGAACAAGGACATTTCAGCCCATTATGAAGGGGCCGAGTGCTTCAATACGGACGTCATCCGCCCTTTCAACGATCCGGTGAAACCTGCCGCCGGTCTGCGCGTCTTGCGAGGCAACTTGGCGCCCAACGGGGCGATCGTGAAACCATCGGCGGCGACGGATGAATTTCTGGAAACCGAGTCCGAGGCTTACGTTTTTGAAAACATCGAAGACCTGAAAGCCAATATCGACCGAGATGATCTGCTGGTCACACCTGATACTATTCTGGTCCTGAAAGGCTGCGGCCCCAAGGGATATCCCGGCATGCCCGAGGTTGGCAACATGCCGATCCCGGCCAAGCTGGTGAAAGAGGGCGTGCGTGACATGATCCGCATCTCAGACGCGCGCATGTCCGGTACCGCTTATGGCACTGTCATTCTGCATGTCAGCCCCGAAGCGCAAGCCGGTGGTACACTGGCACTGGTGAAAACCGGTGACCGCATTCGTATCTCGGCCAGCAAGGGTGAGATGGAATTACTGGTTGATGAAGCGGAACTGGACGCCCGTCGCGCCGCGTGGCAGCCGGATGAGCCGTATTACTCCCGTGGTTACGCGAAACTTTACATCGACCACGTGCTTCAGGCAGATCAGGGCGCTGATCTTGATTTCCTTGTGGGCAAAGACACTCGCCTTGTAACCAGAGAGAGCCACTGATGCCCCAACTAGCAACATTTCATGACCTGAAAGGGGCGTCTGTCTATATCACGGGCGGAGGCTCGGGCGTCGGCGCGGCGCTGACAGATGGTTTTATGGCTCAGGGGGCCAACGTTGCGTTCATCGGTCGCTCGGACGCCAGCGGGTTTGTTGACGAGATGCGCGACAAGCATGGCCGCGCGCCGCTTTTCATGCAGGGTGACATGACCGATACCGAATTGCTGCACGCAACCATGCGCAAGGCCGCCGACGTACATGGGCCTTTGCATGTACTGGTCAATAACGCGGCCAACGATCAGCGGCACGCCTTGGACGAAACAACGCCAGAGTTCTGGGACTGGATGATCGAGGTCAACTTGAAAGCCTATTACTTCGCCTGTCAGGAAGCCGCCCGGCAGATGAAAGACGGGGGTGCGATCATCAATTTCAGTTCAATCAGCTATATGATGGGCAACGCGGGCTATCCGATCTACACGACGTCAAACGCCGGGATCACGGGCATGACACGCTCTTTGGCGCGCGAGCTTGGGCCACAGAACATCCGGGTCAACGCCCTGGCGCCCGGCTGGGTTCTGACGCAGAAACAGCTGGACATGTGGGCCACGCCCGAAGATTTGGCTGCACATCTGGACCGGCAATGCCTGAAAGAGCATCTGACACCTGAAGACATGATTGCGCCCACCCTGTTTCTGGCGTCTAAGGCCAGCCGCGCGATGACCGGCCAATGCGTGGTCGTTGACGGTGGCGTTGTGGTTACGGGGTGACGTGATGAATACTGAATGGATCGCTGTTGATTGGGGTACATCCCATCTGCGCGCGTGGGCCATGCAGGGGCGCACCGTGCTGGATCAGGCACGGTCTGACGCAGGAATGGCCCGAGTTGGCAAGGATGGGTTTCAGGCGGCGTTGCTTGCGCTTGTTGAAACATGGCTGGCGGATACCCCGGTGGACGTAATCGCGTGCGGTATGGTTGGTGCGCGGCAGGGCTGGGTCGAGGCACCTTATGGCGCAGTTCCAAGCCAACCACTGCCCGACGCGCCAATCCGCGTTCCCGACACCGATCCACGCATCTGTGCCTTTGTCGTGCCCGGTCTGAAACAGATGGCACCGCCGGACGTTATGCGTGGCGAAGAAACGCAGATCGCAGGATTTCTTGCCGCGCGGCAGAATTGGGATGGGGTGATCTGTTTGCCCGGAACGCATACAAAGTGGGTTCAGGTCAGCGCGGGCGAAGTTGTCAGCTTTCGGACATTCATGACGGGAGAGATGTTCGATCTGTTGTCTGGGCAATCGGTGCTGCGACACTCGGTTTGCGAAGGTTGGGATGATAACGCATTTGTGGACGCCGTTGCAGATACCCTGTCCAAGCCCGAACAACTGGCTGCACGCCTATTCGGTCTGCGCGCAGCAGATCTGCTACACGGTCAGGACAAAGGCACCGCTCGGGCGCAGCTTTCGGGGTTGCTGATCGGTGCCGAGCTGGCCGCCACCCGACCCTATTGGTTGGGACAACAGTTGGCCGTGATTGGTGCCGACGGTGTTTCGCAGATTTATGCAACTGCGCTGAAGCAACAAGGTGCGTTTGTCGAAACTGAAAATGCCACTGCGGCGACACTGGCAGGGCTTGCTCTGGCAAAAGACAAGGTGAATTCATGAGCCGTCCCATCATCGCCATTCTTCGTGGGCTTAATCCGTCCGACGCCGAAGCCGTTGGGCGCGTGATACTTGACGCGGGAATCGACCGTATCGAAGTGCCGCTCAACTCACCCGACCCGTTAAATAGTATCGCTATTCTTGCCAGGGTATTCGGGCATCAGGCACTGATCGGAGCAGGCACGGTTTTAACCATCGATCAGGTCAATGCTGTTTCGGATGCCGGGGGTAAACTGATCGTATCGCCAAACTATGATGCCGAGGTCATTGGGCGCACGGTCGCTTTGGGGATGCAAAGCTGGCCGGGTGTTTATACCCCAACCGAAGCGTTCGGGGCACTAAAGGCCGGCGCCACAGGGCTAAAGCTGTTTCCCGGTGTGATGGCAGGACCTGCCGGACTGGCAGCTTTGCGCCCGGTTTTGCCTGACGGTGCGCTGGTGTTTGCCGTGGGTGGTGCGGGCCCTGAGAATTTTGATCAGTGGATCAAGGCCGGGGCAGATGGGTTCGGGATCGGATCGGCGCTATATAAACCTGGCATGGACGTGACCGAGATATCAGACCGCGCCCGCCAGATCGTTGCCGCCTATGACAAGGCGGTGGGATGAGCACTGTTTTCGATGATCGCCCCTGTGAATTGGGTGAAGGGCCTTTGTGGCATCCCGAACGGCAACAGTTGTATTGGTTCGACATCATCGGCAAACGCCTGATGACCCGTAGCGCACAAGGGCCGCAGAGCTGGGCATTTGAAGAATATGTCTCTGCTGCAGGATGGGTGGATCACGATACGCTGCTGCTGGCGTCGGAAACCGGGCTTTGGCGTTTTGACTTGACCGCTGCGGACTGCAGCCTGATCACACCGTTGGAGGCAGATAACTCAGTCACCCGCTCTAACGACGGTCGGGCCGACCCTTGGGGTGGCTTCTGGATCGGAACGATGGGAAAGCATGCGGAACCAGCAGCCGGATCGATCTATCGGTTCTGGAAAGGCGCGTTGAGGCGTCTGGTTGCGGATGTGACAATCTCAAACGCGATCTGTTTTGCTCCGGATCGGTCGGTTGCCTATTTTTGCGATACCGTGACAGGGCAGGTTCGGCGTTGGAAGCTGGACGCGGAAACCGGGTGGCCTGAAGGGGATCATTCGGTCTTTCTGGATCTTCGGGCGGAAGGGTTGAACCCCGACGGCGCTGTGGTTGATGCAGCTGGAAACATCTGGATTGCCCAATGGGGTGCGAGCCGGGTTGCCTGTTATACATCTGAGGGACAATTCCTGCGTGCCGTTTCTTACGACGCGGCGCATACATCCTGCCCGGCCTTTGGCGGCAGTGATCTGAGCACCCTTTTCTGCACAACAGCGCGTCAGGGGTTAAGTGCCGACGAAATCGAAGCGCAACCAAACAACGGAAAGACCTTTGCCGCGCTAAATGTCGGGCGGGGTCAGGCAGAACACAGGGTCATTTTATGAAGCCGGAACTTGGCGTTTGCTACTATCCCGAACACTGGCCCGAGGCGATGTGGGCGGAGGACGCAGCGCGCATGATCACCACCGGTCTGACCTGGGTTCGGATCGGTGAGTTTGCCTGGAGCCGTATGGAACCTCAGCCGGGTAATCTGCAACTCGATTGGCTGGACCGTGCGATCGAAACACTTGGGTCCGCCGGGTTGAAGGTTGTGCTGGGTACGCCAACGGCGACACCGCCCCGCTGGATGATCGACAAACACCCGGATATGCTTGCAGTGGATGAACTCGGGGCCCCGCGCAAGTTTGGGTCGCGGCGACATTATTGCTTTAGTCACCAAGGCTATATCGACGAATGTTCACGCATCGCCCGCATCATGGGCGAACGGTATGGTCGTAATCCGCAGGTGGCAGCATGGCAGATCGACAACGAATACGGGTGTCATGACACAACGGTCAGCTACAGTGCCCCTGCCCTCCGCGCCTTCCAACAGTGGTTGGCAGTTCAATATGGCACCGTCGAAGCGCTGAATACAGCATGGGGCAATGTGTTCTGGTCAATGGAATATGCCAGTTTTGACGAGATTGACCTACCCAATCAAACCGTAACCGAACCGAACCCGGCTCATGTGTTGGCGTTCCGACGGTTCAGCTCAGATCAGGTTGTGGCTTTCAACAAAGCTCAGGTTGAGGTTTTGCGGCAGCTGACCGACGCGCCACTGCTGCACAATTACATGGGCCGGGTTCTGGATTTCGATCACTTCGAGGTCGGCGCAGATTTGGATATTGCCACCTGGGACAGTTATCCAATTGGATTTTTGTCGGATCGGCTGGAAGATGACGATGCGCAAAAGATCGCCTTTCTGCAACAAGGCGACCCGGATATGCAGGCGTTTCATCACGACCTGTACCGGGCCGTCGGGCGCGGACGTTGGTGGGTGATGGAACAGCAACCCGGTCCTGTGAATTGGGCACCTTATAACCCAGCGCCCCTTCCCGGAATGGTACGGCTGTGGTCTCTGGAGGCCGTTGCTCATGGCGCTGAAGTGGTGAGCTATTTTCGTTGGCGACAAGCCCCCTTCGCGCAAGAGCAGATGCACGCAGGCTTGTTGACGTCAAACAACCGTCCTGCACCTGCATTGACTGAAGCGCGTCAAACCGCGGATACACTGTCGGAACTGGGTGACGTCCGGCAGTCGCAAGCCAAAGTGGCTATTTTGTTCGAATATGCGTCGGACTGGGCATGGTCCATTCAGCCGCAGGGGGCCGGGTTTGATTACTTCCGACTGGTCTTTGCGGCGTATCGCGCGCTGCGACGCGCAGGGTTGTCGGTGGATTTTGTATCTACCCATGACCTCTCAGGACAGTACGATCTGATCCTTGCACCGGGGCTGGCGACACTTGATCAGGATTTGGAGCGCCGTCTGAAATCGGCGTGTAACCTCGCCATCCTTGGCCCCCGAAGCGGAGCCATTACCCGTGATTTCCAAATTCCCGAGAATGGCCGCCCCGGATTGAGCGCATTGGACTGTGACGTCGATCTGGTCGAAACGCTTCCTCCGACGGTTGAGCGACCTGTTAATGGCGGTGGCGCAGCCCTTCATTGGGTTGATCGACTGTCGGGTTCAGCCACCGATTTGCTGAACTTCGAAGATGGGGCAGCCGCGCTCAAGGGGGAAAACGGGCTTTGGTATCTGGCGGGATTTCCTGATGAACAGCTTTGGGATCGGGTCATTGCGATGGCGGCAAAGCAAACAGGATTGATCGTGCAAGCCATGCCACAAGGCTTGCGGATGCGCGAGACAGCTGATCATGTGTTCCTGATCAACTACAATGCAAGCCCGGTGATCTGGAAGGGTCAAACTGTTCAAGGCTGCGATGTCGCCATCCTGAAACGCAATCCGCCCGGACAGGGCTGATCCTGATCCGGGCGGATGCCTTGGCTATCAACCTGCGACGCTAGTCGTTTTGCAGGCTGTTGGGGTCGAAGACGTTTCCGAACCCGCTGTTGTTCGATGGGGCCGGGTCGGCCTCGGACGAACCATCGTTGCTTTCGCTTTCGTCTCCGCCCAGAGAGTTGGGGGCAAACACGTTTCCAAAGCCACTGTTGTTTGATGGCTTGGGCGTGGATTGCGCCTCACCCTGTTCGGCTTCTTCGGCTTCGCGTTGCTTACGGCGCTCTTCACGCTGCTTGCGCAGTTCCTGAATGCGTTGTTCGGCCTCCAGCTGTTTCTGCTCGCGCACGTTGGCAATGCACTGACCGGGGTCGTAGGCCGTTGCAGTGCCGACAACCGTGATCGTTGCAATCGCAAACACAACCACCAGAACCGCCGCTGCGTTTCCGGCAAAGAAGCTGGGCAGTTTGATTTTGCCGGCCAGTTCCTCAACCGTTGCGTTCTTGCGTGCCGCCGCGACCAGTTCCTGACGCTTGAGCTTGGCTTCGTTCAGTAAGGCAAAGAACACGGTCAAGGCCACGATGATAAATGCCAGCGCAGAAATCGCGGGTGTGATGCCATACCGGACCTTCTGGGCCAGCTCGATTGTCAGCGTCGGGTATTCACCAAACGTAAAGGTGGTGGTGTTGTAGTTCTCGAACGAAGCAAGGAATGCCAACACCGCCGCCGAGGCAATCGCCGGGCGCATGAACGGCAGCAAGATCTTGCGGAAAGCCTGTGCATGGCTGGCGCCAAGGTCCAGGGCCGCTTCGGTCAGAGCTACGTCGTAGCGCTGCAAACGTGCCACCAGCACCAGCATGCAGTAGCTGGCGATAAAGGTGGATTGGCCGATCACCGTCAGAAAAATGCCATTTGACAAGAAGCTGTCTGCCCCCAGTCCGAGCATACGGTTGATCCGATCCCAGAACACCAGTGTCGAGATACCCAGAACCACGCCCGGGATCAGGATCGGTGCGATGATGATCGTGTAATAGGTCGCACGCAACTTGGGCCAGATCTGAGTCAGCATCAGCGCGCCTGCCAGGCCCATCGCCACGGACAGAACAACCGTTCCAAGCCCGATGATCAACGAGTTTTTGATACCGTTCAGGATACGCTGATCCTGAAACAGCTCACCAAACCACTGGAAGGTCAGGCATTCCCACGGGCTCATCCGAGGAAAACCGGACGAGTTGAACGCGGTGATCGACATGATCACAAGCGGTCCCAGCAGATACAGGAAGAAGATCGCCAGATAGACCCAGATGCTTATGCGGAGGAAGGAATTGTTCATTTCCCGATATCCCCCATGTTCACCTTGAACAGGCGCATCACCGCCAACACGAACAGGATACAGGTCACCAGTAGCACGATGGCGTAAGCCGCCCCCTGTGGCCAGTCATTGTTGTCGTTAAACTGCTGGTAGATCAGCTGCGTGAACCACAGGCTCGACGGTCCTCCCAAAATCTGCGGAGCGGCCAGCGCACCAGCGCTTAACATGAACACCATAGTACAGCCCGAACTGATGCCCGGCTTGGCGTAAGGAATAACCACGCGCCAGTGAATCCGCCACCATGGCGCACCCAGGTCCCGAGCGGCTTCGATCTGGTTTTTATCCAGACTTTCAATGACGTTATACATCGGGAAGATCATCAGCAGGATATAGGCATAGCCCAAACCCGCATAGAGCGCGATATCGTTGCGGATGAAGTCAAACGGTGTATCCCAGATCCCCATGCCCATGAACAACGTATTCAGAACGCCGGTTTCACCGAAGATAATGCGCAGCGCGAAGGCGCGCAGGATCTCGTTGATCCAATAGGGAATGATAAGCATGATCGCAAAGATGCGGATATGGCTACCTTCGGATTGTCCCAGGTAGTAGGCGATTGGATAGCAGATGATCAGATTGAAGATCGTCACACAGACAGCCGCCACAAGGGTTCGGAAAAACACTCTCAGGTCGACTGTGTTGTAGTCCTGACTGCCGCCCTCGGGGCCGTAGATCAAGTACTTGTAGTTCTCCAGCGTATAGACGTCCTTGGGCCCGCCAATCTCTGGCGGCGGCAGGTTCGGACGGAATGAAAAGTCCAGCATCGACAACTGCGGCAAGATGATCAGCCCAATGGTCCAGAACAGGACCAGGCCCAAAATCGCCAACCCCATGCCGGTGCCATTGCGATTGAAGAAATCCTTTAGAAACTGGGGCATGAACTGTTCCCCTTATTCCGCGGCCAGTTCACCCGCAGGAACGACGACGGCGTTGTGCGTCTCATATTCCAACGTGATGTTCTGTCCGGTGTGATCTTCGAAGGATTGCCCGTGGTTGGGGATCGATACTTTGATCTCTTTTCCGCCCTCGCCTTCGGTGAAGATGTTAAAGACGTTGCCCTCGAACTCTTCGTGGTTGACACGCGCGGTGACGAAATGGTCGCCCGACGCGCCATCGGGGGCGATGGCAAATGCCTCGGGGCGCACGAACATCATGGCATCGTCGCCTTCTTTCATCTTGCCTTGATTGGCCGTCGAAATCCTCGCTACCAGATCGCCTGAGCGGTTAGTCGCGATCAGAGCCTCATTGCCCATGACTTGTTTAACTTTACCCCGGAACACATTGTTTTCGCCGACGAATGAAGCCGCAAACGCCGTGTTGGGATCGTTGTAGATGGTCTTGCCGTCGGCAATCTGATCAATCACACCCGCGCGCATAACGGCGATGTTGTCGGACATGGTCAGCGCCTCACCTTGATCGTGAGTGATGTAGATAAAGGTGATACCCACGCGCTGCTGGATTTCGCGCAGCTCTGTGCGCATGTGTTGGCGCAGTTTCAGATCCAGCGCTGACAGAGGCTCGTCCAGCAGTAACACATCCGGCTCTGCGCAAAGCGCGCGGGCGATGGCCACACGCTGACGTTGCCCGCCTGACAGTTCGCTGGGCAGTTTGTCGCCCTGCCCGGGCAAAGCGATCATGTCCAGAAGCTCATCTGCACGCTTGCGGCGTTCAGCGGCGCTGGCCCCTTTAATCTCCATCGAGAAGGTGATGTTTTCCCAAACTTTCATCAACGGAAACAACGCCAGGTTCTGGAAAATCAGCGCCGTGGGCCGCTTGTTTGGTCCGATGCCGCGCATGTCATTGCCGCCAATCAATACCTTGCCCTCGCTTGGCTCCAGGAAACCTGAAACGGCGCGCAGGATCGTTGTTTTTCCACAGCCAGACGGCCCGAGGAACGAAAAGAAATCGCCCCCGTTGATGTTCACATTCGCGTCCCGCACGGCAACGAAGTCACCGAAACGGATCCACAGCTTTTCAAGATCGACGCCGACCCCTGCACTCATTTTTGGTATCTCCCTGGGGTGCACATTGTCTTCACACCACATTACTGTCCGTTACGCCGGGACGGCGCACAGAGTGTAGCCCCCCGCGCAAGGCGGAGGGCATGTTTTCAATGCGTTTAAGCGCTCTTGAATTTGTTGACGAACTCGGTCCGTGTTTCTGCATACCAAGGTGCTTCGGCCGGCCACGGGTTAAGGTTGGCCAACGAGTCGCCCGGATAGGCTTCGGCGAAGTTCTTTTTGTAAGTGTCGCCCGAATATTGATCAGCTCCAAGAACCGGCGAGTTGTAACCGTGGCTGTCGATGGCAACACCGGCAGGCTTGGCCTGATAGGCGAAATCAATGAACGCATAGATCTGGTCGATATTCGCGGCACCTGTTGGAATTGACATGCCGTCAACCCAGGCCATCGCGCCTTCGACCGGCGCTTGGTAGTGCACTGGTTCACCTGCAGACTTCAACGCCAGCGGCGGGCCATCCCAAGTTTGACCGACAATCACGCCTTCGTTCAACAGACCATTTTTCTGTGTGTCAGCGTCATTCCAGATCAGCTTGATGCGATCTTTGCGCGCAACGCACCAGTCGGTGATCTGGCCCCAAACCTTGCGCATGGTTTCTTCGTCACCATACGCCGCCCAGACCGAGCCCGGCTCCATCTCGCCCGAACGCTCCATGTAAAGACCCGCGCCCAACATCATCGAATGCGCACGGCCCATAGTTTTTCCGGCGTTTTCTTCGGACCAAACGTCGCCATAAGACGGTGCGTCACCTTCCGGCAGCCACAGGTCGGTGCGGTAGGCAATGCCTTCGGTGCCCCAGATATGCGGCAGCCAATGCGCCCCTGATCCACCAAAGTTCCAAGCGTCTGTGCCGATCTTGGCCATGGCTGGGTTCACCAAGTCAATCGGAACCTTGTTCATATCAAAGGGCTGAAGAAGCTCCAGCGGCTCCCATTGCAACGACCGGTTGTTGGTGGGCGAGACAATGTCAAAGCCCTGACCTTTGGTGGCCTTCATCTTGTTGATGATTTCTTCGTTCGAACCGATGCCGGTGTAGTTCACCTTGATGCCGGTCAGAGTCTCAAACTCTTCGATGAAGCTGGGCGGAAGATAATCCGACCACATCAGAATATTAATCTCGCCCGACGACGCCAGCGCGCTTTTGCTGTAAAGCGGCGCTGCCAAAGCAGCTGCACCCGCGCCCTTTAGCACCTTGCGTCTGGAAAGAGTCAATTTGTCAGCCATGTGTTTTCTCCCATTGATGAACTGTTTGTTTTTATTTTTTGTTTATAGGATTTTCTGTGTCAATTCGGCAGTGAAAAAGTGACAGTTTTGAAAATTCATTAGCCCAGCCTCCTGATGGAACGCGTTCAGATTGATTTTTTAAGGGGTACATCTTCTTGCCAAACGGTCATGTCCCGGACATCCACCGGGTCGGTTCCTATCAACAATCTACGATGATCACCGGCTGGCAAGGGTTTGGGAGTGTCACCAAAGTTAAACGCGAAATGCAACGTACCGCGCCGGGCAATGCGAATATCGGGATCACAGTTCAGTGTGCTCAGGCCAGCCCACTCCAAAGCCTGATGTAAAATGGATTGCAAAAGCGCACCACGTGGAAGCATCGCCATATATATTGCCCGGTTTGACTGCACGACCGCAGGGCTTCCGTCGCAATAGGCGCTTTCAAAGCGCGCTAAGACACTTTCGTTGGTCTCGACGATCTCGCGCCAACCTACGAAAGCGTGCCGAGGGCCGTTGATCAGTTGCACATGTTCTTGTGCCAGGAGGGGAAGTGACTCGACGCGTGTGACATGAACGCCGGTCAACTCTGTTAATGTGCCAGGGGCAAGGTTCGCAGGTGTGTGCATCTGGGGTGTTTTGCTGCCTGACCTGGCTCCAATCACGAGTTTCGCGTCCGAATCTGAAAGCTTGGCAGCAAGGTCTGCGCTGACGATCATGCTCTGCGGCAATAGGATCAGTGCATAGCCGTCCAGATCATCTTCAGGGCCTAGGAAATCGACGTCTGCCCCTAATTGACGAAGGCTGGCATACCATTCACGGATAATGTGACTGTTTGGGAACTCGTCATCATGCGGCAGGATATCCGCAGCCCAGATTGAGCTGTAATCCAAAAGTATCGCCACATTGGCCTTTGAACGCGTCGCAGATGGTAGAGTTTCGCGATCCTTTACGATCTGTGCCAATTCAACCGCCGCTTGATCTGGGCTGTTATCCGAGCGCAGCAACGCCGTATGATATTGTTCCTGCGCGAATTTTGCTTGTCGCCAACGAAAGAACATAACTGCTTGCGCACCATGCGCATAAGCTGCCCAGGTCCAAAGCCGTACCATGCCCTCCGCTGGAGAAGGGTTTTTAGCCGCCCAGTCCACCGGACCCGGCTGTTGTTCCAAAACCCACATACGCCCACGTCCCTGACTGCGGTATAAATCGCAGTGAAAGCCTTGATAATCCGGCGCACCTGTCCGCAGATAGCGACGCTTTTCATCGTCGGAGAGGGTCGAACCCATCAGGTTGCCCAGCGGGTAACTGTCAAAGCCAACCACATCCAAATCGGCCGCAACGGCGTGATGGTCAAACTCGAAACTGCCTGCCATAAAGTTGTGGGTGATGTCTCGGCCCGGAGAATGTTCCCGCAGAATGTCGACCTGTGCTTTGTTGAACAGACGTACCCTGTCCGAAGAATAACGCATGAAATCCAATGCATGTGTTGGATTCGGGGCTGCGACCAGACCGTTGGGCAGCTCAATCTGGTCAAATCCGGAATAGAGCGATCCCCAGAACACGGTTCCCCATGTTTGGTTTAGGGCGTCGATTGTTTCGTATCGCTTCTGAAGCCAGCGTTGAAACCCGCTGCGCGCAGCCATTGAATAGCTGAGTACCGTGTCGTGGTCGTTGTATTCGTTGTCGATCTGCCAGGCGTGGACATGAGGGTTCTTTCCATATCTGCTGGCGTATTCGGTTGCGATCCGTTTTGCCTCGGCCAGATAAATCTCGGAGGAAAAGCAATAATGCCGACGCGATCCGTATCCCCTGACTCGTCCGTCCGGTCCGACGGGTAGGATTTCAGGATGCGCGTCGATCAGCCATTTTGGCGGGGCCGCCGTTGGGGTCGACATCATGACCTTCAGCCCGGCCTGACCCAGAATTCCAATGACCTCGTCCAGCCAACCCCAGCGAAATTGCCCGCGTGCAGGTTCGATCAGGCCCCAGGTGAATTCGGCAATACGCACCCAATCCAACCCCATCTCGACCATACGCTTGGCATCCTCTTGCCATTGCGACCGATCCCATTGTTCAGGGTAGTAGCAAACCCCCAGCTCAAGCTTGCTCATCTGCTATCCTTTGCGGTACGACGTTCGATCCATTTCAGGAAGCTGGCGCAACCCAATGTGATCACGACGTAAAGAATTGCTGCCGTATTGAAGGGGGCGAAAGGCAGGAAACTTGCCGCCTGAAACTCTCGCATCCTTTGGGTCATGTCACGAACAGACAGGATCGACAGCAGCGAGGTGTCCTTGATCATTGCTATGAATTCGTTGCCCAAGGGTGGGGTCACGATCCGCAATGCCTGCGGTAAGACGATGAGCCGAGCAGTCTGCCATCGAGACAAGCCCAAGGAGCTGCCTGCCTCCAACTGCCCTTTGGGTATGGCCTCGATCCCGGATCGAAAGATCTCGGCCATATAGGCTGAATAGCCGACCGAAATGGCGATGATGCCGCGGGTCATATTGGTCATGTCGATGCCGCCGCCTGTGGCATCCTTGACTGCACCCGCCAGAGGCAGGCCGATGTAAAGGATGATCACCAGCATCGGGATGCCCCGGATCGTATCCACAAAGAACTCTGCGCCAACGGCTAGCGGGTGGAGTTTGTGCTGTGCGCCACCAATGGTCAGCGTCAATAACAAAAAGCCAAAGACAGCAAAAGCCAGCGCCGGGTTGCGGTACTTGTCGGGCAAAAAGCTGGTTTGCCAAAGCACCGGATAGCCCTGCGTGTGTGCCTGAACGGGGACAAACGCGCCAGAGACACTTTCAACGGTTTCGATTTGCTCCAGGGCCGCTGCGGCGTCTGTTGCACTGCGGATGCGGTATTGCTGCTCTCCACCGCCTTCGAATTCACCAAACCGGATGATATCGGCCTGTGCCTGTGGTGTGCCGCGCACAATCGCAATGCGGGCTTCGGTGCTCCCGACAAGGACGTAATTCACTTGTGGTTGCATGAAGAAAAACGAGGAAACTCCTAGCAGAGCCAAGCTGATTGCGCCGTAAACCATCGTAGTACGCGCTTTGGGTTTGAACGATTGCAGCCCCACCCAGATCAGCCCCAGGATCGCTGCAAAAATATAGGCAAAGATCGCCGCGCGGAATGTAATGGCAACGCCAGTTGCAAACTGCCAATGCGCCATGAACATCAAATAGAACAAGGTGGCCCCGGTCAGGATTTCAAACCCAAGTTGAGAATAGCCGCGCAACGGGTTGTTCAGACGGGTGGATAACACGCACAGCGCGATGATCACCGCATAGATTGCCAGCAAGACCTGCAAACCAGTCTGCACTTGCGCCACAACCACAGGGAAAAGCACCCAGGTCTGGTTGGTTCGGTCGATAAGTGCCGATGTGTTTTCACTCAGCGCATGAAAGAAGACCGACTCGGCGAATGGCATCAGGATCTGAGGTGCGACAAAGGCAAGCATCGACAGGCCAACCGCCGCAGGAAATGCAGCCAATGCCGCCACGCGCAACCAGGCCGGGGCTTGCGAATGGAACCGGGAATGGCGGGCGCAGAGATAGCCCAGGATCGCCGCGGTCAGGATCAGCAAGAACCCAACAAAAATCGGCCCCGCGTTGTTGCCGATCCCTAGGATCGCGACCAGAGATCGCAAATATTTGGACGAGGAAGCAAACAGGTAAATGATGAATGGCGCTGCTGCGAGCAACACAAGGTTGCTCGGGCGGATCGAGCTGAGACGCGACATGGGGTTCTCCGCTAGGTCAAAACCCCGGCGAAAAATTCCGCCGGGGCCGTAAGGTATTCAGAGTTCAGTTTGTTCCCCAGTATTTGGCTTTCAGCTTGTCCAAGGTGCCGTCGTCCTGAATCGCGGCCAGTCCCGTGTTGATGGCATCAACGGTTGGGTCGCCTTCCTGAAAGACGATGCCCAGCGGGTCGGATTGCAGGCCAGTGATCCCAACGGTCAACTCGCCTGCAAACTCCTGCTCATAGGCCGACGCCGAGGTGCCGTCGATGATGACCCCCTGTACGTCGGCGTTTTGAAGCGCCAGAATTGCGGCCGAAAAATTGTCATACAGACTCACATTCTCGCGGCCCACCAACTCTTCCGCGAGTTGCGCGTTGGTCGTACCGGTCTGTGCCGCAAGCTTCTGGCCTCCTGCCTTGAAATCTTCCAGCGTCATATCCGCATTGTCGACCTGAAGAAGAATGGCCTGGCTGACAACGATGTAAGGTTCGGAGAAATCCATGGTCTCTTCCCGTTCCGGTGTGATCGAAACGCCCGAGATCACCAGATCGAACTCACCCTGCTGAAGTGCCGCGAAGATCCCGTCCCAAGCCGTGTTGACGAAATTCGGAACGCAATTCACGCGCTCGCAAATGGCATTCATGACGTCGACGTCAAAACCGACAATCTCGCCAGTTGTTTCATCCACGGTTTCCATCGGTGGATATGTCGCGTCCGTCCCGATCTTGAGCACACGGCCTTCCAGATCGGCGGCAAAGGCGGCAGGCGCTGTCATCGCAGAAAGCGCCGCCGCTGCAAGTAAATGTTTGAACATGTTTGGTTTCTCCTTTGTTGGACTAAGTCAAATCGCCGGTTCCGGCGGTGGCGTGTCAGGTTGCCGCTCGATCAATTGGGCCCTGATCTTTTTTTGAATCTCTGATGGGTTGGCTCCGGCCAAGACTTGCAGCATAAACTCGCCCAAGAGGCGGCTGGTCTCGCCAATGGGCAGATAATAGGTGCTGGGCGGGGGTACGAAATACTGGCTGAGTTTCAGATCATCGTTTGAAATGACCACAACATCCTGCCCCACCCTCACCCCTTGTTTTGCTGCCGCCGACAAGGCCCCAAGGGTCATCGCCTCGTTGGCGCAAATGATGGCGCTTGGCGGTTTGGGTAACTGCATGAGTGCCGCAAAAGCCGTTTGGCCGGTCTCTGCTGTTGTTGGACCGGTCGCAATCAGCGTAGGGTCAAAGCCAAGCGCACCCTCTGACAGAGCATCGGCATAGCCCCGGCGTCGTTGCAAGGCATAGACCAGGTCATCCGGAGGGTTAATCAACGCGATCCGGCGATGGCCAAGGCCAATCAATCTGGCCGTCGCTTCAAACGCCGCAGTCTCACTGTCGAGATCAACATATGCATGCGGCAGGTCGCTGCTACTCATGCCGTAAGTGACAAAGGGAAATGCCTCAGCCTGAAGATACGCTATCCGCGGGTCGTTCACTCGCGTGCCCGAGAAAATCACACCATCGGCCAGCCCTTCTTGCACGATCGAACGCAGAGTCTTCAGTTCAGTATCGTCGCCGCTTGTGCTGAAAACACTCAATTGATAGCGCGATCCCTGAACCGCTTTGGAAATCCCAGCCAGAATCCGTGTGAATTCAACGCCTTCCCATTCCTCAGCGGCATCTTCCGAAACGCTGACCAGAACAGCAATCCGATAGGATTTATTGGTCCGCAACTTAAGTCCATCAAGGTTTACCCGATAGCCCAGAGCGGTCGCTGCCTTGTGGATTTCATCCCGCGTTTCTTGTTTCACCGAGGGCGCATCCCGTAAGGCGTTCGAAACCGTTCCGACAGAATAGCCAGTCTTCTTTGCAATTGATTTTATTGTCGCCCGCGCCATCAGGTAATCCCGATCAGACGTTCGGTCAGGAACCCCCGTCCCGTGTTCAATGTACGTCTGTGATCTAAGGTTTCGTCATGTTCGACAAACAAATCGGAACAATTGCTGTCTGCGAGTGCCTTCAATACAGCGTCCCAATCCACGACGCCCTCCCCCAGATCGCGCCAACGCTCGTCACCTGTGCCACAGTCTGGATCCGCATCCTTTGCATGAATAGACAGGATTCGGTCCGCATGACGTTTGATCATTGCGGCGGCATCTAGGCCAGCAACTTGCAACCAACCTATATCTGGCTGCCAGTAGATATTCCCTTGCGAAAGGACTTGATCCAGGGGCGTTTCACCCTTTGCCCCCACCAGATCAAAGTCGTGATTGTGATAGGCCAGACGGATGCCGTGCTCGCTTAGTCGATCAGCCCATTCTGACAACTGACCCGACACCGCCATCCATCCCCGGGCAGTGTCGGGCCGCGTCTGGGGCGCCAGCCAAGGCATGACGGCCACCTGGCATTCCAAAAGGTCCATGACCTCGACAATGTCATCGAAACGCGTGTCGAACTCTTCCCAGTCAAAATGTGCAGACCGAACGTTAAGACCTGATTGATGAATGGTACCCGCCATCTGCTGCGGGTTCAGTTCATGCAGCCCCGTGGTTTCGATATCCTCAAAACCGCAATCTGCAACCAGACGCAGCTGATCTGTCAGATCACCGCATTGCCGCACTGTATAAAGCTGGGCTGAAACTCTCATTCCCCACCATTGAAACGTTTCAATTATGGTGGAATACGACCTGTTGAGTTGTCAAGCTTCGCATTGATCAGCCGCCGTTCTCACTTTCGCATCGATACGCTGTTGTGGAACAAGTGTACTTTTTCAGGGGCTGCGGTCACGGAAACGGTCTGTCCGCGCATGTTCCGTTGAACTCCTGGCAGTTTGGCAATCGGCGCTTCAGCGTCCGTGGTCTTTTCGAAGTACAACAGTGTGACCTCGCCCAAAGCCTCGGTGAAATCCACCTTTCCGGTCATGATCGCGGTATCGTCAGTCACGACAAAATCTTCGGGGCGTACACCGATATTGACCTGCTTGCCCAGATCGCTGTCCTCGGTTGGGATCGCGGAAACGGCGGTGCCGCCAGACGCAAGCTCCACAGTCGTTGTCGCCCCCGTTTCGGTGATCGTTCCGGGTAATAGGTTCATTGACGGCGAGCCAATGAATTGGGCCACAAACTCGTTATCGGGCGTCTCATACAGTTCAAGCGGCGTGCCCACCTGCGCAATACCCTTGTTGGCCAAAACCACAATCCGGCTGGCCAATGTCATCGCTTCGACCTGGTCATGGGTCACGTAGATCATGGTACTGTCGGGCATGGCCTCTTTCAGGCGCGCAATTTCGATCCGTGTTGCCACCCGAAGGGCTGCGTCAAGGTTCGACAAGGGTTCATCAAACAGATACACCTTTGGATCGCGCACAATGGCGCGCCCGATGGCGACCCGCTGGCGCTGACCGCCGGACAGAGCTTTGGGTAAACGGTCAAGAAAGGGTTCGAGTTGCAGAATTTGGGCGGCTCGATCTACCGCAGCATCTATTTCACCCGCAGGCATCTTGGCAATTTTCAGGGCAAACGCCATGTTTTCGCGCACTGTCATATGGGGGTACAGGGCGTAACTTTGAAACACCATCGCGATGCCGCGTTGTGCGGGCGGAACATCGTTCATGACCTGCCCTTCGATCTCCAGCGTCCCGCCTGTGATCTTTTCCAAACCGGCTATCATCCGCAGCAAGGTGGATTTGCCACATCCGGAAGGACCAACAAAAACGACCAGTTCGCCCTGCTCAATGTCGAGATTGATGTTCTTCAGAACGTCAACAGGGCCATAAGACTTGGCGACACCTGTAAGGTTGAGTTCAGACATGCCTTACCCCTTTTCCCGAGCCATCAGGCAGAACTGCGAAGCCGTCAGAGTGATTGAATTTGCACCGTCAATGGCACCCAGTTCCTGACCAATTGTCTGCCAATTGCCGTCAGGCACTTTGATCTCGGTTTGATCTGATCCGAGATTGAACGCACAGAAAATTTGCTCGGAGCTGTCTTCACGAATAAAAGTCAAAACTGAGCCTATTTCGTTCATCTCAGAAAGACGTCCAGATGCCAGAGCCGGGTGCGCATGACGCAGCGCGATGGCGCGACGATAGTGGTTCAGCATCGATTGCGGGTCCACCTCGGCCCGATCGACCGCGTGTTCAGCCTGTTGGACGCTGACCGGTAGCCAGGGTTCTGCGGTGCTGAAGCCTGATTGTTCATGCTGCGCTTGCCAAACCATTGGCGTACGGCAACCGTCGCGGCCTTTGAATTCGGGCCAGAATTCGATGCCATAGGGGTCTCGAAGCTTCTCAAACGGCACATCTGCTTCATGCAGGCCCAATTCTTCGCCTTGATACAGGCAAGCCGAGCCGCGTAGGCACATCATGAGAACCGCATGCTGTCGGGCTGCTGCGTCATCTAAGTTCCAGCGAGAGGCATGGCGTTGCACGTCATGGTTTGAAAATGCCCAACAGGGCCATGCATCACCTGCCTTGGCCTGCAATTGGTCAAAGACATGTTTGGTGTAACTGGCAGTCAACGCGCGTTTCTCGAGGAACTCAAACGCATAGCACATGTGCATCCGCTGATCGCCCGAGGTGTATTCACCCATGATCTCGAGCCCACGCTGCGCATCGCCGACCTCGCCCAGACACGCACGGCCTTCGTATTCGTCCGTAAGCGCCCTCAGCCGTTCAAGGAATGCAATATTCTCGGGTTGGCTTTTCGAATACAGGTGGTCCTGATGGTTGTACGGGTTGACTGCTGGTGCGATCGTCGCGTTGCGCTGATCCATTGGCAGGGCTGGGTTGTCGCGCAATTCCTTGTCATGGAAGTAAAAATTGATTGTGTCCAACCGAAAGCCATCTACGCCCAGATCCAGCCAGAACCGTGCGACGTCCAGCAAAGCATCCTGAACATCCGGGCAATGGAAATTCAAATCCGGTTGCGATGTCAGGAAGTTATGCAGATAGTACTGCAGGCGACGAGAGTCCCATTGCCACGCCGAGCCGCCAAAGATCGACAGCCAGTTGTTTGGTGGTGTGCCATCCGGCTTGGGGTCAGCCCACACATACCAGTCGGATTTCGGGTTCTCACGGCTGCTGCGGCTTTCGCTGAACCAAGGGTGCTGGTCCGACGTGTGCGACAGAACCAGATCGATCATGATTTTCAGTCCTTTGGCATGCGCCTGATCCAGAAGCTCTTTGAAGTCCTCCAGCGTTCCGAACATGGGATCGACATCGCGATAATCGCTGACATCGTATCCAAAGTCTTTCATTGGTGACTTGAAAAACGGTGAGATCCAGATCGCATCAACACCCAACGACGCGATATAGTCCAGTCGCGCGGTGATGCCTTTCAAGTCACCGACCCCATCGCCGTTGCTGTCCTGAAAACTCCGCGGGTAGATCTGATAGATCACCCCTCCTCGCCACCAATCCGAAGACAGTCTTGTTGCTTTGCTGTGTTCAAGGTTGTTCTGCACGTTCATCAGACGCCTCTATTTAACAGATCCGGCCAGAAGGCCCCGGACCAGGTATTTTTGCATTGCGAAAAAAACGACCAGCGGCACAAAGATTGAGACAAAGGCGGCGGTCGCAAGAATTTCCCAGTTGCCGCCACGCGTCCCCAAAAGCTCGACGATGCGGTTGGTCATCACAGTTGTCTGGCCGGTCGCATCGATCAGGAAGACCTTCGCAACCAGCAGGTCGTTCCATGTCCAAAGGAACTGGAAGATCGCGAAAGACGCCAGCGCCGGGAAGCTGAGCGGCAGGATCAGCTTGGTAAAGATCTGGAACTCGGTGGCGCCGTCGACGCGTGCGTTTTCGATCAGGTCACGCGGTAATCCGGCCATGTAGTTGCGAAGCAGATAAATCGCCAGGGGCATCCCGAACCCGGTATGTGCCAGCCAGACGCCCAGATAACCCTTGCCGATGCCGATATTCAGGTGGAATTTCAGCAAGGGTATCAGGGCCAATTGAAGCGGAACAACCAACAGCCCAACAACCGCCGCGATCAACAGCGCCCGACCGGGAAAATCCATCCAGGCCAGCGCATAGGCCGCAAAGGCGGCAACCAGAATCGGGATGATTGTTGCCGGGATCGTCACGGTCAGCGTATTGAAGAACGCCTTGGCCATACTGTCCGTACTACTCTGATCCAGAAGAACTTTCTGGTAATTGTCCAAGGTGAACTCAGGCGGCAACTCGGCCGTCACAAAGATACGCGCGCCGCGGTTTCCGGTGAACTCTTCGGTGTTTTCCATCCGATAGTTTCCAACGGCATCGACGGTGATGGTGCCGCCTCGGCGTAGCTCGACCGTTTGACCGGGCTCAAAGGCATCCACATCACGCGAGCTGATACCCCATCTCGAAATTGTGGCTTGCTCATCCGCGCTGAACAGCGCGCCCTCAATGACATACAACCCGTTTTCCAACGCCTGTGTTTCAGGCGCGGCGCTGCGAAGGGTCAGATTCTGCTCGGATGGAAACAGCGATCGCCACCACCCGCTTGATGAGATTTGGTCGGCTGTCCGAAAGGACGAGACCAACAGACCCAAAGTTGGAATGACCCACAACACCACAAGAAAGATGACCGAAAGGTGCACAACCCATCTGAGCGCGGGTTTGGTTCCAGCAATATCGCTCATGGCTTACTCCATCTCCTTGCGGGCGTTGCGCACATTCCACACCAGGATCGGAGCAACCAGCAGCATAATCACCATGGCCGAGGCTGATCCGACGCCCCAGTCATTTGCCCGAAACAGCTTGTCGTACATGTAGTTGGCCAGCACCTGTGTCTCCCACTGGCCGTTGGTCATGGCAAAAACGATGTCAAAGACCTTGAGCACGGTGATTGTGATTGTCGTCCAAACAACAAGGATTGTTGTTTTGATTTGGGGCACCTTGATCTTGAAGAAAATCTGGAACGGATTCGCGCCGTCCAGAATGGCTGCTTCGATGGTTTCTTCGGGGATACCGCGCAGAGCAGCCGACAGGATGACCATGGCAAAACCGGTCTGAATCCAGACCAAAACGATCATCAGGAAAAAGCTGTTCCAGAACGGGACCGTCAGCCAGGTTTGCGGTTCGGCCCCACCGAAAAAGATATAGAGCGCGTTTAGGATGCCAATCTGGTCTTGTTCTGCAGGACGCGCATCATAAACCAGTTTCCAGATCACCGACGCGCCCACAAAAGAAATCGCCATCGGCATGAAGATCAGAGATTTGGCGAAGTTGCCCCAGCGGATCCGGTCAGTCAGTTGCGCAACAAGCAGACCAAAGGCTGTGGACATGGCTGGTACGACGATCAGCCAAAACATGTTGTTGCGCATGGCCTCCCAAAATTTGGGCTCAGCCGCCATCTGTGAGTAATTGTCCAGACCCACCCATTTGTACCCGCCGCCGGGCACACGCTCCGTGATTGACAGGCGCAGTGTTTCAACAACCGGATAGGCCAGATACAGCCCCAGCGCAGCAAGCGCAGGGAACAGAAACAGCCATGGCCGGATCATGTTGGCCCGGTTGATGTTGCGCCCCGCATTCGGCCCGTGCGGCGGGAACAGGACTTTGTCTAGAAACTGGTTGGAGAGGTAGAAATAGCCCACGCAACCCGACACGCCGATGGCGATCGTCAGCAGGCCTTGAAGTGCCGGTGTCATGGTGCGCTCATCCGTTTGGCAAGCAGGGCGATCCTAAGACCGCCCCAGCGGTTGATCACTTGGCTGCGTCCCAGGACGACTGGATTTCGCCGGCCACGGTGGCTGCGTCTTTTGCACCCGATGAATAATCTACCATCCCGGTCCAGAAGGTACCGGCACCAACGGCACCTGGCATCAGGTCAGACCCGTCAAAGCGGAAGGTGGTGGCATTGGTCAGGATTTCACCCTGCCCGCGCTGGGTGTCGTTGGAATAGTTTTCGGGGTTCGCACCAAGATGCGGTGTCAGGAAGCCGTCTTGCGACATCATGATCTCATGCGCAAAGGGTGTCTTTAGGAACTCCATGAACGCTTCGGCGGCAGGGTTTGGGTTGGTGACTGTAAACAGCGTTCCCGCCCCAAGTACCGGAGTACCCAGATCCTTTTCGGCATATGCCGGGAAATAGAAGAAATCAGCATCAACGCCCAATTCGGTGCCCTCAGGGAAGTACGCCGGAATAAACGACGCTTGGCGGTGCATCATGCAGGCCGGGGGGCTGTCGAACAAACCCTTGGGGCTGTCGCGGAAGTCAATCGCGGCAGTGTCGTCTGCATCCCCGACAACATAGTCGTCGTTGCGGGTAAAGCTGCCATATTCCTCAATTGCGGCGATCACCCGAGGATCGTCAAACTTCATCTCATTCGACACCCACTGGTCATAAACTTCCGGTGGCTGAGTGCGCAGCATCAGGTCTTCTACCCAGTCAGTCGCAGGCCAACCGGTTGCGCCTCCTGAAGCCAGACCAACGCATAATGGGGTTTCGCCATCTTCGACCATCTGGTCCATCAGAGCTTTGAACTCTTCCATGGTCTCCGGTACTTCGTATCCAAAATCTTCAAAGTTCTCGGGGATGTACCAAACCAGAGACTTGACGTTTACGTTGAAGAAAAAGCCATAGAACTCGGCAGCGCCTTGATCATTCTCGAACGTGCCCAGATCGACCCAGGACTGACCTGCAGCAAAGTTATCTTTGATCCAGTCAGCAGACCCATCCGCAAGTGGCGTCAGGTACCCCTGCTTCGCAAGGTTTGCCGCCAGACCAGGCTGTGGAAACACTGTCAGGTTCGGCGCCGAGCCCGCCGCTGCATCAATGAGGATTTGTTGCTCAAGCGAATCTGAACCTACGTAGCTGGAGTTTGCGCCTGTTGCTTCGTCGAAATACGCAACAAGGTTCTCAAAGGATTTGCCCTCACCCGCTAGCCAGGGGCCAAAGATGGTCAGGCTTTCCCCGGACAGATCGTTAGCATCGGCAAAGGCCTGGAACCCGTCCCAGTCAAAGCTGCCTTCACCTGCGGCGTGGATCAACTCACCCTCCGCCTGAACCGACCCAGCCATCAGGGCGAACATCGCCGCACCTGCATAAAGCGAGTGTTTCATCTAATCCTCCTCCCGAATTTTCACGCGCTTAAAGACTCACTTTCAAAGCGCTTTGGATGCGACGTGTTATCCGCTAACACTTTCATTCTGTCAATCATTTGCTGCCTTATGCTGAAAATATTAATAAATTTGGCTATAACGGTAAAACAAGTTGACGGGCGCTCAAATTGGCCACACAACAAATGTTGCAGATAATTGAAGGCGCTTTGAATAGCAAAATGAACCTGAAGCAGCTCTCGGAAATCCTGGGCCTTTCGCAAACAACGGTGAGCCGCGCGCTGAACGGATATCCGGAGGTCAGTGAAGGAACGCGTGTACGTGTGCAAGCCGCCGCGCAAAAACATGGATATCGCCCCAACAGCCGGGCGAAAGGGCTGGCGACAGGGCGATCCATGGTCATCGGTCATGTGATCCCCAGTTCGTCGCAGCATGAAATGGTGAACCCCATCTTTGGCGACTTTGTTGCCGGTGCCGCGCGGAAATATGCGGAATATGGCTACGACTTGATGTTTACCAACGCCGACGACACTTCGATCGAAGAAGCCTATCGCAGTCTTTTTCAGCGGGGTGCGGTCGATGGCGTTGTCCTGCAGGGGCCGAAAGTAAATGAGCCTCGGATCGCTGTTCTGAAACGCATGGGCGTGCCGTTCATCGTGCATGGGCGTTCGACTGGCGTAGATACGCCTTACGACTGGATCGACGTGAACAACAAAAGCTCGTTTCTACGGGCGACGCGGTTTTTGATTGATTTGGGTCATCGCCGGATCGCCTTGATCAATGGCCTGGAAGATATGGATTTCGCACAGCGCCGACGCGCCGGGTATCTGGAAGCGCTCAAGCAAGCTGGCCTTGCCGCCGATCCCGAACTGATGCGCAGCGCAGAGATGACGGAAGTGTATGGCCATCACGAATCGCGAGGTATGTTGCAGCTTGAGAATCCGCCAACCGCCATATTGGCGTCCTCGATGATTTCCGCCATAGGAGTAAGGCGTGCCTTGGATGAAGCGGGCTTGAAGATGGGGCGCGATGTTTCGGTCATAGCGCATGACGACGACTTGTCTTATCTGAAGAACGGTCAAGACGTTCCTATTTTCACTGCAACCCGATCATCCGTCCGTCACGCCGGGGAAATGGCGGCAGAGATGTTAATTGAACGGATCAAGTTCCCCGATGATGCGGCCAAATCCAAATTGCTGGAGGCTGAACTGGTTGTCGGACGCTCAACTGGCCCTGTGCCCAACAGGACGTAACAAAGAATGAAATACACTCGCTCTGACTTCCCAAAAGACTTCCTTTTCGGGGTCGCAACCTCAGCTTATCAGATCGAAGGGCATGCACAGGGTGGTGCCGGGCAAACACACTGGGATACGTTTGCGGCCTCACCTGGAAACGTGGTTCGTGGAGAAAATGGCGATCTCGCCTGTGATCATTTGAACCGGTTCGAACAGGATTTCGATCTGGTGCGCGAGGCGGGGTTTGACTGCTATCGGTTCTCAACCAGTTGGGCGCGGGTGATGCCGGAAGGTCGCGGGCAGGTAAATCAGGCCGGTTTGGATTACTATGATCGACTTGCCGACGCGTTGCTGGAACGCGGAATACGGCCCTGCGTAACCTTGTATCATTGGGAGCTGCCCTCGGCCCTGGCGGACCAGGGGGGGTGGCGCAATCGCGACATTGCAGGATGGTTTGCAGACTTCACCGAGGTCATCATGGGCCGCATCGGGGACAGGATGTACAGTGCCGCACCGATCAACGAGCCATGGTGTGTCAGCTGGCTAAGCCATTTCGAAGGTCATCACGCCCCGGGCCTGCGCGACATCCGCGCAACGGCCCGCGCGATGCATCACGTTTTGCTGGCGCATGGTCGCGCCATTCAGGCCATGCGTAGTCTTGGGATGAGCAATCTGGGCGCGGTGTTCAACCTCGAATGGGCAGACCCGGCCGATGACAGCGTCGAGGCGCGGCTTGCTGCGGACCGGTATGATGCGATTTACAATCGGTTCTTTCTTGGTGGCGTCTTCAAGAAACAGTACCCCAAACTGGTGTTGGATGGGCTTGAGCCACACTTGCCATCTGGTTGGCAGGACGATTTTGAAACGATTGGGACTCAGGTCGATTGGTGCGGGTTGAACTACTACACCCGAAAGTTGATTGCCCCGAGCGATACCGCGTGGCCCAGTTTGACCGATGTTCCCGGACCACTGCCAAAAACGCAGATGGGGTGGGAAATTGACCCTTCCGCCCTGACCCGATTTCTTATTCGAGCACAGAAGGACTATACGGGCGGGCTACCAATCTATATCACCGAAAACGGAATGGCGAGCGCAGAGCGCGTGCGGGATGAGGACCGTATCGAATATCTTGATACACACCTTGCAGCCGTGCTGGACGCTTTGGCACAAGGTGTTCCGGTTAAAGGCTATTTTGTCTGGTCTCTGCTGGACAATTACGAATGGGCCTTCGGGTACGAGAAAAGGTTTGGACTGGTGGACGTGGATTTTGAAACTCTGGAAAGAACGCCCAAAGCGTCGTTCGCGGCGCTGAAATCCGCCCTTTCAGAGGGGCAGAACGTCTCTCTTCCGTTAGCGCAACCATCTGGTTCTGTGCATGAACACTGGAATTTGGTTGCAGACATTGGCGGAACAAACACCCGTCTTGGCGTTGTGACAAATGGCGAGCTAACGGACCTGCGCAAGCACCCTACGGGCACATTGGACGATCTGCTGAACGCATTTCACTCTCTGCGAGATGAGGTTGGCACAAATCCTCAGGCGGTCGTTGCTGCTGGGGCTGGTCCTGTAAGAAACGGAGTCATCCGTCTTACAAACGCTAATCTGGACTTGTCCGAGGTTGAACTGGCGCAGGCGACCGGGGCGGAGCATACTTTTGTTATTAATGACTTCACAGCGGCAGCTTGGTCAGTTGCTGACGTCAAACAGAACGAAGTTTCGGTTTTGCAAGGTCAGGCGAAACCGCCTGTGGGCACGCGTTTGGTGGTTGGCCCCGGCACTGGGCTTGGTGTCGGAGCTTTGTTGTTTTCTGAAGGGCATTATCACACGGTTTCCGGCGAAGGCGGCCACGTGGGACTGTATCCGCGTCACCGCGACGAGGTAGAGATCTTTGAAGCAGCCCGCCGAATTGCACCTGAATGCTTTTTCGGGAACAGCCTGGCTCTGGAAGCGGAAATGTTCCTCAGCGGAACGGGCTTGCCCATCCTGTATCAAGCCGTTGGATTGGCGGCTGGAAACGCACAGCCTTCATTGCGCTCTGCCAAAGAGATTTTGGCCGAAGCCCGCGATGCCTCGGACCCCATCGCAGTCAAAACAGCGCAGATGTTCACCACGCATCTGGGCGCACTTATGGGCGACATGGCAGTTACTCTGATGCCTGCCGGTGGGGTATTTCTTGTGGGCGGCGTCGCCGAGAAAAACCGTTGGCTCTTTGATCAGGACTTTAAGGATGCGTTCAACGGCGGTGGACGTTTTAGTGAGTTGCGAAAGTCATTGAACCTGTACGTCTCAGAACAAGCCGAATTTGGCATCATTGGTGCAAACAACTTTTGCAAGAACGCCCTCAAGCGTTAAGCGACGTGCCCCACAAGAACTCCAGGAAAGGACTGTCGAATGATCTTGTGTTGCGGGGAAGCCCTGATTGATATGATCGCCGAGCCGACAGTTTTCGGTGCGCACGGCTTTGTTCCGCATACCGGCGGGGCGATCCTGAATACAGCAGTCGCCATGGGGCGTCTAGGCGTATCTGTGGGGATGCTGACGGGCATTTCAACGGACATGTTCGGCCAGCAGTTGATCACCGCATTAAACGCCAGTCACGTTGATACATCGCATGTGATCGTCTCGGATCGCCCCAGCACACTTGCCTTTGTTCAACTTCAAGATGGGCACGCAACCTACAGCTTTGTCGATGAAAACACGGCTGGGCGTATGTTGACGCCGGAAGATATGCCAGATCAGCTTCCAGCAGTCTCTGCTTTGTATCTAGGGGGTATTAGTGTGGCGTGTGAGCCCTGCGCGGATGCCTACGCGTCATTGTTGAAGCGTCATGGTGGCGAACGTGCGGTGATGCTGGATCCGAACATCCGTCCGGGCTTCATCGAGGATCAGGCCCGGTTTCGAACACGCCTGAACCACATGATCGCGCAATCCGATATCGTCAAAGTTTCCGACGAGGATCTGGACTGGATCATTCCCGGTACCGAGCCCGAGTCGGCGAAAGCCGCGTTGTTGTTGCAGGCCGGGCCAACGGCCCTGATAGTGACCCGGGGCGGTGATGGCGCACATGGGTATCTGGCAGATGGATCAAAGGTTTCGGTGCCGGTGAAACAGGTGCAGGTCGTAGACACGATCGGTGCCGGCGATACGTTCAATGCTGGTGTGCTCACCGCACTCAGCCGTGCTGAGAAACTGACCAAACAAGGCGTGCGAAACCTGACCCCAGAAGCGTTGCGCGCGGCCATGGAACTGGGAGCCGAAGTCGCCGCTGTAACCGTATCCCGTGCCGGGGCCGAGCCGCCCTGGGCGCATGAGCTTTAATTCTTGGAAAAACCAATGAAACGATCCGAAATTAACCGCATCAAGTCCGAAGCGCAGGCTTTCATACAATCCTTTGGAGCCGTGTTACCACCTTTTGCCGATTGGTCGCCCGATCAGATGCGAAGTCCTGTAGCTGAAACGATCCGCAGTCGGGGGCTGGGCTGGGACATCACCGATTACGCTCAGGGTCGGTTTGACGAACTCGGCCTGTTCCTCTTCACTCTGCGCAATGGTGAGGTGAATGATCTGAAATCAGGTCGCGGGATGTTGTATGCGGAAAAATTGCTGATCTCGAAAGATAAACAACTGTCTCCGATGCATCGTCACATCGTAAAGGCCGAGGACATCATCAATCGCGGCGGGGGTGATCTGGTGCTGGAGATTTACGCATCTGACCCTGACGGGGGCATCGACCGGAACACGCCAGTGACGGTACCCAGCGATGCCTGCCCTGTTACGTTGCAACCAGGTGAGCATTTGCGGCTGAAACCGGGGCAAAGCGTGACCCTTATGCCGGGTGTCTGGCACGCATTCTGGGCAGAACACGGCGATTGCCTTATTGGAGAGGTTTCGACTGTGAATGATGACCGTACGGATAATGTCTTCGAAGATTCCATCCCTCGGTTTTCACAGATCGAAGAAGACGCTGCGCCGGACTTCTTGTTGGTTTCCGACTATTGATATCAACCAGGCTAGAACCGGCCAACGTGAATGTGAGCCGCGCCCAGATGTTTTGGATCGGCTCGACTGCTTCTCCTTCTTGACAAGTCCAGCACCGCCAGCCTAGCTGAGTTGGATGGTTCCGAAAGGGATGAAAATGGGAATACGGTGCGGCGCTGTATTGCGCCAAGTCCGTGACTGCCCCCGCAACTGTAAGCGGAGAGCGACGCCACTGCGCCACTGACCCCGAAAGGGTTGGGAAGGTGGGCCAAGCTTTGACCCGCAAGTCAGGAGACCTGCCATCCGATGTTTAACCAACCCGGGGCGGGGCGTCCTGGAAGGAGGCTTTGATGGCACGGTTTTCGCGTGTTTCCATTTTTGGCACCTTCTGTCCGCGCTTGGTTTCAAGCAGAGCGGACAATGCAACAGGTGACTGATAGCTTTATCCTCAACCCCAATACCTATTGTGCTGTGGCCTCGCGAAAAGATCGCGATTCTCAAAATAGTAATGTTATAACATTGTATTGTAGTTTGATCAGCGGTAACCGGTGCGCACAATGACGAAAACTGCAGATCATTTCCTACTTGTATGCACGACATGCACAGGCGCGATGTCCACCGATCAAGTGAGTGGCGCATTGGCGCGAAAACTGCCCGAAGGGTTTGCAATCCGGGAGGTCGCGTGCATGGCGGGCTGCGACCGGCCAACCACCGTCGGTTTTCAGGCACCGGGCAAGGCGCAGTATTTGTTTGGTGACATCGTTTCGGAACAGGATCTGGATGCAGTGGTGGAATTCGCCGGGCAATATCAGCTCAGTTCCGATGGTTGGACAAACGCAACTGACCGCCCGCTAACACTGTTCACCAAAACCTTGTCGCGCATGCCTGCCTTGCCATCGCAGAGGCCGTCATGAGTTTCCTGGCTGTCGAAAACCTAGAATATTATGCCTTGAACGGTGATGTGCTGCTTCAGGATGTGTCCTTTGGCTTGGAAGAAGGATCAATTCTGGCGATTGCGGGACCGAATGGGGCTGGGAAGACTACGCTGCTCAAGCTGCTTTGCGGAATCGAACGTATTGCGCTGGGTGATGTGCAGATAAAAGGTCAAAGCCTGCGCACCTTGTCGGCCCATGAACGCGCGCGGACGATCGCTGTGGTTGGCCAACAGGAAATGCCGGATAGTCGGTTGCGATTGCACGACTATGTTGCACTTGGCCAAATTCCGATCAAGGCTGACAAGTCCGCGTCTGAGCACAGGGAAGATCTTGACCGGGTTTTGGAAACAACGGGTTTAATGCACCTTTCCCGCAAACCTATGGGTCAGCTATCGGGGGGTGAGAGGCAACGGGCGCATATCGCACGTGCGCTGGCTCAAAACCCGTCTCTGTTGTTTCTGGACGAGCCGACCAATCACCTAGACCCGGATGCCAAGGGGCACATGTTGTCTTTGGTCGCTGAATTGGGCGTGACGGTTGTCATGATCGTCCACGATCTGGTCATGATCCCGGAATTTGCCACTCATGTGGCGTTAATGAAATCAACACGTCTGACAGGGTTTGGCCCTGTCAACGATGTTCTGACAACGGATCGTGTCCGCGACACGTTTGGAGTGGATTATCTGTGTTTCCAGCATGAGGGCCGCATGATCCCTGCTCTGGATATTCGAAAACGTAAACTGTCATCATAACAGGAGCTTACAATGATGCAGAAACTCTGGCCTGTGGCTGTGTTCACTGGCCTGGCAAGCGGCGCAGCCGCGGATGCCATTACAGTGGACAATTGCGGCGAGCCACTGGTTTTTGAAACAACGCCAGAACGGCTCGTTGTTCACGACATGAACATGACTGACATGGCGTTTGCTTTGGGTCTGCAAGACAAGATCGTCGGCCTGACCGGCATCACAGGCTGGTACAAGACCAGCCCGGATTTTGATGCACAGCGCGGCGACATCCCCGAGTTGGCTCCGAAATATCCTACAGTTGAAAACCTTGTCTCTGTCGAACCCGATATGTTTTTCGCTGGTTGGTATTACGGAATGCAGCCAGGTGGCGAAGTGACCCCAGACACGCTGGAACCCTTTGGCATCAAGACCATGGTCTTGACCGAAAGCTGCGTGCACCTGAACAAAGACCGCCCCGAAGCCAGCATGGATCTGCTGTTTGACGACGTCCTGCGTTTGGGCCAGGTGATGGGTGTCGAGGCTAAGGCGGAAGACCTTGTCTTGGGCTGGAAAGTCCAGTTGGATGCCCTTGAGGCAAAAACCGCCGATCTGGATAAACCTCGTGTTTTCCTGCTGGACGGGCCGGCAGATGCGCCTTTTACCGCAGGTAAATTCGCCATCCCGGACGCCATGATTGCCGCTGCGGGGGGTGTAAACGTCACACATGACATGGATACCAGCTGGGGTCGCACCTCTTGGGAAACCGTGGCAGCCGCAAACCCGGAATTCCTGGTGCTACTGGACTATCAAACAGGAAATGGTGCAGAAGATACCTTCCAGTTTCTGAAAGATCATCCTGTCATGTCACAAACCGATGCAGTCAAGAACGCGCGCTGGATCGGCCTGCGTTACGAGGAATTGACACCCGGACCGGCAAATATTGAAGCCATTGAAAAGATGGCCAATGCGATGCATCCGGAGACCAACTGACATGGTCCATTTGGGCCGATCGATCTTGCTGGGGGCGGTCATTCTGACCGCCCTTTTGCTGCTGTCTACGATCTATGGCACAACCTCGATCCCAATGGCCGAGGTCTTTACCGCCATTGGCTTGGGGACCGGCCTGACAGAAGGTGAAATGTCCCCGGTGCATCGGATCGTTTTCGACCTTCGCCTCCCCCGAGCCTTGTTCGCCGCTGTGATCGGCGCAGGGCTGGGCGTAGTTGGCGTGGTTTTGCAAACAACCACGCGCAACGATCTGGCCGATCCGTTCCTTTTTGGCCTGTCCTCGGGGGCGGCGGCTGGGGCCGTTCTTGTCATAACGGTCACTGGCGATGTGCTGGGGGTCTGGACCCTGCCTTTGGCGGCGTTTTGCGGGGGGCTAATAGCCTCTGGCATTGTTCTGGCTCTGGTTCAGGGTTTGCGCACAAGTGCGCCGGAAAAGCTGATCCTGGCCGGTTTGGCTGTGTCTTTCCTGTTTTCCGCGATTACAAATTATTTGATTTTTTCCGGCGACAGTCGTGCGGCGCATTCGGTTATCTTCTGGATGCTGGGCGGATTGGGTCTTGCCCGATGGCAGACCTTTCCACTGGTCCTGACCGGGCTTGCCCTGATCCTAAGCTACGCGCTTTATCGCAGTCGCTGGCTGGATGCCCTTTTGACCGGAGATTTCACTGCGTCGTCACTGGGAATTCCCGTCCAGGGTCTTCGATTCCGAATGTTCTTTGTGGCTGCGTTGGCTACGGCCAGTTTTGTGTCCGTGGCTGGTGTCATCGGATTTGTTGGGCTGATGGTGCCTCATATTGCGCGCGGCATTGCTGGTACGCTGCACCGAAACCTGCTGATTACCTCGGCCATCGTAGGGGCGATTCTGCTGACGCTGTCGGATATTCTGTCCCGCCTGCTCTTGGCCCCACAGGAACTGCCCGTGGGTATCGTGACAACGTCTATCGGGTCTCTTTTTGTTTTCCTGTACCTGTTCAAATCCGCGCGTGGTGACTGACCTCAGAGACCGTCCTGCGTGTCCGATCCATGCGACAAGAGCTCTTGCACCAAAGGGTTCGGGAACCGGCGTTTGAACGTGATCGCGTGGAAGTTTTCCTTGATTTTCGGGTGCTCTTGCGCCTCGACCAGACGACCCGAAATCAACTCATCCTGAACAACGATCGGAGCCACCAGAGCCAGCCCGATATCCTCCCGTGCAAGCAGCCGCATCATCGCCATGTCGTCCACCTCGGCTGCCACCTGAGGGCGCACCGACATGCGGCTGGCCATGGCATCAAAAGCCGTGCGGACACTGTTGTTCGTTGTGGGCAGGATGAAGGGTTGTTCTTCCAATAGATCCCTTATTGAACGTGTCGGTTTCAGACGATCGGGGGTTCCGACGATGCTCACCGGTTGTTCGGCCAAATGATGAGTGACAAAGCTGGTCAAACTGTCGCTTGCGGGTTCGTGGTTCATCAAGACCAGGTCGAAATTCAGCGTTTCGAGCCCCTCCAGCAACTCGCTTGGGCTACCGGACCTTAAAATAACCTCGACGTCTGCGCGCGCCAAAATGGGCCGCAAAAAACGAATCTGAAAGTTGCGAGAAAGGGTGGACTGTGCCCCAACCCTAAGAGCTTGCCGCGTATTCCCCGCGTCCTGCAAGGTTGCCACAAGTTCCTGACCTGTCGCAAAAATCGCATCGGCGTGGTCCAGAGCGATATGTCCGGCTTCGGTGAGATGCAGCTTGCGGCCCCGGCGTTCAAACAGCGGATGACCAAGCCGGTCTTCCAGTTCTTTTATCTGCACCGACAAGGCCGATTGAGAAAGATTCAAACGCTGCGCCGTGCGGGTCAAGTTCCCGTCATGAGCGACGGCCCAGAAGTAGCGCAGGTGATGATAGTTGAGCGGCATATCGTTCTATTTATATGAACGAAACACATCAAACAATGTATTTTTCTTATGTTGCACTGCGAAATATGTCGAACGGAACAAGTCGAGTCAGTATCGAACGTCAAGGGACACACGCATGAGTTACCTGCTTCTACCCCTCCTAAGTCCAATGATCTTGTTGGGATCTGCATATTACTGCAGCCGACATCCGGGGATGCGTCCGGGCAATTTGCCGAAAGTCGCAGAATGGGCGGCCCTGGCGGCATTTGGCGTGTCTGCCTTGGCGGTCATGCTGCTAATTGCAAAAGGGTCCGGGACCTCGACGATGATCGGCTTTTGGGGAGTGGGCCTTTCGGTCCGGTTGGATGCTGTAAGCGCCACAATGTTGATTCTGGTCAGTTTCATTGGCTGGATCGTATTGCGGTACTCTGCAACATACATGGACGGAGAACCAAGGCAGGGTGCCTTTAGCGGTTGGATGTCTGTCGCGCTGGCCGCCGTTCTTTTGTTGGTGATGTCCGGCAACATCGTCCAACTGCTGGTCGCCTGGATTGCAACAAGCCTGGCACTGCATCAACTGCTGCTGTTCTACCCCGAACGTACCACGGCACAACGCGCAGCGCGCAAAAAGGCTGTTGTGGCGCGAATCAGCGAAGTTGCGCTTGGTCTGGCCGTTGCCTTGCTGATCATCGGCTACGGCACCACCGACATCGCTACGATCCTGTCAGAAGCACAGCCGACAGTAACCACAATTGTCGCCGCCCTGTTCATCGCACTGGCGGCCGTACTGGCTTCGGCCCAGTTCCCGGTCCATGGGTGGCTGACCGAGGTGATGGAAGCACCAACCCCGGTCTCGGCCCTGTTGCATGCGGGCGTGATCAATGCGGGCGGGTTTCTATTGATCCGCTTTGCGGATGTGATGCTGGTGGCTCCTGGAATTATGGCCTTGTTGGTCATGCTGGGCGGTTTCACCGCGCTGTTCGGAGGCTTGGTCATGCTGACGCAGCCCGCGGTCAAGACATCCCTGGCGTGGTCAACAATTGCCCAGATGGCGTTCATGATCATGCAGTGCGGTCTTGCCCTGTTCCCGCTGGCGCTGCTGCACATTGTGGCGCATTCGCTCTACAAGGCCCACGCCTTCCTGAGCGCGGGTGAAGCTGTGCGCAACGTGGCCGCCATTCGCCGTCCGGGGCCGGTGGCAGTACCAAGTGCCCGCAATGTATTGCTGGCCTTTGCAACCGGCATTCTGATCTATGGTGCGGTGGCTTCGGTGTTCGGAATCGACGGGAAATCTGTTCAGGCCATTGCCTTGGGTGTGATCCTGATCTTTGGCGTCGCCTACCTGCTGGCGCAAGGCTTTGCGGATGCAGCGCCCGGTGCGCTGACCCGGCGCACTGTCATCTATGCGGGTGCAACATCGGTTAGCTACTTCGTTCTGCAAATCGCTGCGCAGAATCTAACGGCGGGCACCCTGCCGCCTACGCCTGCTGCAGGACCGCTGGAATGGGCTTTGATCGTTCTTGCGCTCATCAGTTTTGGCGCCGTGGCGCTGGCCCAATCGACCTTCCCGCTCTGGGCCTCGCATCCGGCGGCGGCGGGAATGCGGGTGCATTTGTCCAATGGACTTTATGCCAACGCAATCTTTGATCGGCTGCTGGACGGGTGGTCCACGCGCCGGACTGTGTGAAAAGGGGATCAGATATGTATATGAAACACGAAAGCTATCCTGCTCCGCTTTTGGAACTAGTCGCGATTGCTAATGACGCTGTGCGTCAGATCCCTCCTCTGTTTCCGCTGTCTGCGAATGTCGCTGTGAACCCCTTTTTGGGTCAGACAGGGGATACCCTCGCTGTAACGGCCGCACGTCTTGGCCGTGTTGCCGGTGTGCGCATCACCCCTGACAGGCGCATTATGGCCGAGAAGTTGAACTCGGGTGAGATGACCGAAGGGGATCTGCTTGAGGCGATTTCGCATGTAGAAAGTCGCTTTGATCCTCCGGGGCTTGAAGAAGTCACAGCCGCTTTGACGGATGATGCCGCACCTCTTGCCCCGTTTCCGACGGTGGCGGAATTGGCCGCAGATGTGTCTGGCATCGACTGGCCCGGTTTAATCGAAGAACGTATCGGAGCTTGGGCTGCCAGCCATTTTGACGAAGGCCAGGCCCTTTGGCAGCCCAGCCGTGCCGGCGGTGCGTTCAGTGCATGGCGGGAGTTCGCATCGCGCGACCTGACACCTGAGATCAATGGGTTGAAAGGCTTTGGCGCATTTGTGGCGGCCACCAACCGTTCGCAATGGCGCGCCATCGGGCGGGCCTCGGAAACGCTGGGCGTGACGCCTGACGCGGCTGGAACAACATTTCATCGTTGGCTAGTCACGCTTGGCGGTTGGGCGCAATACGCGCGCTATTTGTTGTGGAAGGCCGAGCTTCAGGGTCAGACCGACACAACAACGGCGGAGTTGCTGGCCATTCGGATGGTATTTGAAGAGGCCCTGTTCCACCAATACCGTGATCAGATTTCGGCGCGTTGGCTGGAAACCGTCGCAATGCACGAGACCCCGATCACTCCGTCCCGTGACATGGTGATTGATGCCATTCTGCAGGATGCTGCGGAACGGGCTCAACAGCGCAAGCTGGGTCAGGTTTTGGCTAGTCGTCAGCCACGGGCGACCGAGGGCCGCCCACTGGTGCAGGCTGCGTTCTGTATCGATGTCCGGTCCGAAGTTTTTCGCCGGGCGTTGGAAGCACAGGACTCGGGTATCGAAACCATCGGCTTTGCCGGGTTCTTCGGGTTGGCCAGCGCACATAAATGCGCGGGATCAGACGTGACCGAACTGCGGGGTCCGGTTCTGCTGAACCCCAATGTTAAGTCCAAAGCAGCAGAAGACACACTGTCCGACCTGGATCGTCGCTATACGGCCCGTGCCAAAAGGGCGTGGGGGCGGTTCAAGCTGGCCGCTGTTTCATCCTTTGCCTTTGTCGAGGCGACTGGTCCGATATACGCTGGTAAATTGTTGCGGGATTCGCTGGCTGCGAGTGGTAGTGGGAGCAAGTTTGACCCTGCGCCTAAACTGGACCCTTTAATGGATCTGGTCACGCGCATCGATACCGCCAAAGCCATTCTGGGCGCGATGTCTCTGACAGATAATTTCGCGCGCATCGTGATGCTGGCGGGACATGGGGCGGACGTCACCAATAACCCCCATGAAAGCGCGTTGCAATGCGGTGCCTGCGGCGGTCACGCGGGGGATGTAAGCGCCCGGCTACTTGCCAGCCTGCTGAACGACAACCAAGTACGGGACGGACTGCGGGACAAAGGGATCGACATCCCCACTGACACGCTGTTTCTGCCAGCGCTGCACAATACCACGACAGATGGCGTTACTCTGTTTGATCAGGATCACCCCGCGGGATTGTGGGCGCCGCAGATCGCTCAGCTGAAAACCTGGTTGGCAGAAGCCGGACGCCTCTCACGTACCGAGCGTGCGGCCCGGCTGCCTCGGGCCCATGGGGGCGACGATATCGCCCATCGCGCCAAGGATTGGGCAGAGCTTCGACCCGAATGGGGTTTGGCAGGGTGCCGCGCCTTTATCGCAGCGCCGCGAAGCCGGACTGACGGGACCGGTTTGGCCGGGCAGTCCTTCCTTCACAGCTATGACTGGCGCTCGGATGATGGGTTTGGCGTGCTAGAGTTGATCATGACCGCCCCGGTTGTCGTGGCCAGCTGGATCAGCTTGCAATACTATGGTTCGACTGTCGCGCCGGGGTTATTCGGTGGGGGCAACAAGTTGCTCCACAACGTAGTCGGCGGGATTGGTGTTGTTGAAGGGAACGGCGGCGCTTTGCGTCCGGGGCTGCCCTGGCAATCAGTTCATGATGGCGAGGCGTTCCAACACGACCCTCTGCGTCTGTCTGTGGTGATCGAAGCCCCACGTGAGGCCATGAACGCCATTCTCAAGCGCCACGCCAATGTCAAAGCGCTCTTTGACAACCGCTGGCTTCACCTGATCGCGATGGACGAAAAGGGTGATCTGGCATGGCGTTACACGGGTGATCTGGAATGGAGCCCAATTGCCAAGACGACTGGTTATGAACAGGCCATAGCAGCCGAATGACCAAGACCATGAAGCCAAGGCCCGGCGCATTCTGCCGGGCCTCTATCCGTGTATCAACGCCAGTAGTTTAGCACGTAATTCCGGCGTCGCCGCAGAAGCGACCGTGCATCAGACTTCAGTTTCAAAGCCCTACGCTGCCAATCGGTCTTCACACCACCGGCTGCCGCAACAAATGGCGTGACTGCCAGAAATGCTTAGGGTTGCAGATCAAAATCCACCACAGCATCCACATGCACCGCAGCCAACAGCGCATAAGGTTAACAGTCAGAGGTAAACCGACGGTTCTGCCAAGCCTGCATCAATCGGTCGAACAGGTTCGGATGATCGCGCTGAATCTTGTCATCTTTGTTCACAGACAGGATCGACTGATCCAAACGCGTTTGCTGCGGGGTCTGAATGGGCTGGCCATTCTTTGTGGCCCCCTCCCCCATGACACCCACAAATACCTCATCCAAGGCAGGCCTTCCAACCAACCCTAGCCTAGGCTGTCCCTCAACCGGATATGCACACAGGAAGCCAAACAACGGGTGCCGCCAACTGGATCAATGAACCACATATGCCGACCGTCTCCAGCCTCCTGCCCGTGTTCCTCACCAAAGATTCCATGCTCGGGGAAATGTCGTTTCAAGTAGGACCGAACCTCAGCTTCAACCGGCTTGTCGGCTTGCGTCACAGGGCGTTCATCCAGCTTGAGTTCAACACTCAGAGATCCACGAAGGAACCGCATCCCGTTCGTGGATCCAATATTCGCCATCTGAATGGAGTGTTCTTTAAGCGTATGTGTGACAACCATTTCAATACTTTAGGATGGAAGCACCTGTGAGATTTCAAAGACGGGTTTCATCAATTGCAGTAAGCATGCGCTGCAGCCGCACCCGGCGATTTGAAGTTCTGTCGGGCGGTGCCGTCAATGCCGAATCCAGCTTTAGGCTTCATGAACTGCAAGAAACCAATCTGGCGCGTATTGCTGCTCGGAATGCGCAGGTCCAGATCGTGGTAACTGACGGGAAAAGCCGGGTAAGTGCGCGCTGGTCACTCTGGATTCAGACAGACATATCAATCTGCTTTTTACGGACCCTCACCCGTCAAAGGGCATTTGCCAAATGTTGTTTGCAAACGAAATGGTTTGGTGGTCGCCGAATAGCCGCTTACTGCTTTTGGGCAATGATCCAAACCGGGTGATATGTCAAAGACACCCCGTCATCCGTCGCAAAGCTTCGTACATAGTCTTTCTCAAACCGGGCCAGAGTGGACTTGGTCCACGCCCCTTGCGCGCGACCGTTCACCCCGGTTCGGCGCAAGTATTTCAAAACGTCACGCGGAGTTTCGAAATATGATGGCCGGATGCGTTCCCCGGCGGTCAAAACCCGCATTGACCCCTCAATGGCCGCGACAAGGGCGTCTGCCCCGCAAAGGCCAGGCGCCTGGGCTGTTGATCCGATGCTTGTCAGTTCTTTGTATTGCTGAGGTCCAAATCCTGAAATGGCCAGCCAGCCACCGGGGGCCAATGCATCGACCGCCTGCTGTAGCAGCCCGGTCGGGTCGTCCATCCATTGGATCATCGAGGCTGAAGCGATCAGGTCGATCTGGCCGGGCCATTGCACCATACGCACGTCGCCTGCGATAAATACGGCCGCTTCGGCGTCTGCCGTTGCCTGGGCTTGCGGCGCGATGTCGTTCAGAACAAGGTCAGGCAGATCGAAATTTTGCCGCAACGTCCGGGTGAGATGCCCGGTGCCACACCCCATTTCGAATGCGGTGCGAAATTGCCCCGGTGCGCCCACACGGCGCAGTTCAGAAACCAGTTTATCAGCAACCCACGCCTGTTGGCTGGCTGTGTCGTGATAGGTGTCAAAGCTTCTGCTAAAGCTGCGTTGGACCTTATCTGCCGGTTGCGCCGTCATGACAGCCACTCCGCCCAATTTTGGCCTGACCCGAAGGGTACATGTGACCCTGCAACACGTTTGACCGAAGCTGAGGTCTCCGCCCAGGCAGCCTCTTGCGCCTTCGTTGGAATGATACGGTCCCGATCGGGTATCCACACCAGGTCAAACCCGGGATTCAGGGCCGATCCGCGACGGATCACTGCGTGAAGCTCTTGTTGCGCTGCTGCGAGGTCAAGCTCTGGTGCCTCAACAGACAACCCCGCGCGGCGGCAAAACTTGGAAAAACTGGAGGTCGTCAGCTGATCCGCCGTCGCCCGTATCATTTCGGGCGCAATCCCACGGTCCGGACAGGTCGGATGCAGGGTGCCACTGACGGCAACAAGCCGGTCGGGGCGAAACTGAGTATTAGCCAGCCAATGCGCGGCAGATGCCACGCCAAAGGAAAACGCGAGCATGTCGACACGGTCAAACCCTGTCAAATCAGGCAAGGGGTCATCAAGCTGGGTGTAGTCATCAACCAACAGAACAGACGCGCCACCGGATAGACCCAGGAACGGTGCAGCACCAAGCGCCCAACCCCCGAACACAAGGATCAGAATGCCGTCGCCTGATTGCTCCAGCCACCTGTGTTTCATCCCTGCCCCCCGGCCAGCGCGACCATTGCACTCGTGACCTGGCTGAGCTCGTCAGGAGAGATTACGTAAGGGGGCATGCAATAGATGTTGCGCGCAAAGGGGCGTAGCCACACTCCGGTCTTTGGGGCCAGCCGGTGGGCGACAGAAGGATCAACCGTATCCTTCATTTCGATAACGCCGATGGCACCAAGGACTCTGACATCCGCTACGCCAGGCAAAACGCGAGCTGGCTCCAGTTCGGTGCGCATCTGGGCCTCAATATCAGAAACCTGCCGTTCCCAGTTCCCCTCGGCCAGCAGACGAAGGCTTGCCGATCCCGCGACACAGGCCAGAGGGTTGGCCATGTAAGTCGGGCCGTGCATGAACACGCCTGCCTCACTGTTGCCGATGCCATAAGCCACCTGCTCGCTGGTAACCGTTGCCGCGAATGAGATATGTCCACCGGTCAGCGCTTTGCCCAAGCACAAAATATCAGGTTTGACGTCAGCGTGATCGATGGCGAACAGCTTACCGGTGCGGCCAAAGCCAGTTGCAATCTCATCAAAGATGATCAGCACATTGTGGGCATCGCACAAGGCACGTGCCGCGCGCAGCCATTGTGGGTGATAGAAATACATACCACCGGTGCCCTGAACCACAGGCTCAAGGATCAGGGCCGCCAGTTGGTCGCCTTTTTCGGCAAGCAAGCGCTCCAGCGGCTCCAGCCCGTTCTGTACCGAATCTGCGGGCCATTCGTCACCCAACCGCACGTGCGGGCGCGGCAGGAAGTGCTGGATCGACAAGGCTCCGCGGAACAACCCGTGCATACCGGTGACCGGGTCGCAGACGCTCATCGCCTTCCAGGTGTCGCCGTGATAACCGCCCCGAATAGTAGCGAACTCGAACTTGCCGCTGCGGCCATGTGCCATTTGGTACTGCACAGCCATCTTCATCGACACTTCGACCGAAACCGAACCGCTGTCACAGTAGAAAATGCGATCCAGCCCTTCGGGCAGCATGTCGATCATCCTGCGCCCCAGATCAATGGCTGGATGATGCGTCAGCCCCCCGAACATCACATGGGGCATCTTCTCCAATTGGTTCTGCATCGCAGATGTGATCTCAGGGTGTTTGTGACCGTGGATCGCACACCACCACGAGGACATGGCGTCGATCATCTTCACGCCGTCTTCCCGGTACAGATAAACGCCCTCGGCCCGGTCGATCAGGTGCATCGCGCCGGGATTGGCGACGTTGGTATAGGGGTGCCACAGGTGGCGGGCGTCAAACTCAAGCGGGGTCACAAGAACCTCCGAATGGTGACAACGTCAATTTCTGAGAAGGCATCTTTCAGGGTTTGCTGTGTCAGTTCGCTTAGAACCGGAAGGCGCCCAAGGTGACGGACATTGCTCATCTCTACGATGGTTTGTTCAACATCCGGCTCAGCCTCACCGACAAAGGCAACACCCACAACCTCACATCCAGCGCCACGCAAGGCCATCAGAGACAATGTGGTGTGGTTGATCGTTCCCAGCGCCGTGCGTGCGACCAGCACAACCGGGGCCTGCCACTGGGCAATCAGGTCCAGGTAATAGGACTGGCGGTTCAGCGGCACCATCAGGCCCCCTGCCCCCTCAACGACCAGCGGCCCGTCAACCTGCGGCACAGCAAGGCGCGACAGATCAATCTCAACACCCATGTCTTCGGCAGACAGATGGGGTGAGGCCGGCAGGTTCAGGCGATACGCCTCAGGCAAAACTTCCGCACCGGACAACAATCGGACGGTTTCTGTGTCCGTCGCATCTTCCAAACCCGACTGAACGGGTTTCCAATACCCTGCATTCAACGCTGCGGTCAGACCAGCGGAAAAAACGGTTTTTCCGACGCCCGTGTCGGTTCCGACGACAATCAACGCGCTCATGCGGCCTCCGATTGATGGCTGGCGATGGTGGCAAACAGCGCCGAGATATCCTCGTGGGTCACATTTCCGGTGATCGACACACGCAGTCTGGACGTTCCCTTGGGAACGGTGGGGGGGCGAATACCCCGGATGTCAAAGCCCTGTTGCTGCAAGGCAGAGGCCGTCGCCATCGTTCTGGCCTCGTCACCCAAAATAACCGGGATGATCTGGCTGGTCAGGGCCGAATCCGGCAGTCCTGTTTGCCGGGCCACGTGATGGGCATGACGCAGACGGTCATGTGCAGCAGCGACCAATTGAGCGTTGGTCGCCAATTCCCGCAAAGTTGCCCGTACCAAGGCAGCGTTCAAAGGCGAAGGCGCGGTTGCAAAGATAAAGGGCCGCGCGCGATTGATCAGCGTATCAATCATTACACGCGGACCACATATCAGACCGCCCGAAACGCCCAGACCCTTGCCGCAGGTATGGAGTGTCAGAACCTCCGCGCTCAGACCATGCGCCAGACCTTTGCCGTTCAGGCCAAAAACGCCAGTGGCGTGTGCTTCATCCACGATCAGTACGGCATCGGCCTCGCGCGCCAAGGAGGCAAGATCCTCCAGCGGTGCAAGATCGCCTTCCATGGAATACACGCTTTCCACTGCGATCCAGATGTGGCCCGATCCACCCGTCGACTGCCACTCGGCCAGAACCTTGCGTGCATCTTCTACGTCATTGTGGCGAAAGGCACGCAGATCCGCGCGGCTCGCACGCATCCCTTCATGGGCACTGGCATGGACCAGTGCGTCATAAAGCACCAGATCTCCGGCTGCTGGCAGGGTGGAAAAGATTGCTTGATTGGCCTGAAACCCTCCGCCCATGAAAAGCGCGGCTTCAGATCCAAAGAATGCGGCAGCTTCCTGTTCAAGCGCCTCGTGTTCGGGGTGATTACCCCGTAGCAGGCGCGAGCCACCAGAGCCAACCGGCACACCGCGCGCCAAGGCAGCCTTTGCGGCATCTTGCAACAGTTTTGACCCCGCCAAACCCAGATAATCGTTCGACGCAAAATCCAAACCCTGCGCAGGGATCAAAGCCCGGCGGCGGTGCCGGGCTTCAAGCGCATCAAGCATGGATTCCAGTCGATCGACTGCTTTCATTCGGCAGCTTCCGTGCGCTTGTGGTCTTCCGCCGTTTCAGCCTGAATGCCAAGTTTCGCAAACAGGATCGAGTCGGTGTCTTCCTCGGGGTTTTCCGCAGTCAAGAGCGTTTCGCCCACAAAGATCGAGTTGGCACCGGCGAAGAAGCACATCGCCTGCATCTCGTCGCTCATATCGCTGCGTCCGGCAGACAGGCGAACATAAGATTTGGGCATCAGAATACGGGCGGTTGCGATGATCCGCACAAAGTCGATAGGATCGATCGGCTCTGCATCGGCCAACGGCGTGTCAGCCTGCGGCATCAACATGTTGATTGGAACCGAATCCGGCGGAGGGGTCATGTTGGCCAGGGTCAGCAACATGTCGATACGGTCGCCGGTATGTTCGCCCATACCCAGTATACCGCCCGAGCAGACCTTGATACCGGCTTCCTGCACCCGGTTCATCGTATCGATCCGGTCCGAGAAAGTGCGGGTGGTGATCACTTCGGAGTAATAGCGCTCAGAGGTGTCGATGTTATGGTTGTAGTAATCCAACCCGGCGTCGCGCAGCTGGACGACCTGAGTGTCATCCAGCATGCCCAGTGTCATACAGGTTTCCATACCGATCGCTTTCACGCCTTCGACCATCGCAACTAGGGCAGGCATGTCACGCGGTTTGGGTTCGCGCCACGCAGCACCCATACAGAACCGAGTTGCGCCACCATCCTTGGCTTTCTTGGCTTCGGCCAGAACGCGCTGAACCTCGATCAGCTTGGACGCCGGAAGGGTTGATCCGTTGCGGGCCGATTGCGAGCAATAGGCGCAGTCCTCGGCGCACCCACCGGTCTTGATCGACAGGAGTTTTGACGTCTGGACCTTGTTGGGATCAAAGTTCTCGCGGTGCACGGTTTGCGCCCGAAACAGAAGATCCATCAACGGAAGATCATGAACAGCTTGCGCAGACTTTCGGGTCCAGCCGGAATGAGGGATGATCATTTTATCTATAAAACTTCCTGCAGCTTGCGTTGCCGCAGATTTATTATCGATAAAACTGAATTGCGCAACCGTGTTGGCGCAAACGAACCCAAATCAAGCGGAAATGCCGCGAGGTCCATGCTGGCAGTAGTGTCTTCCATCTCTTCGGCCAGCGTGGTCATTGGGCGGACATCTAGCCTTCCGAAAGACCTGAACGCACATGTGTTACATCGCGCAACGGACAAGCTGCTTTGGTGGAATGGCGTTAACCTTACGATTTGCTGATCGGCCTGGTCCTGACCAAAAGAGTCCCTGCTCAAAACCAAAGCCATCGGCGCTGGCCACCAGCATAATCAATTTCGAAAGGGTCAGTCAGCCCAAAATGCCCGGCAAACGCAGCCCGTGCTCACGCGCACAGGCTTTGGCCTCCTCATATCCGGCATCTGCATGACGCCAAACGCCCGAGGCTGGATCATTCCAGAGAACCCGCTCAAGCCGTTTGGCCGCTTCGTCCGTGCCGTCTGCGCAAATAACGACACCTGCGTGCTGGCTAAACCCCATGCCAACACCCCCGCCGTGATGCAGAGAGACCCATGTCGCACCCGACGCCGTATTCACAAGCGCGTTCAGCAGTGGCCAATCGCTGACTGCATCCGAACCGTCTTTCATCGCCTCGGTCTCGCGGTTTGGCGAGGCTACCGAACCACTGTCCAGATGATCTCGACCAATGACAACGGGTGCCTTCAGCTCGCCATTGCGGACCATTTCGTTGAACGCCAACCCGGCCCGATGCCGGTCGCCCAACCCTATCCAGCAGATGCGTGCGGGCAGGCCCTGAAACGCGATCCGCTCCTGCGCCATGTCGAGCCAGTTGTGCAGATGGGTGTTCTCGGGGAACAGCTCCTTCATCTTGGCGTCTGTTTTGTAGATGTCATCGGGGTCGCCCGAAAGCGCGCACCAACGGAACGGGCCGATACCCCGGCAGAAGAGCGGGCGGATATAGGCGGGCACGAAGCCGGGGAAGGCAAAGGCATTTTCCAGTCCCTCATCCTGGGCCACCTGACGGATATTGTTGCCGTAATCCAGCGTCGGAACGCCCGCATTCCAAAAATCGACCATGGCGGCCACGTGCTGCTTCATCGATGCGCGCGCCGCTTTTTCGACCGCTTTGGGATCGCTTTCGCGCTTGTCCCGCCACTGTGCCATGTTCCAGCCCAGCGGCAGATACCCGTTGACCGGATCATGGGCCGAGGTTTGGTCAGTGACAATGTCGGGTCGCATGCCACCGGCCTGCATCCGTCGGTAAATCTCGGGAAAGATTTCAGCGGCATTGCCCAAAAGGCCCACTGATTTTGCTTCGCCCGCCTTGGTCCAGCGGTCGATCATCTCTAGCGCCTCGTCCAGCGTTTCGGCCTTTTCATCCAGATATTTGGTGCGCAGGCGAAAATCGATACTGTCGGGGTTGCACTCGACAGCCAAACAACAGGCCCCAGCAAAGACAGCCGCCAGAGGCTGCGCGCCGCCCATTCCACCCAATCCGCCGGTCAGGATCCACTTGCCGGTCAGGTCGCCGCCATAGTGCTGACGTCCGGCTTCGGCAAAGGTCTCATAGGTACCCTGAACGATGCCCTGCGTACCGATATAAATCCACGAGCCAGCGGTCATCTGGCCGTACATCATCAGACCCTTTTTATCGAGCTCGTTGAAGTGATCCCAATTGGCCCAATGGGGTACCAGATTCGAATTCGCGATCAGTACACGGGGCGCATCCGAATGGGTCCGCACAATGGCCACCGGCTTTCCGGACTGGACGACCAGCGTTTCATCCTCTTCCAGATCCTTGAGGCTGGCGACGATCGTGTCGAAGTCGTTCCACGTCCGCGCCGCGCGCCCTATACCGCCATAAACAACCAACTCGTGCGGGTTTTCCGCGACATCCGGGTGCAGGTTGTTCATCAACATCCGCATTGGTGCCTCGGTCATCCAGCTTTTGGCGTTTAGCTCTGGCCCGGTGGGCGGGTAAACATCACGGGTGTTCTTGCGAGGATCGGTCATGCGGCAATCTCCAATGCAGTGTCCTGGATGGCGTCCAGTATGTCTTTTAGCCAGCGGCGCAGGCGGTTGGCCTTTTCAGTGTCGTAGGTCCAAGGCGCAGTTTCAGCGCTCAGGTAGGTGGACTGCGCCAGTTCCATCTGTATGGCGTGGATGCCCTCGGCAGGGTTGCCATAATGCCGGGTCGTCCATCCGCCCTTGAATCGGCCGTTCAAAATGGTGCTGTACGGTGAGGATGACGCGAACTCATGTGAGATGGCTTCGATAGCGGGCGCGCACGTCACGCCATTGTTTGTTCCAATGTTCAGGTCAGGCAGAATGCCGTCGAAAAGAAAGGGGATGTGGCCGCGGATTGAATGGCAATCATACAAAACCGCAATTCCATGGATCGCCTTGACCCGCTCCAGCTCGGCCCGCAGCGCGGCATGATAGGGGGCGTGAAACGCCTCGCGCCTTTCAACTATATCCTTCTCTGTTGGCAGAATATCCCAGATGTCTTGCCCGTCAAAATCCGTAAGCGGGACCAGCGTCGTTGTGTTTTGACCGGGATAAAGCGACACGCCTGACGGGTCGCGATTGGCGTCAATCACATAACGATGAAAGGTTGCCCGCACAGTTGTCGCGCCAGGCAGGAGGCCCTCGTAAAGCGTGTGGATATGCCAGTCCGTATCCGCCAACGCCCTGCCCCGCGCGTTCAGCTTGGCCTCGATCGTTGCGGGCACATCGGTGCCGGTGTGCGGCAGGCCCAGAACAACAGGGCTGTCACCACGTATGACTTGAACCGAACCAGTCATGCGCCAAGCTCCGGCATCGCGATGCCTGTGCCATGTGCGATCTCGCCACTGGCGATCAAGGTCCATGCTGCTTCGATCTCGCGCGCCATGTATCGATCATCACCCAATACAGGGACCACAGCTCTTAGCTTGGCCATTACAGCTTGAAGGGTCTCACTGGTAGGCAATGGCGCGCGGAACTCGACCCCTTGCGTAGCGCAAAGCAGTTCGACCCCCAGAATACGTTCCAGATTGGTGACCATCTGTCCCAATCTCCTCGCGCCATGGGCCGCCATCGAAACGTGATCTTCTTGGTTGGCTGACGTAGGTGTTGAATCCGTCACGCAGGGGTTTGCAAGATGTTTGTTCTCGCTCATCAACGCGGCGGTTGTCACTTCGGCAATCATATAGCCCGAGTTCAGGCCGGGATTTGGCGTCAGGAAAGGCGGCAGATCAAAGCTGAGCGCTGGATCGACAATCAGCGCAATTCGACGCTGTGCAATGGCTCCGATCTCGGCAAGCGCCAGAGCGATCATGTCGGCAGCAAAGCCCACAGGTTCCGCGTGGAAATTGCCACCCGAGACGATCAGCCCGGCCTCGGGCAAAACCAGCGGGTTGTCGGTGGCGGCATTTGCCTCAATCTCCAACGTCTTGGCTGCCTGCCTCAGCACATCCATCGCGGCACCGACAACCTGCGGTTGGCAGCGGATGCAATAGGGGTCCTGTACCCGTGTATCGCCTTCGCGATGGCTTTCGCGGATTACAGAACCGGCTAGGATAGCCCGCATCGTGGACCCGGCTTCGATCTGGCCGCGATGGCCGCGCAACGTATGGATCTCGGGCTGCAACGGCGCGGTCGATCCCATGATTGCATCGGTGGTCAGTGCCGAAGTGACCAACGCGCTCTGCGCCGCTTGCCACGCGCCGAACAATCCCGCCAAAGCAAACGCAGTTGAGAACTGCGTGCCGTTGATCAGCGCCAGACCTTCTTTGGGGCCCAACTCAACGGGTGTTAAACCCGCCGCCGCCAACGCCTCACCACCGGGCATAACAGTCCCGCCGAATTCGGCCTCACCCGCGCCCATCATAACTGCGGCCATATGCGACAGCGGCGCCAAATCGCCTGACGCACCAACCGAGCCTTGCGCAGGGATCAGCGGGGTCACACCTTTGTCCAGCATGGCCTCCAACAGGTCGATCAGTTCCAGCCGCACGCCAGACGCGCCGCGCCCGAGGCTGAGCAGTTTCAGCACCATCATCAGCCGCGCAACCGTGCGCGGAATGGCCGGGCCAACACCACAGCAATGGGACAGAATTAGATTGCGTTGCAGCGTCGCTGTATCCTCGGCGGCAATCTTGACGCTGGCCAGCTTGCCAAAGCCGGTATTGACGCCGTAGACTGCAGTCTCACCCGCAGCAGCCTCGGCGATACGCGCATGAGCAGCCTCGATACCGGCGCGGCATACAGGGTCTAGCCGCACGGCGCATTCCTCGCGATAGACCTGTTCCAGTTGCGCTAAAGTGACTGCACCGGGGGTGAGTGTCAGGGTCGTCAAATTGCGCCTCCAAGTATGCGAGTATGAAGAGGGTTGAAGCCCACACGATAGGCTAGTTCTGCCGGGTGGGTGACGTTCCACACCGCAAGATCGGCGCGCTGTCCGGGGGCGATCTGGCCGCAATCGGACAGACCCAGGGCGCGGGCCGCATTGGTGGTGACCCCGGTCAGAGCCTCTTCCGGTGTCATGCGAAACAGGGTGCAGCCCATATTCATGGTCAAAAGCAGCGATGTCATCGGGGCCGACCCCGGGTTGCAGTCAGTGGCCAACGCCATCGGCACGTTGTGCTTGCGTAGCAAATCAATTGGAGGGGCTTGGGTTTCCCGCAGGGTATAGAAGGCGCCGGGCAGGATCACTCCGACTGTTCCCGCATTGGCCATCGCCCGAACGCCTTCTTCGTCCAAATATTCGATGTGGTCCGCGGACAGAGCGCCGTATGAGGCGGCCAGTTTTGTGCCCCCGAGATTGGACAGTTGCTCGGCATGGCATTTGATCGGCAGGCCAAGGTCTTTCGCCGCATCAAACAACGGCGCCAGCTGGTCCGGGAGGAAAGCAATTCCTTCGCAGAAAGCATCCACTGAATCCACCAAGCCCTCGTCATGGGCTTTTCGTAGGGTTGGGATACAGACCTCGGCGATATAAGCGTCAGGTCGGTCTTTATACTCAGCAGGCACCGCATGTGCGCCCAGAAAACTGGTTACAACGCGAATGGGGCGATGGTCCGGCAGCGCGCGGGCGGCTCGCAGCATGTTCAATTCGGTGTCACGATCCAGGCCATAACCGGACTTGACCTCAATCACTGAAACACCTTCGGCCAGCATCGCATCCAAACGCGGCAGCGCCTGCGTGATCAGTTCTTCGACAGTAGCCTCGCGCGTGGCCTTCACAGTCGAGATGATGCCCCCGCCCGCGCGCGCGACTTCCTCATAGCTGGCACCGTTCAGCCGCATCTCGAATTCGACAGCACGATGGCCGCCATGCACCACATGGGTGTGACAATCGATCAGCGCAGGCGTGACAAGACGGCCGTCCAAAGTAGTTTGCGAAAACCCTTTGAACTGCTCCGGCAAGCTGGCTTCAGGCCCGACCCATGCGATCCCGCCATCCTTGACCGCAATCGCCGCGTCGTGGATCAGCCCATAAGCTGCAGGTCCTGCAACCATCGTTGCCGCGTTCAGATCTGAAAAAACCCGATCTTGCGAGTGCATCCGACTCTGCGCCTCCTTGCAGTTCTCTCTTTTCTCGTACATTTCTATATGCAATATGTCTATCCATAAAATGAGGTGAAAATCGTGGCGATCTTTGCAAAACGTGCTCTGTTGAGCGGGGGGTGGGCAAGCAATACGCGGGTCGAGGTTGAAGACGGTAGAATCGTATCGCTTCAACCGGCGACAGCAGGCCGACCAGGGGATGTGTGCGTGGACACTTTGTTGCCTGCACTTGCCAATTTGCACAGCCATGCATTTCAGCGCGCCATGGCTGGGATGACCGAATACCGCCTTGCGGGTCGAGACAGTTTCTGGACGTGGCGCGATCTGATGTATCGATTCACTAAACATCTGACACCGGATCAGGTTCAGGCAATCGCCGCCTTGGTTTATATGGAGATGCAGGAAGCTGGATATGCCTCAGTCGGTGAATTCCACTATCTGCATCATCAACCAGACGGCAAACCTTATGATCGACTGACCGAGTTATCCGACCGGATCATGGAGGCCGCATTCGAGACCGGCATTGGCCTAACGCATCTGCCTGTGCTGTATTCTTACGCCGGGGTTGGCGAAAAGCCGTTGGAGCCGGGTCAAACCCGGTTCGGCAATGATGTGGATCGCTTTTGCAAACTGGTGGATCAGACGCGGGACGCACTTGCCGGTCTGCCCGACGACTGCCGCGTCGGCATCGCGCCTCATTCTTTGCGCGCCACCTCTCCGGCTGATCTGGTTCGCGTTTTGGCCGCGCGACGTGACGGTCCGTGCCACATTCACATCGCCGAACAGCCCAAGGAAGTGTCCGAAGTCCAGGCCGGATTGGGCGCGCGCCCGGTCGAGTGGCTTCTGGACAATGTGCAGGTCGATGACAGTTGGTGCCTGATCCATGCCACCCATATGACCGACCAGGAAACCCTTGATATGGCGGCAACCGGGGCTGTTGCGGGGCTGTGTCCTGTGACTGAAGCCAATCTGGGGGACGGACCGTTCAATGGAGCTGTTTTTCTGAGCGCGGGTGGCACGTTTGGCGTGGGATCAGACTCAAATGTGTTGATTTCCCTGACAGAAGAGTTGCGCACGTTGGAGTATTCCCAGCGTCTGCGCGATCTGTCGCGCAATGTCATGGTTGCCGGCGAAGGGTCGGTCGGGCAGACACTCTATTGTGGCGCGGCCATGGGTGGCGCGAAAGCTTTGGGCCGCGACTCGGGCGAAGTCGCCGTTGGCAAGCTGGCCGATCTGGTGGCCATCGACAGCCAAAACCCAGCGCTTTGCGCTTTGACATCAGAGCAGTTGCTTGATGGGTTGGTGTTTGCGGCAAAAGATCAGGTCGTCACTGACGTTTGGTCGGCGGGTCGCCACCGGGTGAGCGAGGGTCGCCATATCGCACGGGATCAGATCGTGTCGAACTACCGTCAGGCGATGACGGATCTTCTTGCCAAGCTATAGCCTCTGGTGTGGCTCTTTACCTGAAGGCTAAATGATTTCATAATTGAATTATGAATATACTTAATGGAAAATGCGCAGCGTGACCGAGCAAAAAAACATCGGCTTTCAGGACATTCGCGATGAGGTGATCAACCGAATTCAAACCCGTGTCTGGCCGCAGGGCAGCCTGTTGCCGACTGAGTTGGAATTGGCGGCGGAATTTGGCGTTGCGCGCGCAACCGTTAACCGGGCGCTGCGTGAATTGGCGGAACAGGGCATCGTAACCCGCAAGCGCAAGGGCGGCACGCGCGTTGTAACCACGCCCGTAAAACAAGCCAAGTTGCCGATTACGGTGGTACGGCAGACCATCGAAGAGATGAACGCCAAGTACCGATATGCCCTGGTCAGTCGAACCATGGTTGATTGTCCCGCGTGGCTTCAGGCAAAATTGAACATTCCAGAAGGCGCGCAGATCGTACATCTGCAATGTATGCACCACGCCGACAATCGGCCATTTCAGTTCGAAGAACGCTGGATCAACGTTAGTGCTGTGCCTCAGGTCGTGAACGAGGACTTTCTGAACATCGGGCCAAATGAGTGGCTGTTGTCAGAAGTGCCATTTTCGAACGCCGAGATCGCCTTTTCCGCCGTTCCCGCCACGGCACCCTTGCAGGAATTTCTTGCCGTCCCTCCTGGTACACCCTTGTTTCAGTTGGAGCGCACAACATGGTTTCGCAACGATCCTGTGACTTTCGTACGTATGACGTTTCATCAGGGGTACCAGATGCGCACAACCTACTGAGGCCAGGGCAGCGAATAGGTTTTGACGTTGGTGAAGAACTTCATCGCTTCGATAACGCCTTCTTTTACTCCGTTGCCGCTGTCCTTGATCCCTCCGAAGGGTGACATTTCGATCCGATAGCCGGGTTGCTCCCAAATGTTGCAGGTGCCCACATCCAGACCATTGATGTATGCGATGGCCCGGTTCAGATCATTGGTGCAGACACCTGACGACAAGCCAAAAGCGGTGCTGTTTGATATCCGCAAAACCGCAGCGTCATCATCGGGCACGCGGACAATCGGAATGACCGGGCCAAAGGTCTCTTCCATGACCAATTCACTGTCATGAGGGACTCTGTCGATGACAATCGGCGGCAGTAACGCGCCCTGCCGACCCGGATGGTAAAGGATTTCTGCCCCTTGCTCTGCCGCTTTCATCACACGGTTCTCAAACAGCTCTGCCGCGTCAGCATGAATGACACAACCCAACTCGGTTTCGGGGTTCTGAGGGTCACCAAACCGGATGGCCTTGGCCTTTTCCAGGACCAAAGGAACAAAACGATCCGCCACACTGTGTTGCACCAGAATGCGTTTAATGGCGGTGCATCGCTGACCTGAATTCCCCGTGGCCCCCGCAACTGCGATCGTTGCTGCGCGCTCTAGATCAGCGTCGCCCAGATCATTCAGCACAATCAGCGGGTCATTCCCGCCCAACTCAAGCGCCTGTCGCCTGTAGCCTGCCTTTGAGGCGATCAGCTTGCCCACAGGGACGCCACCGGTAAAGGTGATGATGTCGATATTTTCATTGGTGATCATTTCGTCGCCAATATCCTGTGGCCAACCAGTGACGACCTGGAACATCTCGGGCGGCAGGCCCGCCTCGTATAGAATGTCGGCCAGTGTCAGTGCTGTCAGAGGCGTCAGCTCGGTCGGCTTGCAAACCATACAATTATTGGTCGCAATTGACGGTGCGATTTTGTGACTGACCATGTTCAGCGGATGATTGAACGGAGTAATCGCGCTGATCGCCTTGACGGGCTCACGCTTCGTAAAGATTTTACGAGCCTTCCCATTATGAGTCAGATCGCAAGAAAACACCTCTCCATCATCTTTGAGAGCTTCGGCGGCGGCGAACTGAAACACGTCTTGTGCGCGTTTGGTTTCATAGATCGAGTGCTGAAGGCAAATCCCCAACTCAAGCGTCAGCCACTTGGCCAGATAATCGCGCCTTTCTCCGATCAACTCGCCGGCACGCCGCAGGATTTGACTGCGCTCGTACCTCGTCAAACTAGGGGTGTAGTTCGCTGCGATTTCAAAAGCGTGCCGCACGTGTTGGGCAGTTCCAGCCGGAACCGTGCCGATCACGGCATTCGTATAAGGGTAGTGAACCGGAACAGTGTTTTCCGTGAATACGACCTGCCCCCCGATGCGCATTCCGTCGTGGCGGATTTCAGATTTGGTCATGCTCCGATCCCTTGCCCCAAGAGCCACAACTAAAACATGTGTGGCTTTCGACACGCCAACCGATAGAACCGCACTTTGGCTTACGTCAATAGGCTGAGTGGGCAGCCCGGTACATTTTAAAAACGTCAGGCTTTCTCAGGCACCGTGACGGAGGGCTTGGTTTTACCTTCAGTTAGGCCATCCGACTGATAAGTCGGGATCACACCCACAGGTGGATTTTCCCGAATATAGGCTCCGATGCGTGCGAGCATTGGTTTTCTTGGGCAATTGGGGCGCGTGGCGGCGCCAAGATCGCGCAGGTGCCCCGGTGCTTCAAAGGGTATAAAGTGCAACGGCCAGTTGTCCCGCTTGAACTGTTCTGCCGCCAATGCCGAAACAATTGTGCAGTCGTCTGAATGGCAAATGTGACGACAGATCGTTTCAAACCGCAACGCTGTCAGATCAAAACGCTTGCTGATCCGGGTTGTCCCGTCCTGTTTTGGCAAATGATCTTCAAGATCGTAGCCAAAACTGTGCGGCAGCCGGATAAAATCATGCGGCGGTACCTCATCGGGGGCAATGGAGGTAAGCGTTGACAGCGGATGCCCTTGGCGCAAAGCCAAGAACAATGGCTCGGACCAGATTGAAGTGAAGTCTAAATTGGCGCTGTTGTTGACCTTGGCGACCAGCGCCATATCCAATGTGTGATCTTCGACCATATGAAGCATGTTCTGGGGCAGATCTTCGATCAGCGTAACGCGCATCCTTGGAAACAGCGTGCTGAAAAGCTCTGAAAAGTAACCCGTCAGATATGGTGCCAGCGTCGGCGTCATGCCTATTGTCAGCGGAACCGCCTCGGGGTCGCGAAATTCGATCGCTGTATCGCGGATTTTCTGGGCGTCTTTCAGAATACGCTGCGCAATCTCGACAATGCGTTCGCCGCACAGCGTTGGGCGCACCTCGTTGTTCAGACGTAGGAACAAGTCAGCGCCCAGCTCCTGTTCCAGCTTTTTGATCTGGTTCGACATTGCCGGCTGAGACACGTTGCACGCGGCCGCCGCCTGACTGAACTGGCCGTGTTTGGCGATGGCAAGGACATATTCCAAATCTCTGAGGTTCAAAGGGTATCCCGTCCTGAAGCAAAATTCGCGATTTAATCAGCTATCAAGATACGATTTGGCGACAGATTCCAGAAGGCTGCAGGGGCCTATCGGTTCTGATTGGCGCTCACATCCGATGACAAATCTGTCAGAATTCGAAATTGAATAGCCTTCCAGCTGGCGCTGGATTTGGCGCAATCCCTTTGTTTGCTGTGAAACTGCCTGCGCCTACCTCACGAAACCCGTGAGTATTCGCGACGGTTATACACCCGATTTGAACCATGAATTTCAGATGTCGCGCGGGGCGGCCTAGTCCTTTGTTGCGTCGGTGGCCCGGCAGATGGGTCGCCAGCACGAACGCAACTTAATGACGGAGTGATCCATGTTGTCCCAATTTGCAGATAGCCTGCGCGCCCGTCTCTTGACCACGTCGACCCTGGCACAAGAGACATCCCGCGACGGCCAAACCCTCATCAACAACTTCTTTCAATCCACAGTCGTCGTCGACACACCTGCCTTTGTTCTGGCCAATGATTTTTCACGCCTGCTGAACTTTGGTGAGACCGTCACTAACAACGCTGTTGCCGCCGTTCAGGCTCAAGGGCAGGACGTGGATGTCTTTAACTTCCGCTCAGGCCGGATCGAAGCGAACAATGGTCCCGACGCATTGGCCACTGGTGTCCAAGTCACCGGAAGCGCTGCGGTTCGCAATTTCGGCGAAATCGCGGGTGAGTTTAACGGCGTGCAGTTTGCTGGTGCCGAAAGCTCGGGCAGCCTGGACAACTTCCGTGGCGGCGTCATATCTTCCGACAGCCGTGCTGTCGACATTCAAGGTCAGGGCATCGATGTGCGCAACTTTGGCGACATCGTCGGCACTGGCGACCAGCGCAATGGTACCATCTACACCAACTCGACGGCCGAGGACGTCTCGATCTCGAACTTCACCGGCGGTACGATTGATGCAGGCGAAGGCAACCAGGGCGCAGGTGTTTCCCTGCAGATCGGTGATGAAACCGGTGACCGCGTGGAAACCGACGTGTTCAACGCCTTTGGTGCGACCATTCAGGGCCGCGGTCAGGCGGCTGCCAACACCCCGCTGGCGGGCGACGGTGTCCGGATCGACGACGGCGCTGAAGGCACCATCCTGGAAACTGAGATCATAAACAGCGGCCTGATCTCGACCGAAAGCAATCAGGGCACAGCTGCCGGAATCCGCATCGCAGATGGCGCAAATGCCGAAGGTGAGATCTTGAACACCTCAACCGGTGTGATCGAAGGCCCTCGCAACGGCCTTTACATTGGCAATGGTGAACATGATCTGGACGTGCTGAACTTTGGCACCATCCAATCCGGCAGTCGCGCGGTTAACATCGACGGATCTGGCGTCGACCTGATCAACGGCGGTGATGTTCTTGGTACCGGTGACCAGCGCAACGGAACGATCTACGCCGACGACACAGCGCGTGATTATTCGATCAACAATCTGGCAACAGGCACGATTGACGCGGGGGAGCACAACAACGGCGCGGGCATCTCGCTATCGCTGGCCGAAGAAGGCAATGGTGACATTGAAATCGAGAACGCAGGCGTCATCGCCGGTCGTGGTAACGCGGGTGCGGCGCTGGGTACGGCGGGCGACGGCATTCGTCTGGAAGGTGTGCGTCAGGAGGGTGGCTTTGCGCCTGCCTCGTTCACAGGGAACATCATCAACAGTGGTAGCGTCACATCTGAAGGCGCAAATGGCACTGTTGGCGCATTCCGAGCTGTGAACAATGTTAATTTCCAGGGCCAGTTGATCAATGAAGAAACTGGTGTGTTCGCAGGCGGTCAGAACGGCGTCTACTTTGGAACCGGTGACCATTCCGGCGGATCGTTCGTTAACCGTGGCCTTGTCACGTCAGACAGTCGCGCGCTGAACATCGATGGCGTTGGGCTTGAGGTGCTCAACGAAGGCGAAATCCTTGGCACCGGAAACCAGCGCAATGGCACTGTTTATGCGGATGGCACAGCCGATAACTATGCGTTCACAAACACCGGCTTGGTGGATGCGGGCGAAGGCAACAATGGTTCTGCCGTATCTCTGCAAACCGGTGACGTGTCGGGCGACGTTGTCTCGGCGGTTGTTGTGAACGAAGGTACGCTGCAAGGTCGTGGCGACGCGGTTGAAGGCAACCAGGTCGGGGACGGTCTGCGCCTGTTCACCAGCCAGGATGACGCCTCTTTTGCGGGTGTTGTGGTCAACGAAGGTCTGATTGCCGGGTCCGAAGACTCGGATGCTGCCGCTGGTATCCGCGTCGATGGCGGTCTGAACCTGCTGGGTGCAATCCTAAACGAGGGCGAGATCCGTGGCACGGTCAATGCCATCGACGCTTCAGATGCAGGCACTGTTACAATCGTCAACGACGACGCAGGTGTGATCAACGGCAATGTTCTGCTGAGCGCTGGCGACGATATCTTTGTCGATCTGGGCACCACCAATGGCAACATCGACGGTGGCGCTGGCGATGATGTTCTGATCGCCGGCGATGCAGACAACGTTCTGACAGGTGGTCTGGGCAATGACTTCATCGACGGTGGCGACGGCAACGACACTGCGGACTTCTCGGAGCTGGATGTTGCGGTCGAAGTTCGTCTGGACGCCAACGGCAATGGCACGGCCACACGTGACACCGGGTTCAACGTGTCTATTGAGAATGCAGTCGTTGCTGCGCCGGATCAGTTCGGATCAAACATCACCGATGGTGCGGCTTTTGTCGAACAGGCGGCTCAGGGCAACCTGTACTGTAACATCCATACCGCGGACTTCCCCGGTGGTGAAATCCGTGGCCAATTGCTGGTCGACAGCGACGTGACGGAACACGGTATTCGCACAGTGACCCTCAGTGGTGGTTTGGATGCAGCGCAGGAACCTGGGCCAACTTCGGACAGCGAAGCCACAGGTGACGCAACTGTTGTGATCACTCAGAACCTGGCCACCGGCGAAGTCACGTATTCAAGTGAACTGAGCGTTGTGGGGCTGAACGAAGCTGACCTGAACACTCCGATCCCTGGCGTCGTGTCGGCCATCCATCTGCACAATGCACCTGCTGGTCAGAACGGACCGGTCGTGCAGGATACGCTGGTGGATGCAGGGGCCACGCTGGACGTGAATGCTGAAGGTGGCACCGGTGTCATTGGGCAGGACGTCATCGAAAACCAGATTGAAACCGACATCCTGCGCTCCATTGAAAACGTTATTGGGTCCGATGATGGCGACGTGATCATCGGCAGCGATCAGACCAATGTGCTGAACGGTGCGGACGGTGATGACCTGCTGAATGGTGAAGGCGGTGACGACGTCCTGATCGGTGGTGAAGGCGCGGATACGTTCCAGTTTGGCACGAACTTCGGAAATGACACCATCGAGGATTTTGAAATTGCTCGGGATCAGCTGCAATTCGGTGATTTCGGATCCGATTTTGGCAACCAAGTCAACGTGGCCCAAGACGGTGACGATGCGGTGATCAGCTTCGGAAACGAAGGTTCGGTCCGTCTGGCCGGCATCAACTCAGCTGACCTGAGCGAAGACGATTTCGTCGCTTAAGCAAGCAATAGGCGGGGCGGCTTGAGGTCGCCCCGTTTTTCCAAACCGGAAAGGATCAACACGATGTTGCAGAAAACCAATCCCGTCAAAGCCGCTTGGGGGTCGCTGCGCAAAGGATTTGTTGCGGTCGCCTTCTTTAGCCTGTTTCTGAACCTGCTGATGCTGGCCGGACCAATCTATATGCTCCAAGTCTATGACCGCGTGCTGACCAGCCAGAATGCTGACACGTTGATCGCCCTGTCGTTGCTGTTGGCGGGCGTCTTCGCGGTGATCGCCTGCCTTGATCTGATCCGGATGCGTATTCTGGGCAGGCTTGCGGCCCGGTTCGAAATGAATGTTGGCGCCCCCGTTCTTGGGGCCGCCATGAAACGCCGGGTACAGGGTGAAGCCGCTGCGGGCGACAATCTCGTTGAAGACGTGAACGGGTTTCGCGAGTTCATCTCGGGTACAAGCCTGACCGCCTTTTTCGATGCCCCTTGGATACCGATTTACCTGTTGGTTTTGTATGTTCTGCATCCCCTTCTCGGGCTGCTCGGATTGGCCGGAGCCCTGACGCTGACCGCGATGGCCCTGATTAACAATGCCCGTGCACATCAACCGATGCAGCAGGCCGCAGAGGCCCGTGGGCGCTCGGACGCGTTGTTTCGAACCGGGGACAACAATGCCGAACTGGTCCATGCTCTGGGCATGAAGTCCGATCTGGTTCGGCGCTGGACGGCCCTTCAGGTTGATGCGCATCGCCAGAAGGCCCGTGTTGCTGACCGGATTGCTAGTTTTTCGGTCATGTCCAAGACACTGCGCATGGGGCTGCAATCTTTGGCGCTTGGCCTTGGCGCGGCACTGGCCATCACGGGTGAAACCACGGCTGGTGTCATGATTGCGGCCACGATCGTACTGGCCCGTGCACTGGCCCCAATCGATCAGTTGATTGGGCAATGGCGCACTTTTCTGGCGGCACGCGGCTCATATACAAAGATTACCAAACTGACCGAAGAATTCGCAGAAAAACCCGCCAATCTGCACCTGCCCCGTGCGTTCAAATCTTTGGATGTGAAAATCGCACAGGCGGCCCCGCCACGTGCAGTTAATGCCACACTTCGCGGCATTGATTTCAACCTGTCAGCGGGTGATGTGTTGGCGATTATCGGCCCCAGTGGATCCGGCAAAACAACGCTGGGTAAGATGTTGGCCGGGATTTGGCACCCGCAGCGCGGTGAGGTTTTGCTTGACAGCAGCCCAATGTCGAAATGGAACCAAGAAGATCTGGGCAAGCAGATCGGATATCTGCCGCAGGACGTAGAACTGTTTGACGGCACCATCCGCGAAAACATCGGTCGCTTTGCAATGTTCATCGACGACGCCGAGGTGCTGCGCGCTGCTCGCGAGGCCGGATTGCATGAGCTGATCAGCGGCTTGCCTGATGGGTATGAAACGCGCATTGGCAAAGGGTTTTTCTTGTCTGGCGGACAGCGACAGCGTCTTGCTCTGGCCCGGGCGCTTTATGGTGACCCGTTTGTGTTGGTGCTGGATGAGCCGAACTCGGATCTGGATGCCGATGGCGAAAAAGCGTTGCGCGACGCCATTCTTGCAGCTCAGGCCAGGGGCTCAATCAGTATCGTGATGACCCACCGCCCGGCCACCTTGCAGGCGGCCAACAAGGTCATGGTTCTTCGCAACGGATCCCAAACCCAATTCGGCGACAAGGGCGACGTATTGAAGGTCAAAACTCAAAATGTACTTAAATCGTCCGCGCAACGCGCTGCATCTGGCAAGCCCGCCCTTCGCCTTTCAGAAAACACCCGCATTAAAGGAGCCGCCCAATGACCCGGATCGTTCCCTATACTTCGAACAACACCGCGCCCGATCTTCATGATGCGCAAGTTGTTGACATGTCTGAAGCTACAACCGGTATTCGACTATATGTTCTGGTTGGTCTCTTCACTCTGATGGCCTTTGTCGGCGGAAGCATCTACTGGGCGTTCGCATCCAAACTTGACGGTGCTGTTGTGGCCCCTGCATCCTTCGTCGTTGAAGGAGACCGCAAAACCGTCGAGCATCTGGATGGTGGGATCATACGGTCCATTCTGGTCACCGATGGCGCGTTTGTTGAACAGGGACAACCGCTGATCCGCTTGGACAGCACCGAAATCGACGTTGATCTGAACGTCCTGGGCAGCCAAATCGGCGAACTTTCTGTACGCCGCGCCAGGCTGATCGCGCAGATGAAAGGGCAGACACGGTTTGACGAATCCCAAGCGTTTCAGCGCTTTGAACAAGGTATGAGCCGCGTGCAATGGGCCTCTGCTTTTCTGACGCAAAAACAACTGTTTGATGCCGAATACCGCGCCCGCGCGACCGGGGTGGAAATCAACGCACAACGTATTTCGGCGCTTCGCGATCAAATCGATGGCCTCAACGAGCAACGGATCAGCACGCAGAACCAGATGGCCATCACGCAGACAGAGCTGGAAGGCTTGCGGACCCTTTTGGACAAGGGCTTGGTTGCGGTCACACGGGTCAGTGCGCGGCAGATCGAGGTTGAACGGCTTTTGGGCGCCGATGCTTCGCTTCGGACACAGATTGCCCAGGCGGAAAACCAGGTCAGCGAGTTGAAATTGACAATGATCAGTCGGCAAAAGCTGAGGGATGAAGTCCTTGTAGGTGAGTTGGCCGTTGTCGATGCACAGCTTGACCTCTTGCGTCCGCAATTTGCCGGTGTTGTGGAGCGCCGCAAGCGGATCGAGATCCTAGCACCAACCAGCGGTCGGGTTGTAAACCTTGCTGCGTCAACCACGGGCGGGGTGATAAGGCCCGGTGAACACATCATGGAAATCGTGCCCGCCGATCAAGAGTTGATTGTCGAAGCACGTGTGAAACCAGGCGATATCGACAAGCTGAAGGTCGGACAAGCCACGCGTATTCGTATGTCTGCCTTCGCCCAGGCCGACGTTCCCGAAGCGCAGGGCGCCATTTTTGATATCTCGGCCGACGCGTTGGAAGATGAACGGACCGGCGAAGCCTACTACAAAGCGCGGGTCAAACTGGACGATCAGCAATCTGACGAGGTTGCGGCACTGGACCTGGTGCCCGGAATGCCTGCAGACCTTTTTGTAACCACTGGTGAGCGCGCAGTAATTGCCTTTTTGGCGCAGCCCATAAGTGATCGCTTGGCGCGAACATTTATCGAGTAAAGGATTTCAAAAGGCTTTTGGAATTAAGCTTATCTGTATCGAGTGTTTTGGTGAGTGAACGATGGTCGACGTCCTGTTCAGGGCGTTGGCCATCACTTTTTCGACGGTCCGCACCCGTAGTTAGCCATAAACATGTCCACAGCCTGCGTCGCAATTTCATCGATTTCGTCTTGGCGAAAGCAGTTTTGAATACCAAATGCAGCGCGCGACCAGATGCGCACCTTGCACAATTCCGAGAATTGTTCCGCTGCAATCTGCACATCCTCGATACACAGCTCTCCCTTGGACACCGCTTTTTCGAGGTACGCTGCCATTTGTCTTTGACCGTTCTGCGGTCCGGCCTCGTAAAAGGCACGGCCCAGTTCGGGGAACCGATCCCGCTCGGCAACACAAATCCGAAACACTTGCTGTGCGAATTCGGATACAAGAAAGGCCGTAAGCTGCGTGGCGGCGATCTGTAGGACTTCACGCGCAGGTTTGGTCTCATCAATCATTGAAAGAATGCGCTCAGACATCAGGCGACATTCGTTTTGCGCCACTTCCATGAACAAAAGGCGCTTGTCCGGAAAATAGCTGTACAGAGTTGCTTTCGACACACCGGCAGCGCGGGCAATGTCGTCTACACTTGCGCCTTCAAACCCGTCCGCCATGAAAACCTCTCGGGCCCCGCGCAAAACCTGATCAAACTTACGGCCTGTGCGCAGGATGGTGGCGGTCTGGGTCATGTCATCTCCGGGATTGAACGTTGTACCAGTTTATAAACCGCTCGGTTCAGATACAACGATTTTCGGACTCCGTCTTAGTCGAACCTTCCGCGCGCTCTACGAGGCCACCGACTTGCAGCGAAGACAAACCATGTTAGGAGTCGATCCATGGTCGATGTCTTTCTGCGCACCCTACCCTTTTTTGCGATAATCGGCCTGGGATACTGGGCGGGGCGCACGCGGTTTTTCACCGCCGAGGCCACCGCCTATCTGACCAAATTCGTCTTCTTCTTTGCTCTGTCAGCTATGCTGTTTCGCTTTGCGGCCACTTTGCCTTTTGCCGAAATCTTCAATGCGCGCCTCGTCGTTGGGTATTTGATCGTCACAATAGCAGTTTATGCTCTGGCGACCTGTGTCGCATGGATGCGCGGGCTGGATGTTCCAACGGCAGCCGTCGAGGCACAATGCGCAGCTATCGGCAATGTTGGCTTTTTGGGGCTGCCCATGCTGGCGCTTTTGTTCAGCGAGGCTGCGATCGGACCGGTAATGGTGGTCCTGACAGTGGACCTGGTTGTTTTTTCGTCCCTCATCGTGATCCTGATTAACGGAGGCCGCGATGGCAAGTTGACCCCCGCAACCTTAAAACTGATTGGGCTTGGGTTACTCAAAAACCCGATGATTGTGTCCATCTCGGCGGGATTGCTCTGGTCATCGATGGAAATCCCGGTCCCTGTACCTTTGTATGATTTTCTAACCATTCTTGGCGGTGCTGCTACCCCGGGTGCGTTGTTTGCCATCGGAGCGTCACTAGCCGACAAATCTGCTGAACGTGTCGAAATCGCCGTTTGGTTGAGCTTTTGTAAACTGGTGATTCACCCAGCCTGTGTTGCGGTTGCACTGATCTGGCTGGTGCCGATTGATACCTTTTCGGCCACGGTTGCAATCGCGGCCGCCGCTTTGCCGGTAGCAGGTAATGTTTACATGTTGGCGGCACATTACGGGGTAGCCCCACACAGGGCTTCGGCCGCCATTCTTCTTTCGACGGTTGCCAGCATCCTGACCGTGCCGCTGGTCATCACCTGGCTGAGCGGTCTTTGACCTTCAGCATTTCGAAAAATACTCTTGCCGAAGGTGGTCGGACTTTACGCGGCGTCTTTGGATCGTTAGCCATGTCGCGACTCGAATGTAAGGACTATGCCTGATGGAAACCCTCTCGGAAAACGCCTGTTTTGGCGGAGTGCAGGGCGTATACCGCCATGCCTCTTCGGCTTGCCAATGCGACATGACCTTTGGCCTTTTTCTTCCCGCCGAGGCAAAGGACGGACCGGTTCCGATCTTGTGGTACCTTTCCGGGCTGACCTGCACGCATGAAAACGCGATGACCAAAGCCGGTGCGCAGGCTTGGGCGGCAGAACAAGGGATCGCCGTTGTATTCCCCGATACCTCGCCGCGTGGCGAGGGGGTCGCTGATCATGAAGACTATGATCTGGGACAGGGCGCAGGGTTTTATGTAAACGCGACGCAAGATCCCTGGGCCCCACATTTCCAGATGTGGGATTACATCGCCGAAGAACTGCCCGCCTTGCTGGTTGAGAACTTTGCAATCGACAGCGAACGCCAGGCCATCACCGGGCATTCCATGGGCGGTCACGGAGCCCTGACTTTGGCGATGAATCTGCCCGGACGGTTCCGCTCGGTTTCCGCCTTTGCACCGATTTCGAACCCTACGGGTGCAGATTGGGGCCGCAAACAGTTAAGCGCCTATCTGGGCAGTGATGAAACCCTGTGGGCCAAGCATGATGCATCTTTACTGATGAAGGAAAAAGGGTTCGACGGCCCGATCCTGATCGATACCGGTGCCAATGACCAGTTCATGGATCTGCTGCGCCCCGAAGCGCTGGCCCAAGCCATCGCCGAGCGCCGTCAGCAGGCAACCTATCGCTTCCAGCCCGGTTATGACCATTCGTACTTCTTCGTTTCCACATTTATGGAAGACCACATCACATTCCATGCGGAAGCGCTGTACGGAGACTGAGGCATGAGCGAATATGACTATGACCTGATTATCATCGGGTCCGGCCCTTCGGGGCGGTCAGCAGCCATTCAAGCCGGTAAACTGAAGCGTCGCGTTCTTGTGATCGACCGCAAGGATCGCTTCGGCGGTGTTTCGGTTCATACCGGCACCATCCCGTCCAAGACCCTGCGTGAAACGGTTCTGAACCTCTCGGGCTGGCGTGAACGCAGCTTTTACGGCCGTTCCTATCGGGTCAAAGACCAGATTCGCGCCGAAGATCTTAAGGCCCGCCTGCATATGACGCTCGATCATGAGGTCGATGTGTTGGAACACCAGTTCAACCGCAACCATGTCGATACGCTGGATGGCCTGGCCAAGTTCGTTGGACCTCATGAGGTCGAAGTTGCGACCGACGCTGGCGAGACTACGCGGGTGACGGCTGCCAAGTTCCTGGTCGCAACTGGCACCAAAACCTATCGCCCGGAATATGTGCCTTTCAACGGCAAGACCGTGGTCGATGGTGACGAATTTCTGGAAATGGCGGAAATTCCACGATCCTTGGTCGTCATTGGTGCGGGCGTCATTGGGGTCGAATACGCCACGATGTTTTCGGCCCTGGACGTAAGGGTGACATTGATCGAACCGCGCGACACGTTTCTGGATTTCATCGACAGCCGTTTGATCCATGATTTCACGCATCAGATCCGAGAAAATGGTGTTGACCTGCGATTGGGTTCGGCTGTTGAAAAGATCGAAGATGCCGGTGAACATGTGGAAGTGACATTGGATAACGGCCGCCATGTTCGGGCAGAAATGCTTTTGTTTGCTGCCGGACGCATGGGCGCGACATCAAAACTCAATCTCGATGCCGTTGGGCTGGAAACAGATCACCGCAACCGGATCAAGGTGGATCGTAAGACATACCAGACAGCAGTGCCGCATATCTATGCGACCGGCGACGTGATCGGGCACCCATCTCTGGCCTCGACGTCTCTGCAACAAGGGCGCGTGGCCGCCTGTCACGCACTTGAAACACCCACACTGCCGGAAAGCCCGTGGTATCCCTACGGCATCTACTCGGTTCCCGAGATTTCAACCTGCGGTATGTCCGAAGAAGAACTGCAGGAACGCGGTATACCCTATGAGGTCGGCGTCGCCCGGTTCCGCGAAACATCGCGCGGGCATATCATGGGGTTGGAGCACGGGATGCTGAAAATGCTGTTCTCGCTCAAAACCCGCCGGGTCTTGGGTGTGCAGATTGTTGGCGAAGGCGCGACCGAACTGATTCACATTGCTCAGGCCGTGTTGAACCTTAAGGGTACCGTGGATTATTTCGTTCAGAACACGTTCAACTATCCAACCCTGGCCGAAGCATACAAGATTGCAGGTCTGGATGCGTTCAATCGGATGCCTATTCCTGAAGAATTCAAAGTGCGTAAAAAACCAGCTGAACCCGCCAAGAAAGAGGCTAAGAAGGCGTGACCACGCTTTATGTTGACGGCGACGCCTGCCCTGTGAAGGCCGAAGCTGAACGGGTGGCAACACGGCACAAAGTGCCCGTGGCGCTGGTGTCCAATGGGGGGCTTCGCCCATCGGCCAATCCGCTGGTGCAGGTTGTCATCGTCTCAGAAGGCGCTGATGAGGCCGACAAGTGGATCGCCGAGCGGTGCGGTAAAGGGGATGTGGTTGTTACGTCCGACATCCCTCTGGCTGCCAAATGCGTTGAAGCAGGCGCACGGGTCTTGCGCCCCAACGGCGAGACTTTCACCGCAGCCAATATTGGTCAACAACTCGCGATGCGCGACTTGATGGCTGACCTGCGCGCCGCCAACCCACTTGGAGCGAGTGGTGGTGGACGACCCTTCAGCAAAGCAGATCGGTCGCGGTTTCTGGATGCATTGGAACGGGAAATACGCGCCGCTACGCGTGGCTGACTATAACGGAAGCCGATCCAAAATACTGATACGAAATCAGAAACGACCGTTTACAAGGCCCGCGTAAGAACGCACGCTGTGTTTGAATTCTGATCAGACCATTCGAACACGGAGACTGCATTATGCAAGTACAGGGCACTCACTACAGATCGATTTGGTGGGACAAGTCACAGGGCGAGGTTCGGATTATCGATCAACGCTGGTTGCCGCATGATTTCCGGGTCGTAACCTTGAAAACGTTGGATGAGTTTGCAGCTGCAATTCGGGATATGTGGGTCAGGGGCGCACCTTTGATTGGCGCGACAGCCGCTTTTGGCATAGCTGAACAGATGTCCCGTGATAGCTCCGAAGCGTCGTTTGATGCGGCGTATGATGTTTTGCACGCAACGCGGCCCACCGCAATCAACCTGCGTTGGGCTTTGGACAGATGCCGAGAGGCCCTGATGCCGCTGGCTGTGTCCGATCGTGCCGAACGCGCATGGGTCTTGGCGCAGGAAATCGCTGACGAAGACGTCGAAATCAACGCCGCAATTGGTCGCCACGGGCTGGAGTTGATCAAAGAGATTGCCGCGCGCAAACCCGCGGGGGAACCAGTGCGGCTGTTGACCCATTGCAACGCAGGATGGTTGGCGACAGTCGATTGGGGCACAGCCACAAGCCCCATGTATCATGCGCATAACGAGGGCATCCCCCTGCATGTTTGGGTGGATGAAACCCGGCCCCGCAATCAAGGTGCGCTGACCTCATGGGAACTGGGCGAGCACGGCATCCCCCATCGCTACATCGTGGACAATGCCGGGGGGCACCTGATGCAGCATGGGTTGGTTGACATGGTTATCACTGGCACCGACCGCACCACGGCACAGGGTGACGTCTGCAATAAGATAGGCACCTACCTCAAGGCGTTGGCAGCGCATGACAACAATATTCCATTTTATGTTGCCCTGCCTTCTCCGACAATAGATTGGACCGTGCGCGATGGCGTAGCTGAAATTCCAATCGAAGAACGCGATACACGCGAAGTAACTCATGTCCTCGGTGTTGATGAGCACTCCGCGATTTCGGATGTGCGCGTGACCCCAGTTGGAACGGAGGGGGGCAATCCGGCCTTTGACGTCACCCCAAACCGGCTTGTCACCGGGCTGATTACCGAACGTGGTGTTTGCGAAGCCTCAGCCGCTGGATTGGCTGGCTTATTCCCAGACAGGGCTGGTTAGCACATAGGTCTGGCATCGCGTTGAAAAATTGGGTCGCACCAGGTGCTTGCCGTTTTTGGTTTGTTGATTAGGAAGATTTTAGGCCGGAAGGGCAGAACGATTTTCGCGGATGGGCAGATGCACGATTGCGCTGAATGCTCCGATCGCGACGCCGATCCACCAAACCATGCTGTAATCGCCGAATTGATCATACAAGCGACCACCCAACCACACACCCAGAAAGCTGCCAAGCTGGTGGCTGAAGAAGATGATGCCATAAAGCGTTCCCATGTACCGCAAGCCGTAAAGATGCGCCACAAGACCCGACGTGAGTGGCACAGTGGCCAACCAAAGCGATCCCATCACCAGCGAGAATACGATGACTGATAGAGGAGTGATCGGGAACAGGATAAACAAAGCCGCTGCCAATGTGCGCCCCGTGTAGACCCCAGCCAAAAGGTATTTCTTGGGGAAGTGGTTCCCTGCCCATCCCGCCAGCAACGTACCACCGATATTGGCCAGACCGATCAGCGAAATCGACACGGCCCCAAGCGCTGACGTCGAGGTGATACCGACGGAATGCAAAACACCACCGGGCTGAATCGGGCCACACATTTCGGTCACAAATGCCGGGAAATGGGCGGTGATGAATCCCAACTGATACCCGCAGCTAAAGAACCCCATAAAAATCAAAGCATAAGAAGGATCGCGGAACGCCTTGCCCAAAATCTCGCTCATGCTTTCTTGCAGTTCCGTCTTGCTGGCACTTTGCGGCGCGCGCATGAATGGCAGAGCAAGCACAAGCGCCAGGATCGCGACCGCAAACACGATAAAAACCTGCTGCCAAGGCAGGAAGGTCAGCAGCCACTCGGCGGTGGGGGCACCCAGCACCTGCCCGAAACTTCCTGCGGCTGTGACGATAGCAAGCGACATCGAGCGGTTTTCGTCTGAAGACGCGCGACCGACCACAGCAAGAACCACACCAAACCCAGTACCTGCGATGCCGAAGCCTACCAACCACGCATACATCTGATGCTCAAATGGAGTGACGGACCATGCAGAAAGCACCATACCGGCAGCATAGGTCAAAGCACCCAGAATGATCGCCTTGCGGTCGCCAATCTTCTCGGCAATTGCACCAAAGATGGGCTGTCCGATGCCCCACGCCAGGTTTTGAATTGCAATCGCCATTGAAAAGTCAGTGCGCAGCCAACCGAACTCATCCGCGATTGGAATCTGGAACACGCCGAACGATGCACGCACGGCAAAACTGACCGTGATGATAATACATCCGACGATCAGGATCGGATTCAGCAAGCGGGCGGATTGTGGCATTGATATCTCGGGCGTTTCGTCCAAAGGACCGTATCGCTTTTGCGGGCGACGTCAATTCAGCAGATTTGCAGTCACGGATAAGCAAATTTGATGTGCCAAAAAAAATGGTTTCTTTTCAACGGGCGGTCGGGCGGGTAAGGCTCGGAATTATGACGGATCTAATATCGCTATACGAGGCCCGCGTCGCGGATGGAACCCTGACCCGCGACGACGCACAAGAGGCCGTTCTTCCGCAATTCGAACGTATCCGTGCCGCGCTGTCAGAGCCAGTTAAACGCGGTTTTTTCCGCAAAGTGCCTCCACCCCCAAAAGGATTGTATCTTTGGGGAGGAGTCGGGCGAGGAAAATCGATGCTGATGGATATGTTTGTCGAAACGCTCGGCGACATACCGGCGCGACGTGTCCATTTTCACGCTTTCATGCAGGAAATCCACGCTGGGATGCATAAAGCTCGGAAAGAGAACGTCGAAGATGCACTGGCTCCTGTGGCGAAGGATGTGGTCAAATCCGTCCGGCTGCTGGCATTTGATGAGATGCAGATCACGGACATCACCGATGCGATGATTGTTGGACGTCTGTTCGATCTGTTGAATGAGGGTGGCGTGGTGGTTGTGACGACCTCGAACCGGCATCCAGATGATCTGTACAAGGATGGGCTGAACAGGCAGCTGTTTCTGACGTTCATTGCGCATATCAAGGAACAGCTACGGGTTTGGGAACTGGTTTCGCCCACCGACTACCGCCAAAACCGGCTGGAAGGTGCGCCGGTCTATTTTTCGCCAATCGGCCCAGAAGCCCGGCAGAACATACGAGAGGTTTGGAAGGATCTTGCAGGCGGCCCCGCCGAACCGCTTGTTTTGCAAGTCAATAGCCGCGCGGTTGAGCTGCCTGCCTTTCGCAACGGGGTCGCGCGGGCATCATTCTACGACCTGTGTGGACGGATGTTGGGGCCTGCTGATTACCTGGCAATTGCCGATGCTGTGAAGGTGCTGGTGCTGGAAGACATCCCACGCTTGTCGCGCAACAACTTTAACGAAGCCAAGCGGTTCGTAACCCTTATCGATTCCCTATATGAGGCCAGGGTCCGCTTGATCTGTTCCGCCGCAGCTGAGCCCGAAATGCTTTATGTGGAAGGCGAAGGGACCTTTGAGTTTGAACGCACAGCCTCACGCCTAAGGGAGATGCAGGACAAAGACTGGGGTGCCTAGGGGGCGCTGCGCGCGCCTCCCCAAAGTATTTCGAGCCAGGTGAAGGGCGCGGGGCGTGCCTAGCCGTTTTCGCGCAGGATATTGCCCGCAAGGTAAAGCGAGCCGCAGATCAACACACGGGCTTGGGGGTCGTCGGCTGTGATCGCCGCCAACGCTTCCGATACATTGTTTGCCGTAGACGCAGGCAAGTCGACTTTGGTCGCTGCAGCTGCAGTTTCTTCTGCACTGAGTGTCGCGGCTTCACCCGGAATTGTAACGGCGGTTAGGCTTGTGGCCTGCCCGGCCAAAGGTGAGAGATACCCGGTTACATCTTTTGTGTTGAGCATACCGCAGATCATGTGCGTCGGTTTCTGCGGTAGTTTGGCCAGTACATCAGCCAGAGCAATTCCTGCTGCCGCGTTGTGACCGCCATCCAGCCAAAGCTCGGCCTGTGGTGCCTGTTCGACCAACGGGCCGGTTTTCAGGCGCTGCATACGGGCGGGCCATTCGGCTTTGGTCACGGCAGCCTCATAGGCGTCATCGCCCATGTCCAGATGGCGCAAAACGGCCACGGCCGCACCCGCGTTCTGAATTTGGTGCGCACCCAGCAGGTTGGGCAGTGGAAGATCCCGCAAACCGGTTTCGTCCTGATAGATCAAGCGTCCGTTTTCTTCATGCACATTCCAGTGTTGCCCATGAACCAACAACGGAGCACCCAGTCGAGCGGCTGTATATTCTATGACCTCAAGGGCTTCGTCCTGTTGGGGCCCAACGATGCAGGGCACGCCGGGTTTGATGATCCCGGCCTTTTCAGCTGCGATCTCGCCCAATGTGTTGCCCAAAAACTGCTCATGATCGATCGATACCGGCGTAATCACTGTTACTACAGGATTATCGATTACGTTAGTGGCGTCCAGTCGTCCGCCCAGACCAACCTCAAGAAGAGTATAGTCTGCTTTTGTACGGGCAAAGGCCAACAGAGCCGCGCAGGTGGTGATTTCGAAATAGGTGATGTCTTCACCTTTGTTGGCGGCATAGCACTCGTCCAAAACCGCCGTCAGATCGGATTCCGAGATCAATTCTCCAGCCAGCCGGATGCGTTCGTGAAACCGCGCCAAATGGGGCGAGGTATAGGCATGTGCCGAGTGCCCTGCCCCCTCAAGCCCCGCGCGGATCATGGCTTGGGTCGAGCCTTTGCCATTGGTTCCGGCAATATGGACAACCGGGGGCAGCTTGAGCTGTGGATGATCCAGCGCAGCCAGCAAACGCCAAACGCGGTCCAAGGTCAGATCAATGATCTTGGGATGTAGCGCCATCATCCGATCAAGAATTGCGTCAGATGTTTGTGCGGTCATTTCTGGCTGGTCTCTTCGGCCGGTGCCTCAGCTGCTTCTTCCGGTTCTGGTGCGGGCAGTTCGCCAACAATTGCCGGAGGCTGGTTCGTAAGCATCCGGGTAATGGTAATCAGCTCATCACGCATTTCGGTACGCTTGGTGACTCGGTCCAGCATACCGTGATCCAGCAGATATTCGGCGCGCTGGAACCCTTCAGGCAGCTTTTCCCGAATCGTTTGTTCAATCACACGGGGGCCGGCAAAGCAGATCAACGCGTTGGGTTCCGAGATATGCACATCGCCCAGCATCGCGTAAGAAGCAGTTACACCCCCAGTAGTGGGATGGGTCAGAACGACGATATAGGGCAGGTTCGCTTCTTTCAGCATCTCAACCGCAACAGTGGTACGCGGCATTTGCATCAGGCTTAGGATACCTTCCTGCATCCGGGCTCCACCGGCGGCCGAAAACAGGATCAGCGGGCGTTTGAGCTTTACCGCCTCTTGGGCGGCAGCGATGATCGCGTTGCCCACATACATGCCCATCGAGCCGCCCATGAAAGAGAAATCCTGCGCGGCAGCAACAATCGGAGTGCGTCCAATTTCGCCCACGGCCACCAGCATAGCCTCTTTTTCACCGGTCTTTTTCTGCGCCGCTTTCATGCGGTCCGGGTATTTTTTCTGATCACGGAATTGTAGTGGGTCGTCCTTGGGGGCCGGGACCTCAACTTCTGTGAAAACGCCGCCGTCGAACAGGTGCTTGAACCGGTCACGCGGGGTAATTGCCATGTGGTGGCCGCACTGGGTGCAGACATTCTGGTTCTCGGCCAGTTCGCGGTGGAACAGCATCGTTCCGCACTCGTCGCACTTATGCCAGAGGTTTTCGGGAACCTCGCGGCGCGAAAAGATCGAGTTGATCCGGGGGCGGACGTAGTTTGTGATCCAGTTCATGTGGGAACCTTGGCTTTTGCGGTGTTGTCGTCAAATAAGGCGCAACGGAAGGAAATGCAATCAACGCCTGAGCGCAAGCCGCGCGGCCAACCAGCAAACGAACATAACCGCCAAGTCCACCAACAGCCAAGGGCGCAGCTGTTCCGGGTCAGACGTGTCAAAGGGCAGCACAAAAAGTGCCAACCCGCTGAGACTGTCGGGCAATGAAATGAACAGCAAAGCGATGAAATTGTTGAAAAAATGAAGGGCGATGGCAGGTCCCAAAGTGCCTGCTCTGGCCGTCAGATCGGACGCCAGCAGCCCAAAAACAAAGGCCCAAAGCGCGATCAAGAGCGCATTGCCACCCGCCGCGTCTGGTGAATAATGGCCTGCTGCAAACAAAATGGATGGCAGGCCCATCCAAATGATCGGTGAACTGAACCGCGCTGCAAGAGTTTGCTGGATATACCCGCGAAACAGGATTTCTTCGGCACTGATTTGAATCAGGACGGCGCAGGCCGCAATCGGAAGCAACAGTGCCCATGTTGTCAGCGGCAGCTTTTGCGTCAGCTCTCCACCCATCCCGTAAGGCGGCAGCAGAAACCCGATCACGCCGAGGATAATCAAGGCTTTTAGAACTTTGAAAAACTGCGCTATGGCAATGCTGCGGTCTCCAATTATGGACCAAAGTGTTCTTTGTTGAATCTTACGGGCGGCGATGGCCACAGCTAAGGTTATGAACCCGAAACTCATCAGCAGCAGAATTAATGCAAGCGGCGAGCTCCCCACCAAAAGTTCCTGTGCCCATTCGTCTGGGCCCATCTCTACGAGCACGGCAAAGAACACCATGTTCAGGAGGCTGACCAATATACCGATCAACAATAGGCCCAGAAGCAGACGCCAAACCTCGGGCCGCTTGCGCGCGGTTTCCGTCAGATAGGCGTGTGGGGTGTATGCCTCAGGCATGGTTGTTTGAACTCTCTGGCTCTGTGTCTTGGGACACCGAGGGCAACACGTCCTCGGCGTTTTGGGCAGCCGAGATCCTCGTGGAAAGCGTTGTCAGATAACCGGCAACGGTTCTGAGCAACTGCGTAGCAACGGTTGCATCGCTTTCAACCACGGCACGCAGCTCCTCGGCCCCGATGCGCAGGAACAGACAGTCTTCTGTGGCGACCAGATCCAATTGGCGGTCTTCACCTGTAATGATCGACAAATCTCCGATGAGGCGCCCTGGCTCGATGATCGAAATCGGACGCTTAGTTCCATCATCGTTGAACCAATCCAACCGAGCCTGGCCCGAAATGCACAGATATGCGGCATCCGGGGCCTGCCCGCGCGAAAATATGACTTGTCCAGCTTTGACCTCGTACCATTGGGCTGAAAATGCAAGGAGCCGCTGGTTGCGCCCATCCAGACTTGAAAACAACTCCGTGGCCGAAAGGATTTCAAGCTTCCGGCTCAGATCATCCGAGGTGCTGCCCGTATGTTCAGATTTGCTTCGGGAAACGCCGTCAATTCGGCCCTCCTTGATTTCAATAAACAAATCATAGGCTTCGGGATGAGCAAAGTGATCTTCCATGAATATCATAATCGAGTCGGGCAAAAGCTCGCGCAGTTTCAAACGTGTGCGCAACCGGCTTTCTGAATCGTGACTGGCCAATGCCTTGTCCAGAATCAGGACATCTGGGCGTTTGATCCCAGCGCGCGAAAACGCGGCGCGTTCCTGAAAAACGGTTGGCAGATTGTTACCGCCCAGACCGGATGGCAGATCATAGATGATCGCAGCGGCTCTGCGACGAAGCCCCGCTTCGTTAAGGGCTTCGGCGACCACATCCTCGATTTCGTCCGCATGTGCACCCGCCATCAGAGAAACCCGACCATAGATCGCGTTCTCCATCACGGTCAGTCGGGGCACGTAGAGATCGGGCGTGACTGGCATGAACAATCCGTCCATTGCACCCCGTAACCGCTCGGCGTGGCTTTTTCGGATCGTCAGGATTTTGTCCTTATATTCCTCGGGGAAGTCCGGTCCGATCTGCTCGGCGGTCAAAAGGAAAGGCACCGTCAACAGCAAAGCACGGTCTTCCGGGCTGAGTGCCATATCACCTTTGGCTTTGCGCTGATCCTCGATGTCGAGCAACCTGTGGAACATGTCTTTCGACATTCCGAGCCGAAGGAACAAGGGGTGGTCCGCGCCGTCCCGCCCGAAGGTTTTACTGAGTGTGTCCAGAACCGCATTGGAAATGCTCAGGGCTTCTTCTGCCAGATCATGCACAGTGAGCATTTTCAGGAAACGGGCATCCTCGACCAGATAGTCGGGTGAGATTTCCCGCGACGGTGCCGCGAACAGCAGGTTGCCGCCCAAAGGAACCGCCGGATTAAACCGATCCGGATCAAAGCGATAGACATAGCGGTCCAGACCTTTGTCTTTCAGACGCTCGGCAATTGTTTCCCGCAGATTGACCACTTCGCGGGCCAAAACGGGATGAATTCCGGGGTCAAACTGCGTGCGCAGCGTGCGACGGAACATGAACTCGTCAATCCCCATGGCTTCGACCAATTGGAACCACCAATCGCGGATATCTTCGATATCGTCCAAACCCGCCAAACCAGGGTCGATCCATTCATCGTTCAAAGAGTCGACCGGATTACCGGACCGGGCAGCTTCAATCTGCTTGCGAGTCGGAGCTTTCTGCGCTTCGGCATCGTGCTGGGGATGCGTGCGTAACGGCATCATCAGGTTATCACCCAGAGTTCCATCAAACAGATAGGGGCGCGAATACGCATAGCCGATCCGGGCCGCAATCACAGCCTGGTGTAGGTCGTTCAGGTTGTGGCCGGAAACGATCACTTCCCCCTGAACAGGCAAGATTTCTCGGGTTAAAAGCTGACCTAGCGCACTGCGTTCTGAGGCGTGAGTTGACTGGATGGCAACGCGGGCGCCGTGGGGTATGGTTAGATCCAGATCTTCCAAAATGGTTTTGCCGTCGCTGTCGCGGACTGTCACATTGCGCAGCTCTATCGCGCCGTCCAGGCGCGGGATTGACTCGGGTTCTCCGGAAAACAGCTCTTTGGGGATCATGTGGTCAGGGGCGAACCGTTCGGTCACAATTTCCCACCGCAAAGACATGTCCTGAACCTGGTTGTAATAGGTCAGCAAGTCCTTCCAGGGGCCGCTCAGATCCTTGTAAGCCCCCAAAGCAGCGACCAGAGCGCCCACCGTCACCTCACCCGTAATCGCCAGATAACCACCCACGGAATAAAACAGAAAGGGCGTCATCTGAGTGATCAGATTGTTGAGGAACTTCATGAAGAATTTCTTGTTGTAGATCTTAAAGCGGATCTCGAACAATTTTCCTAATCTGTCGCTGAACTGGGCCAGACGATAGCGCCAGCCGCCATTGGTGCGCAGGTCACTGATCCCCGCAGCGCTTTCACCGATTTCCGAGCTTAGGCGCCGGACTTCCTGAATACGGTCTTTGTTCAGCAGGTTGATCTGTCGCTGCAATTTGGGGATCAGCCATGCCTGCAAGGGGATCAAAGCAATGCTGGCCAGTCCGAACCACACGCTTTGCATGAACAGGAATGTGACGATCGTCATCATCTGACCGAACTGGAACACGGGCTGAGCGATCGCGTCACCCATAAGGCCACCCATCGGTTCTGCTTCGGATGTAATCATCGAAACCAGCTCGCCCTGACTGGTGGTGGCAAAATAAGACTTTGGAAAGCGCATCGAACGTTCAATCAGCGTGAACCGCAACCGACGCAGCATGCGTTCTGCCAGGACACCCTTCATCGTGTTGATGCGCATTTTCATCAGGCCGCTGGCAATAACAGTCCCAAGAAACGCAACACACAATATCAACAGGTAATGAACTTGCGTTACGGTGATGCCCCAGATGGTGACCGTATCAGCCGGAGCGCCGATGGCATCGTTGATAATCTGCTTGGGCAGTTCCAACGAGGCGTAAAGGAAGGGAAATGACAGCACTGTCAGCAACAGCAAGACCAACTGCTGCTTCTTCGAGTACTTCCAAATGAAAGAAAATAATGTGGGCTCCATTTCACGGCCTTATAGATAGCTAAACGGATGTGTGGCTAAAACTGGGTGACCCATGTTGCAGGGCCTGACGGTACGCCGTGACTATGCCCATTGCAAGGCAAGACGGGCGCGCGCCATTCGTTGGCGCCTAACCCAAATTTGCGCCTGACCCAACTGAAAAACACGGCATGAAGATCGCGATTTCGTTATTGCGGTTTGTTGCTTGCACCATCTTGACTAAAGAGGCTGTGTATCGGACGACGAGGCCATGGGCAGAATTCTGGATCGTTATTTTCATCGCAAGGCACTGGACCGTTGGCGGCGGGCGGTGCAAAACGCGCAGGATGTCGGTCAAGCAGACTTGAAAATACAACGTGATCAGGCGCGTGTACTGCGCGGCCAACTCGATCAGTTGATTCAAGTGGCCGATTCCCGTCTGATCCGTCCCAAGATCGGATCCAGGCAGTTTCCAAAGCCTGTCGGCACCGACTGGAGCTGCAGGCCGGATTTGTGGCGTGGCCCTTTGGCGCAAACCGGCATAGCCTCAGCCCCACGCAAATCATCCCTTGATGCGCAGGTCAGCCTGTTTCATGACTGCCCTCTATCCGAGATTGCCGTACGGCAAATTCGAAATCGCGATGCACGCGATTTAGCCCCGTTTAGTCTGGCTGTTGAAGTCTTCAGTTTTGAAGGCTCGTTCCTTTCGGTGTCCGTCGATCTGCCAGAGGACGCAATACAGGACCTTTCTCGCGAGCATCTGATACGAATGGAGAGTGTGATCAATTGCGAAAAACCCTCTGGCATGTTCGCCCGCCTCAATATTCAGCACGGCCCCAATTCTGAGCAGGTGCTACGGGAATTATGCCCTTCAGAGTCCCAAAAAGCCGTAGATTTCGACCTGGCTCATCTGCCCCTGAACGAGCGTCGGATCGAAAAGATCTGGGTTGATTTGATCTTTGAGACCCCAAAAATGAACCGGATGGTTGTGCGGGACCTGACGTTCTGCCGCTTCCATCGTGCCGATTTGTGAGACGACCGGACATGACGCAATCAAAACTGACTTTCATCCGGTTCGAAAACGGGGTTTGGCAAGCCCATATAGGGATCGACCAGGAACCGGCAATTGAGGTTCAATACCTTGGTGAACCGCTGAACTCTGCCAGTCTTTCGCCGGCGGAAAATGGCTGGGATCTCAGTATCGAGGTACCCCGGTCAGCCCTGTCCGAAGGGGTTCATAGCTTTGTCATCTCGAATGCTGCAACGACTGAAAAACTAGGTGACTTTACTATTATCGCCGGTACCCCTGCTGCGGATGACCTTCGCGCCGAGGTTGCGTTGCTTCGCGCGGAACTGGACATGCTGAAAAGAGCGTTCCGTCGGATGTATCGCGACGACGACTGAGGCGTTAAGGCTCCCAAACTATCTTTTCAGCTATTTTCCGTGCATCATGGTCGCATTCAAAGTGGATCGCGCCCGACATGGACCGCAGCAGCATTGTTAAAGTCATCGCATTAATGGTGACAGGATTTGGGATCGGCATCGATTTTACCGGTGCTCTGATGCTGGTGCCTGCAATCGAAAACAGTTTTGATGCAGACATCACCAGCACTCAATGGGTTCTGAACATTTACGCCCTGTTTTTTGCCATGACTATGGTTGCGGGCGGGCGACTGGGTGACATGTATGGCCATCGTAAGATGATGATCATCGGACTGTGCATTTTTCTCTTCGCTTCAATCATGTGCTTTGTCTCGCCTAGCCTTGATTTTCTGGTTCTTGCCCGTGCCCTGCAGGGAATTGGCGCAGGATGTGTTTGGCCCTGTACACTGGCCTTTGGCGCGACCAAAGTGTCCAGACCAGAACACCGGGCCCTTGTTATGGGCCTGATCCTGGCGGGTGTGACCACCGGCAATGTGTTTGGACCTATGATCAGCGGATTGGCCGTAAATCTGGGAGAATGGAGGTATTTCTTCCTAGCCAATGTCGTTTTCTCATGTATTTCGATGGCCACCGCCCTAATCCTGATGGAACGCGAGACGCAGCACAAAAAGGACGAACATCTCGACCTCGCTGGCATGGGTCTCTTGGCGTTTGCGGTTCTGTTTTTGCTTTACGCGCTGGATGTTGGTGCGGATTTGGGATGGACATCAGTTCCGCTGTTAATGCTGTTTTTCATCAGCGCGGTGCTGTTCATTTTGTTCCCAAGGATAGAAAAACGTGTCACAGAACCGCTGCTTTTGCCCCAAATGATGCAGAATCGCCAATTCAGGATCACGCTTGGCCTGAATATGTTTAACGTCTCTGCCGCGTTCGTCGGGCTGCTCTACTTCCCTCAATACATGCAAAAGGTTCTAGGCTGGTCGGCCTTTGAGTCCGCTCTGGGACTGGCGCCACTCACGGTGCTTCTGGCTGTGGGATCGATTGTCTCGGGCACGTTGTATAATGATTTCGGACCCAAGCGACTTTTGTTCTGGGGTTATATAATCGCCACAATCGGGGCCGCGACAATTGTCGTTATGCCAAGCGATTTGGGGTATTTTCGCATTTTGCCCGGCATGGCAATGATCGGGCTGGGCGCGACCCTGACCGTTGGCCCATCTGGAACGGCAGCCGTCTGTGCAGTCAAACCCGAACGCGCTGGCCTTGTCGGTGGGCTGAGTTTCATGACGCATCTGGTGTATGGTGCCATTTCCGTCGCTTGCGCCACCGCCATCATGTATGTCGTAAGCCTATCCAAATTGCGTGAAGGTTTGACCGCGGCAGGGATCAAGTTGAACGGGTCGGACCTGAAGGCGATCAATGGCGGTACACTGGATGCACCTTCGGCCCAGGCGGTGATCGGCCATCTGAGCGAAACTGACCTGGAAAAGGTTCATTTCGCCCTGTCCGCTGCTTTCAACAGCGGTATGAGCATGGCGTTCGTCTTTTCGACCGTGTCCGTATCGGTGGGTATCGTGCTGGCGCTTCTGCTGGATGAAAAAAAGCTACACAAGATCGAAGGTTAGCCCGATTTCACATACAGTTGAAACGCGCCCCGCCAGCGGCCTCTGAATCCGAATTCTATCAGTGAGGTTTGCACAAAGAAAAAGGGCCGCGTTGGCCGCGGCCCCGTTTTGTTATTGAGACGGCCCGTCGGGGTTAAACGCCGAAAGGCCTTTGAGGATGTCGATGGCATATGCCAACTGATAATCCTCTTCCCGCAGTTCAGCCGTGGCTTCGGCTTTGGCGCGGTCTTCTTCAATCTGGCGAATTTCATCTTCGCTGAGGCTGTCATTGTCCAGGCTGCCGCGCAGCTCGGCCTCTGATCGGGTAAAGCGGCTATCCTCTTCCTCTTCAGTCTCGGGCTGCGGCCTTGGCTGTTCCACGATAATATCAGGGCTGACACCAAGGGCCTGAATAGAACGACCCGACGGTGTGTAATAGCGTGACGTGGTCAGACGCATGGCCCCGTCACCGCGCAGAGGCATAACCGTTTGCACGGAGCCCTTCCCGAAGCTTTTCGTGCCGACCACAATCGCACGGCGGTGATCCTGCAATGCACCTGCCACAATTTCGGACGCCGATGCCGAACCACCATTGATCAGAACAACGATTGGTTTGCCTTCAGCCAGATCGCCGGGCGAAGCATTAAAGCGCTCTCCCTCTTCCGGATCACGGCCGCGGGTCGAAACGATTTCGCCTTCGTTCAGGAACGCATCCGAGACTTTGATTGCCTGCGTCAGCAAGCCGCCCGGATTGTTGCGCAGGTCGAGGACAAATCCATTGACCTTATCGATGCCACCGGCTTCCTCGATCTGTTCCTGCAAACCTTCTTTAAGGTTCGGGAAGGTCTGGTCGTTGAACGTGGTCACTCGCAGAACAACGCTGGTGCCTTCGGTGCGCGCACGAACAGCCGTCAGTTTGATCGTGTCCCGGATGATCGTGACGTCGAAAGGATCCGGCTCACCTTCGCGAACGACAGTGATTACAATCTCGGAACCCACCGGGCCACGCATCAGGTCAACAGCCTTATCCAGCGTAAGGCCCAGAATGCTTTCGCCATCGACATGAGTGATGAAGTCCCCGGCCTCAATTCCGGCTGCGTCTGCAGGGGTATCGTCAATCGGCGATACGACTTTGACAAAACCGTCTTCCTGCGTGACTTCGATACCAAGCCCGCCGAACTCACCCCGGGTCTGCACGCGCATCTGTTCGGCATCGTCGGGCGAAAGATAGCTGGAATGCGGATCAAGCGAGGTCAACATGCCATCAATGGCTGCCTCGATCAGCTCTTCGGGTTCGACCTCTTCAACATATTGCGCGCGGATGCGCTCAAAAATGTCGCCAAACAGATCCAGTTGCTCATAGACGCTGGCCTTGTTTTCGGCCTCCTGCGCCAGCAGTGGTCCCGCTATCTGGGTCGTTGCAAGAATTCCTGCCACAGTTCCGGCCAGACCGGCCATCACAAATCTCTTCATACTCGTTTATCCATCCTTGTCGGTCCGGAACCATGTTTCCGGGTCCACGGGGCTATTATCTTCTCTTACCTCTATATAGAGCGTTTCTGAGCGATCAGTTCCAGTGCCATCACCGCTTGTTGACAATATTGCGCCAATTTCGGGCGTTTCACCGGGCATCAAGCCCACCGGAGTGCCCTCGGGGATCACCTGACCGGGGTGGCCATAGACCTCTTGCAACCCGGAAAACACAAAAAGCAGCCCCGGCTGCGGTTCAAGAATAACCAGATTCCCCAGATCCAATAAGGGACCCCGATAACGGATCGTGGCCGCCGTGGGCGAAGTAACCAGCGTACGCGGACGTGTTCCAAGCACCAAACCGGCGCGTGTCACCCCCGCAGCGTCCGTTTCGCCAGCTTTGTGCAACAAGACGCCCTGGACCGGCAAAGAAATCTGCCCTTTCTGACCCGAAACATCCGCATCAGTTTCAATGATCTCGCCTTCCGAGATTTCAGATAGTCCACTTGCAAACCCGTCCAGCGTTTCGGTCGAGGAAATCAGAATGGCCGTGCGCACTGGGTCCTCGACAAATCGTCTGGGCAGATCTGTGCGATCGGCGATGGCTTCGCTCAGGCGCGCGCGTGCATCCTGAACGCCTCTAAGGCCCTTAGTCAGGGTTTCCGACGCGCTTTGTTGCAGCAGGCGCAGTGTCTGTACCTCGTTCAGATCATCTGCCAGAGCCTGCGCTTTGGCGTTCAAGCCCGGAGTGACCTCGGACAGCATCATACCGGCCCGCGCCGCGCCCAATGGGCCCGATGGATGCAACATCAAAACCGGAGGCGCCGTTGTTTCAATGGTTTGCAAAACGCCGATCAACTGCCGGACGTCCTTTTCGCGCGCCTGCAACTCGGCGCTCAGCTGCGCCTCGCGGGTTGCGGCCTGGCGCAGCCCTTCCCGCATCGCGCTCAACCCCGCCTCATAGGCTTGGATCGTTTGGGTAAGCGCACGTACGCGGTCTCGGGCACCGTCAGCCTCGCTTAGCGAGATTGAGGCGTCCTCCAACATCTCTGCGGCTTTCAATGCCGCCAGCGATGAGTCCGACTGGGCCAGCACCGGAACGGCTGAAATCAGGAAAGCCGCAAGGGTCGCCAGTTTCATGACAAAAGGCTTTCTCCGGTCATCTCTGGTGGTTTTGGCAGGCCCATCAATTCAAGCAAGGTTGGGGCCAGATCCGACAAACGCCCCTGCCGTAATTGCGCCCCTTCAGGCCCACCGACCAGCGCCACCGGCACCGGGTTCAGTGTGTGGGCGGTATGCGGACCACCCGTCTCGGGATCAAGCATCATTTCGCAATTGCCATGATCTGCGGTGACAATCATCGCACCGCCGGCCTTTTCCAGTGCAGCAACAACTTGCGCCAGACCCTGATCCACAGCCTCACACGCTTTGATCGCCGCCTTCAGATCACCGGTATGGCCCACCATGTCAGGATTGGCATAGTTTGTGACAATCAGGTCATATCCGTCTTCGATAGCCTCAACAAATTTAGCCGTGACCTCGGCCGCCGACATTTCGGGTTGCAGATCATAAGTCGCAACCTTTGGCGATTTAGGCATAAAACGATCTTCACCCTGCTCAGGCGTCTCTTTGCCGCCGTTCAGGAAGAAGGTTACATGCGGGTATTTCTCGGTTTCGGCCAACCGGAACTGGCGCAACCCCTGTTTGGCCACCCATTCACCCAGAGTATTCACGATGGCCCGCTTTGGAAAAACCGTGGTCATATAGGCGTTGTGGCCGTCCGAATATTCGACCATGCCCAGCAGCGCCGAGAGATTGGGCTGCAGCCCTGTATCAAAGTCAGAAAATCCCGGCTCTCCAATGGCGCGCAGGATTTCCCGCGCCCGATCAGCTCGAAAATTGAGGCAGAAAAACCCGTCGCCGTCTTGAACGCCCGTGTAACCATCAAGAACGGTCGGGGTGATGAACTCGTCTGACTCAGACTGGTTATAGGCATGATCGACGGCACCATGGGCGCTTTGCGCCGCCCTTCCCTGCCCTTTGATCATCGCGTCAAAGGCTTCGCTGACACGCTCCCAGCGATTGTCTCGGTCCATGGCAAAATAGCGTCCGCAGACGGTCACTATGCGCGCGTTTTCAGGCAAGCGCTCTTCCAGTTCCGCGATATAGGTCAGCGCCGATTTTGGCGCTACGTCCCGCCCATCGGTGACTGCGTGCAGCGCAACAGGGACGCCAGCATCGGTGATCGCGGTCGCCGCGGCGACAATATGGTTCAGGTGCCCATGCACGCCCCCGTCCGAGACCAGCCCCATCAGATGTGCTGTCCCGTCTGCCGCTTTCACTTTGGCGATAAATTGTTGCAGGGCTTCATTTTCCAAAAATGACCCATCTTCGATAGCCAGATCGATCTGACCCAAATCCATGGCGACAACGCGGCCTGCGCCGATATTGGTGTGGCCAACCTCTGAATTGCCCATCTGCCCGCTGGGCAGTCCAACATCGGGTCCGTGGGTGATCAGCGTTGCATGAGGGCCTTTGGCCATGATCGCGTCAAAGGTCGGGGTGCACGCAAGATACGGCGCGTTGGCTTTGGTGTCTTCGGACAGCCCCCACCCATCGAGAATGCACAATACAACAGGTTTGGGCGCGGCCATAGAATTTCTCCGATTACTGCTCGTGCGCTTCTTCTATCGCCTTGCCCTCGGCGGGTGAACCACCTTTGGGCAGGTGAAAAAGATTTAATAGACGCAGAGGCGCTATTCCTTAAGGTAGCTCTTGTATGGACGTGCCTTTCGATTGCGGTACTTCACAGTCAGGTCCAAAGGCGCGTCGTTTTCGTCGTACACACCCAAGACAATGCCTCGGCCTCTGCTTTTGGTACGCATATCTATCAATTGCTGTTCCGACCTCGTGGTGCGTTGTGACGGTCGCCGCGCCCATGCGAACAGGTGATCATACATTTCAGCGATCACGTTTGCATGCTCTGCGCTGTTGCCCAGATCATTCAGTTCCTGAGGATCGTTTTCCAGATCAAACAGGATCGGTCTGTGCCCACCTTCGCAATGGATCAGCTTCCACTTTTTGTTGGCCACCATGAACATCACCGCTTCGCGAACCGACACTCCCACGATATCAGCGATCGGTGAGCCTGAGTAATCGTATTCGCAGATGACAAAGTCCCGGGGCACCTCTTCTGCTGACCCATGCAGGATGGGCAGCAACGAATGACCTTCAAGGATATGAGTGGCAACGTCACCGCCTGCCACATCAACAAAGGTTGGAGCCAGATCGATGGACTCGACCAACGCATCACTGACCGTCCCGCGTGTCGCATCAGCCTCGGGCGATGGATCATAAATGATCAGGGGCATTTTGGTCGAAGCATCGTGAAAAAACGTCTTCTCACCCATCCAATGATCACCAAGAAAATCACCGTGATCCGAAGTTAGAACGATCATCGTGTCGTCCATCCGCCCGGTTTTTTCCATCCAGTTAAACAGACGCCCCATCTGATTGTCGGCTTGATTGATCAAGCCCATATAGGCTGGGATCACCGCCTCACGCACATCCTGTCGGGAAAAGGTCTGGCCAATCTTTGTGTCCATGAAAGCCTTGAGCACCGGGTGCGCATTTTGCTGCTCAGCCTCGGATCGTACCACGGGCAAAACATGCTCTGGACCATACATTGAGGCATAAGGTTCTGGCACGATGTAAGGCCAATGCGGTTTGATAAAGCTCAGGTGGCAGCACCACGGGCCATCATGCGTTTCCATAAACTCGATACCGCGCCCTGTCAGATAAGGCGTTTCACTGTCTTCTTCGGCGATATTTGCGGGTTCCGGCGCATTTTTCAAAAACCAGCCGGACAGAACATTGCCATCTTCATCCAGACCTGAGTTGGCAAAATCATGCCAGGGATTGTCGCTCTCATACCCCTTGGCCTTGAGGAACTTGTTGTACTCCTTCGCTCCGTCCGGATCGTAAAACCCGTCGGGACCCTCGGGCAACATACCATCATCGCGTTCGAATACGTCAAAGCCGCATTCGGCAACCCGGGCACCGATCAGGCTGTCAGGTTCCAGCCCCAACCGCGCCATGCCTTCTGCGTCCGCCCGCATATGAGTTTTGCCGACCAGCCAGCAGTCCATTCCCGCCTTGCGCAGATGGTCGCCCATCGTGATCTCGCCGACTTTGAGCGGAATACCGTTCCAAGACGCCCCATGCGAATGCACATAGCGCCCGGTATAGGTCGACATGCGCGAACTACCGCAGATTGGGGATTGTATGTAAGCGCGGTTAAACCGAACGCCTTTGGCTGCCAGGCGATCGATGTTGGGGGTGTGCAGGTGTGGATGCCCGTAACAGCTCAGGTAGTCCCAGCGCAGCTGGTCGAACATGATGAACAGGATGTTTTTTGCCTTGGCCAATACCACGCCCCCAAACCTTATGGAGACCTAGTTAGCCATTTCCGTCCGCAGTGCGAAGCAAAACTTTGCTTCAGGCCTGACGCTCCATCTGCTCCAGCATCTTCTTGGCGCGCTTGCATTGCAACTGATCGCGCAACGGGCTGTTGGGATCCACGTCCTTTTGGCAGACAACGCATTTATCAGCACCCGAGATTGCATTCAGACCACCACAGCTGCCTTTGATGGTCTTTCCCATCAACATGACGCCGAGTGACATACCCACCATGACGAGGGCGAGAAGAATAAAAGCCAGAATAAAAGTGCTCATCTCAGCTCCACCAGTCAGTTCGATTCCAGCGCGTTTTTGAACGCGGTGCTATGGGCAGTAATATAAGCTTCTTCACCGCCTGTCACATCCCGCGAGATGAAATACACGGCAAGTTTATGCTCTTCCGCCAGTTTCAGGCCCTTTTCCTGACCCAAGGCCAGCATCGCGGTGGCCCAGGCATCGGCCATCATCGCGTTTTCGGCCAAAACAGTGACAGAGGTTGTCCGGTGCGTAATCGGGCGTCCCGTCGTCGGATCGATGATATGCGAATAGCGCACGCCGTCCTGTTCGAAGAAATTCTTGTAATCGCCCGAGCTGGCCATGCCCAGGTCATTCACTGACACGATCAGCTGAATGCTCTGACTGCCCGTTTCCGGTTTTTCGATGCCGATGCGCCAGGCTTCGCCCTTTTCGTTCTGACCCATGGCGACCAGATCACCACCAATTTCAACCAGGTAATTCTCGATTCCGGCGTCCCTTAAGGTTTCGGCAACCGCATCGATGCCATATCCCTTGGCAATTGCAGACAGGTTGATACCGACCCTGGCGTCAGATTTCGCCAGAGTTCCGGCTTCGGTATCCAGCGTCAGCAGACGGCTTTGGCCAACGCTGTTTAACGCGGCCTGGATGTCAGTATCAGACGGCACCGGATCTTCGGGCTTACGAGGGCCAAACCCCCATAATTCGATCAGTGGGCCAAGGGTCACATCGAAAGTTCCACCGGTTTTTTCGTGCACGTCGTTGGCAGCAGCGATGACCAAAGCGAATTCGTTTGAGATAGTCATTGGCTCTGTACTGGCCGACGCCGAAAAGACAGAGACCTCGGAATTCGGGTCCCAGTTCGACATCTTCGCGTTTACCTCAGCCAATGTCTCATCGACCGAGGCCGCAAGTTTGGTCTCGTCCAGATCTTCGCCTATGGCAGTGATATTGAAGGTTGTCCCCATCGTTTCACCGGACAACCGGACCACTTCGGGCTCCTTGTCCAAAAAGCAGCCGGAAAGAAGGGCAACAAGGGCCACAAAAGGCAAAAGACGCATGGGGCGAGCTCCGGGATTTTCTGTGCCCGGCATATGCCAGTGACCCTTGTCAGAGTCAAATCGGCATCACAGCTTTAACGGCAGAAAACCTAATGCCAAAAGCCCAACCCCAGCCGGAACTCCGAACAGCCACGCTCGCTTCTGCCACCCCGGGGCCTGTTGTTTCCAGGCCATGCGAAAGTTGTGACCGCATACGACAACCGCAAAGAATATCAAAGCGGCCACCGGAGGGGTAAGGTAGAGTTCACTCACAAGCCTGATCGTCCTTTGCTGACCACGGAATCCACTTATTCGAGCAATTGCACCCTATACAGGTCATTTAGCTGCGCTAAGGTGAAAGGGAAAGATATTGCAAGATCGAAGAAGGAGATTGCCCATGGCCCCAACCTCGTACCAGGCACCGATGCGCGGTGACAAAGAGGAAAAGACAACGTACAGCCAAACGACCGGGTCCAATCTTGCGCAGTCAAAGACAGCAGTGTCCAAACTGCTTGAGGGCAAAGGGGGCGATGTGTTTTCCGTCCGCCCCAACGAGACGATTCATTCTGTCGTCAACATTCTCAAGGAAAAGCGGATCGGTGCCGTCTTGGTGACGGATCAGAACGGTGCGTTGCAAGGCATTCTGTCAGAGCGCGACATCGTGCGGCGTATGGCGGACACACCCGGACAGACCTTACCTCAATCCGTCGAAGATCTGATGACCAAAGAGGTTAAGACCTGTACAACCGACGATCTGCTGAACGATGTTCTGAAGACCATGACCGAAGGTCGTTTTCGTCATATGCCCGTGCTGCGTGACGGCAAATTGTGTGGCGTTATCACTATCGGAGACGTCGTTCATTTCCGCCTGAAAGAACTGGAATATGAAGCCTTGCGCATGAAGCAGATGATCGTCGGCTAAGGTCAGCCAGTCGAAAGGAACCTGATACTGCCGTCCTGAATTTCAGCTGCCGTGAGTCGGCCCGAGGCAAAAGCGCCCGTGTCAATTGACAATACCCTATTTCTGACACGGGGGTGATCTACGATTGTGTGGCCGTGCACCACCCATTGCCCGTCGCTGCGCGGCAGTCTTGGGAACATTGGATGTCCCCAAAGACAAATCTGGCGATCCTGGGCTTCGAGCGATTGGCGTGGGTCCAACGCTGCGTGAACAAATGTAGCGTTTCCACTGGTCCAGGTCAGCGGTCGGTCGGACAGCCAGTTAAGCAGAGTTTGACCCATCGCTTGACGCAGGCCATCTGCCAATTCTTTCGCTTGCTGAGTGTCTTCTTTGTCTGGGGTCAGCTTGAGGCCGAATGAGGCAAGCGTTTGTACGCCTCCATTTCGAAACCAAATCGGGGCGTATTCCTCTGGGGCATCTACAAAACGCAACAGCATCTCTTCGTGGTTGCCAAGAAGGCAATGAACTCGTCCACCTGACGCTTGGCTCAGATAAAGCAAATGGCGCAAAACATGAGCACTGTTCGGACCACGATCGATATAGTCGCCAACAAAAACCAATGGATCTTGATCGTCTAGACGAGGCAAAAGCGCGTGCAGCAGATCCAGGCGGCCATGAATATCACCCACCGCTGTCACGCGCGTGCCGGGGGAGATGTCGCAAGACACTGTTTCGGTCGCTGGACGCGCCGAACGGTTGAACCGTGATTTGATCCATTTCGTAACCATGCGCCCTGATCCCTACCCTTCCGAGCAAATGGCGGCAATGAACATCTGATTGAACCGGCAAAGTGTTGACCAACACCCTCGTGTTGTCCGATATGACCTTCAAAGTGGTCGAAAAACGTTGATCTCAGGCGCGAAACAAAGTCTTTCGGTCAACGGTGATTTCGTGGTGCGTTCTGAGGGTTTTATGAAACGGGTTTTGATTACGGGCTCTGCGGGGTTCATCGGGTTCCATCTGGCCAAGCTGCTTCTTTCAGAAGGGTTTCAGGTGCATGGCTATGACGGGATGACCGACTATTACGATGTGACGCTTAAACAGCGTAGGCATCAGATCCTGCTACAAACCCCAGGCTTTACCGCGACCGAGGATCGATTGGAAAACTATGACCGGCTGGTGCAGGTGGCGGAGGAATTCCATCCCGATGTCATCGTCCACTTGGCGGCCCAAGCCGGTGTTCGGCACAGCCTCGAATACCCCCGCAGCTATATCGAATCTAATGTCGTTGGCACGTTCAACGTGATGGAAATCGCGCGCCAGCATGAGGTCGGACATCTGTTGATGGCTTCGACCTCGTCCATCTATGGTGCCAACGAAGAGATGCCGTTTACCGAAACGGAAAAAGCGGACACGCAATTGACCATCTACTCTGCCACCAAAAAGGCGAATGAGGCGATGGGGCATTCCTATGCGCATCTGTGGAATCTGCCGACCACGATGTTTCGGTTTTTTACGGTCTATGGCACCTGGGGTCGGCCCGACCTGGCCTATTTCAAGTTTGTGGCCGCCATTCTCGAAGGCCGTCCGATTGACATTTACAATCACGGAGACATGTATCGGGACTTCACCCATGTTGAAGATTTGGTGCGCGGGATCAGATTGCTGATCGATGTACCCCCGGTCCGGCCTGCCAGCCGTGAAGACATCGAGGATGGCGATAGCCTTTCAACGGTTGCGCCCTATCGCATCGTCAATATCGGAAATGGCGACAAAGTGCGTCTGATGGACTTCATCGAAGCCATCGAAGAGGCGGTTGGACAGACGGCCATCAAGAACTTTATGCCGATGCAGATGGGCGACGTTCATGCGACATGGGCTGACAACCGCCTGTTGCAGCGGTTGACCAATTACCGTCCACAGACGGACCTGAAAGATGGCATAGCCCAGTTCGTTTCCTGGTATCGGGATTACTACGGAAAATAGCGTTGGCTAAAAGTTGAATGAAAAAACCGGCGCTGGCTGCGCCGGTTTTTCTATTATTAACCGCCGAAATCGTCCAGCATGATGTCTTCACGATCCACGCCCAGATCCAGCAGCATGTTGATGACCGACTGGTTCATGATGGGCGGACCACACATGTAGAACTCGCAGTCTTCTGGCGCGGGATGGTTCTTGAGGTATTCTTCGAACAGGACGTTATGGATGAATCCGGTATAGCCTTTCCAGTCATCCTCGGGCTGCGCATCCGAAAGCGCGACATGCCATTCGAAATTGTCGAACTCTTCGGCCAGTTGGTCGAAATCCTCGACAAAGAACATCTCTTTCTTCGACCGCGCGCCATACCAGAAGCTGATCTTGCGATCGCGGTTTTCAAGGCGCTTGAGTTGGTCGAAGATGTGGCTTCGCATGGGGGCCATGCCGGCACCACCACCGATGAACACCATCTCTTTTTGGGTCTCACGCGCGAAGAACTCGCCAAACGGACCCGAGATTGTAACCTTGTCACCCGGTTTCAGGTTGAAGATGTAGGATGACATCTGACCCGGCGGGATGCCTTCCGAGCCCGGAGGCGGCGAAGCCACACGGACGTTCAGCATGATCATGCCTTTTTCATCCGGGTAGTTGGCCATCGAATAGGCCCGTTCGATCGGTTCCGCGACAACCGACTCATACTGCCACAGATTGAAGCGATCCCAATCCTCGCGGTATTCCTCTTCCACATCGAAATCGGTGTATTTCAACTGGTGTGCGGGGGCCTCGATCTGGATGTAGCCACCGGCGCGGAAGTTCACATCCTCGCCTTCCGGCAAGTCTAGGGTCAGTGCTTTGATAAAGGTTGCAACGTTTTCGTTCGAACGAACGGTACATTCCCATTTCTTGACGCCGAAGACCTCTTCCGGGACTTCGATGTCCATATCCTGTTTCACGGCCACCTGACAGGACAGTCGGTCACCGCACGAGGCTTCGCGTTTGGTGATATGGCTTTCCTCAGTGGGCAGGATCGACCCACCACCCGAATGCACGCGCACCCGACATTGCGCGCAGGTGCCACCGCCGCCGCAAGCCGAAGGAACAAAAAGCTTCTCGGCCGCCAGCGTTTGCAGCAATTTGCCGCCTGCGGGTACGGAAATGGTTTTCTCGCCGTTGATGGTGATGTTCACGTTGCCGGTCGACACCAGCTTGGACCGGGCGGCCATGATGACGGCCACCAGTGCCAGAACGATGACGGTGAAAAGAGCTACGCCTAGGGTAAAGGTTTCCATTGACGCCTCCTTACAGTTTCACGCCCGAGAAGGACATGAAGGCCATGGCCATCAATCCTGCGGTGATGAAGGTGATGCCCAGACCCTGTAGGCCGTCGGGAATGTCCGAATATTTCAGCTTTTCGCGAACACCCGCCATCGCAGTGATCGCCAACGCCCAACCAAAGCCCGAAGACAGGCCATAGGTTGCGGCCTCGGCAAAGTTGTAGTCACGTTCCACCATGAACAGCGAGCCGCCCAGGATGGCGCAGTTCACGGTGATCAGCGGCAGGAAGATCCCCAGCGCGTTGTAAAGCGGCGGGAAGTACTTATCCAAAACCATCTCAAGGATTTGAACCATCGCCGCAATCACGCCGATATACGAGATCAGGCCAAGGAAGGTCAGGTCCACATCCGGGAAACCAGCCCACGCCAGCGCACCCGGCTTCAGCAGATAGTTCAGCAGCAGGTTGTTGGCGGGAACGGTGATGGCCTGCACGACCATGACAGAAATACCCAGACCCAGCGCAGTCGAGATTTTCTTCGAAACGGCGATGAAGGTACACATCCCCAAGAAGAAGCTGAGCGCAAGGTTTTCGACAAAGATGGCCTTTACGGCCAGTGAGATCAGACCTTCCATCAGTGGGCCTCTACCTGCTGAATTTTGTATTCACGCTCTTCCACCTGGTTCGGCTTCCATGTGCGGAACGCCCAGATGATCAGACCGATGATGAAGAACGCCGACGGTGGCAGTAGCAACATGCCGTTGGGCACGTACCAGCCACCGTTGTTGACGGTCTCCAGTATGGTAACGCCGAACAGCGACCCGGCACCGAACAACTCACGAATGAAGCCAACCAACAGCAGGATCAGGCCATAGCCCATCCCATTGCCCATCCCGTCGATGAAGGACGCGACCGGAGGGTTCTTCATCGCAAACGCCTCGGCGCGGCCCATCACAATACAGTTGGTGATGATCAGACCGACGAAGACCGACAGGGTTTTCGAGATCTCGAACGCGTAGGCCTTGAGGATCTGGTCAACCAGGATCACCAGCGAGGCGATGATTACCATCTGCACGATGATCCGGATCGAGCCGGGAATCTGGTTGCGCAGGCACGAGATGAAGAAGGACGAGAACGAGGTCACGAAAATAACCGCCAGCGCCATCACCATCGACACCTGCAGCGACGAGGTCACCGCCAGTGCCGAACAGATGCCCAGCACCTGCAAGGTGATCGGGTTGTTGTCGACAAGCGGGTCGACCAGCATCTCTTTCTTGGTCTGAGACATTAGAACTCTCCTGCTTGCAGCTTGGCCAGGAACGGAGCATAGCCCGCGTCGCCCATCCAGAATTTCACCAGGTTATCGACACCAACTGAGGTCAGTGTCGCCCCTGCCAGAGCATCGATATAAAATTCCGGTCCGGCAGCAGGCTGGGACTTGGCAACGGTGATTTGCAGATCACCCGCATCATCACGCAGCTTCTTGCCGTTCCACAGCGCTTTCCAACGTGGGTTGTCCACTTCGGCCCCAAGGCCAGGGGTTTCACCGTGCTGATAGAATTGCAGACCGTAGATATCGTTGCCGTTGTTTTCCAAAGCGATAAAGCCGTAGAGCGTAGACCACAAACCATAGCCGTGCAGCGGCAGGATCACCTTGTCCAGATCGCCTGCGTCGTCACGCAGCAGATAGATCACGCGGTATTTCGACTTGCGACCAATACCAGCGGGGTCATCGTCCAGCGCAACGCTCAGCTCAGGGTCGCTGGCGGCGGCGATGTCGTCGAAGGTGGCCGGGTCGAACTGATCATCGACGAAGTCGCCGGTGGACAGTTCCAGCACATGCGGCTCAAAGGCGGCAAAGGCTTCGGTCACATCGATGCCGGGTTCAAAAACGCCCGCAACTTGCAGAACGTTGACCTGTTTGTCCTTCAGGCGGTTGGTTTCCTGCACCGGGCGCAGGCTAACAGCGGCTGCAGAGACAACCATCGAGGCGACAAGACAAACGGCAACGGCGATGAAGATCGTCTTGCCAACCGAATCTGGCGAAGCTGCCAGAAACTTGGCCAGTGCGCCCTTTGGAGCGTCGTTGTTGTCAGGGGATTGCGTATCAGACATGGCGACGCGCCCTCCGTTTAATGTTGGCCTGAACAACGAAATAGTCGATCAGCGGTGCAAAGACGTTTCCGAACAGAATTGCCAGCATCATACCTTCGGGGAAAGCCGGATTGATCACGCGGATCATCACAACCATGACACCGATCAGCGCGCCATAGATATAGCGACCTACGTTGGTATGGCTGGCCGAAACCGGTTCGGTCACCATAAAGGCCAGACCAAAGGCATAACCGCCCAGTACGATGTGCCAGTACCAAGGCATCGCGAACATCGGGTTCGTGTCCGATCCGATGAGGTTCAGCAGCAGGGTAAAGCCGATTGTTCCGGCCAGACAGCCTACAATCAGGCGGTAATTGGCGATCTTTGTCGTCAGCAGGAAGGCCAGACCGATCATACACGCCAGCGTCGATGTCTCACCAAAGCTGCCCTGAATCTGTCCGAAGAACGCGCTTGACCAGGTGATGCCTTCAGCGGCCAGAGCCTGAACGCCGTCCGCAGCCGAGACCGCCAGTGCAGTTGCGCCCGAGAATCCGTCAACCGGGGTCCAAACCGCATCTCCTGACATCTGTGCGGGATAGGCGAAGTAAAGGAAGGCGCGTCCAACTAGTGCCGGGTTGAGGAAGTTCTTGCCTGTTCCACCAAACACTTCTTTACCGATCACGACCCCGAAGATGATACCCAATGCGACCTGCCATAGCGGCGTGGTTGCAGGCATTATCAGCGTGTAGAGCATTGATGTAACGAGGAAACCCTCGTTCACCTCATGCCCGCGCACAGTTGCGAAGATAACCTCGAAAATGCCGCCAGCCACCAGCGTGACGATGTAGATCGGCAGGAAATACATCAGCCCGTGCATGACGTTGGCAAAAATGCTTTCCGGGTTCAGCGAGATGCCAAATGTCTGCAGAATGGCAATACGCCAACCAGTGGCCGAGTCAGGCCCAAGCGTGGCAATAGCCGAATTGGCTTGGTAGCCGGTATTGTACATCCCCCACAGAATACAGGGGATCGTTGCGATCACGACATAAGTCATGATCCGCTTCATATCCACGTAAGACCGTGCATGAGGGGCAACGGTGGTCACAGTTTTCGGAGTGTAGATAAAGCTTTCGACCATCTCGTAGATGGGGAAATACTTTTCGTACTTGCCGCCCTTGGTAAAGTTCGGCTCGATCCGATCGAAGAAGCTGCGCAAACCCATTTGGATCAGCCCTCCTTTTCAATCTTGGTCAGGCAGTCGCGCAGCGCCAGCCCGTATTCATATTTTGCCGGACAGGCAAAGCCCACAAGACCCAGATCCTCTTCGTCCAGCTCCAATGCGCCCAAGGCTTGGGCGGTGTCGGTATCCATCACCAACAAGGCGCGCAGTAGCTGTGTGGGCAGGTAATCCTGCGGCATCAACTCTTCGAACACTCCGGTCGGCACCATCGCACGACGCCCACCATTCAGGTTGGACGTGAAGGCATACAGTTTTTTGGCGAATGCCGATCCCAAAACCGGCTGGACCGAATATTTCGACGGCATTGGGCGAATCCAACCCATCGGAATTTGGTCGTGATCCTCTCGGATAATGCTGATCTGACGTGCGAAACGACCCAAATAGGCCGTCGGGCCATCTGCGTGCTGACCTGACAGGATCGAGCCGGAAATGATCCGAGGTGTTCCGTCGACATTCACCTCGTCACGGGTAAGATCATCCGTGGATGCGCCCATAACGGTACGGACCAGACGTGGCTGACGTGCTCCAGGACCAGACAGAGCGACCACGATGTTCGGATCAAGATGACCAGTCAGCAAAAGTCGGCCAATGGCAATGACGTCCTGATAGCCAATGGTCCAGACCTGCTTGTCGCCCGTAAGGGGTTCAAGAAAATGAATATGGGTTCCCGCCAGACCCGAAGGGTGGGGCCCAGAGAATGCTGCGGTTTCCACGCCGTTCAAGTCTGCGCCGGGGATCGCGTCACCCTCTTTTTGGCATAGGTACGTCGCACCCTCTGTCAGCTTGCTGATGGCACTCAGACCGGCAGTGAACGCGTCGGATGCTTCTTGAATAACAGCCGCCGCATCTGCCGCCAACGGATCACTGTCCATAGCGGTGACAAAAATCGCAGCCGGTGCGCTGCCCGGTTCAGGCATTTTCGAATAAGGCCGTGTGCGAAACGCGGTCCACAAACCAGCAGCGCACAGTTTGGCAGACACGCCCTCAGCCGTATCCGCATCGCCGACGCCAGAGAAATCCACTCCTGTGTCATTTGCGTCCGACACTTCGATCACGACGCTTTGCAGAACACGACGGGCACCGCGGTTGATGGCGACAACCTTACCGCTGACAGGCGCAACCATCATCGCATCTGGCGCATCTTTATGACAGAACAACGGAGCCCCCCGCTGCACCGAGTCGCCTTCCTGTACCAACATCTTTGGCTTAAGGCCGATATAGTCATCCCCCAACACACCGACAGTCTTGTACTCCGGCCCCGGATGGATGGTCTGGTCAGGAGCGCCTTCAACCGGCAGATCCAACCCTTTTTTCAGTTTGAAAGTTTGCATGTTGCTACGTTCTTCCAAGCCTTTTTTGCTGCGCCTGCATTGTCGACGCCCTTTCGGGGTCATGCAATACCGCGGAAATTCTTACCATTCGTCGCAAAAGCGTCAAAATGTGTCCAGAATCCGCTGGCGTTATTCCGATCATGGACCCTTTACGCGGGGATGCCTCTAAACGCAAACCTGTTACCGCCAAAAGTTATCTTGGGACTACACATTCCCGCTATTTCCCCGGCAAACTGAAACATTTCAGCCGCAAAAAAAGCGTGTCGCACCCGCTGTACTTCCGGTGTAAGCAACTCGAATGGAAAAAAACGCAGACCTCGACATTTTTTTGATCGCAACACCCGGCCTGGAAGCACCACTATGCACTGAGGTGCAGGCGCACGGATTCGCCGGTGCAAAAGCGGTTCGCGGTGGTGTGACGTGTCGCGGGTCCTGGTCAGAAGTCTGGCGCGCCAATTTGACCTTAAGGGGCGCAAACAAGGTTCTTGTGCGTCTGGGTAGCTTCCCAGCGGTGCATCTGGCTCAGCTGGACAAACGCGCCCGCAAATTTCCCTGGGGCGCGTTCTTGCGTTCCGACATTCCGGTAAAGGTAGAGGCAACCAGCCGTAAATCCCGGATTTACCACGCAGGGGCCGCCCGGCAAAGGGTTGAGCGCGCGATCTCTGAGACGTTAGGCGCTCCGATTTCATCCGAGGCTGGTCTTAGGGTCTTGCTGCGCATCGAGAAAGACATTTGCACTTTGTCGGTCGATAGTTCGGGCGAGCTTTTACATAAGCGCGGACATAAGGAAGCAATCGCCAAAGCCCCAATGCGAGAAACGATGGCCGCTATGTTCTTACGAGAATGTGGGTTTACAGGGGAAGAGCCTGTACTTGACCCAATGTGCGGGTCGGGCACCTTTGTCATTGAGGCTGCCGAAATTGCACTCGGACTACTGCCCGGCCGATCGCGCCGCTTCGCGTTCGAGGACCTGGCAGGCTTTGATTGCGATCAGTGGCAGTCGATGCGCGAAAGCAATTCCAAAAGAGAAAGTGCAATGACCTTTTGCGGTTCGGACAGGAACGCGGGTGCTGTCGAAGCGGCAACCGCAAACGCCAATCGGGCGCAGGTCAGCCATGTGACGCGCTTTCAACTGCGATCCGTCAGCGACATTAACCCCCCCGAAGGCCCCGAAGGCCTGGTTATTGTTAACCCGCCCTATGGAGCACGTATCGGGGATGAAAAGCGCCTGCGTTCAGTCTATGGTGCACTGGGCAAAGCCCTGATGAGCCGGTTTCAGGGATGGAGAGTTGGAATAGTGACCAGTTCTGCTTCCTTGGCTAGGTCAACCCGTCTTCCACTATTGGCGCCAGGCCCGGTGGTCGACCATGGCGGCACAAAAATTCGCCTGTACAAAACGGATCCACTCGGCTGACTCCGATTATCAAATTGCCGTGCCCTGTTCCGCCAACGATTTCCCACGTCCAAGCCCCAAAATCCTCTTGCGCATCGGAACCGCCGGGTATAGATCACCCGCCACGGTCGGAGTGTAGCTCAGCCTGGTAGAGCACTGTCTTCGGGAGGCAGGGGTCGGAGGTTCGAATCCTCTCACTCCGACCAAATCAACTGCTTGATGTTGTTGACACATCTGGATGCAGTTGCACGCACTGGCACCATGTCAGTTGTCTGATCGCTGCACTACCGCTGCACCAAGCACGTAAACACGGCGCAAGACGTCCATCTTCGCACAAGGAGAGATGCGAGATGGCGACGATCAACAAGCGACCAAGTGGCAAGTGGCAGGCGACGGTGCGACGTGCAGGCCGGTCAGCAAGCAAGACGTTCACGAAGCGAGCCGATGCAGTGATGTGGGCACGCGATGCGGAGATACGCGCAGAACGTGGCGAGTTGTGCAAGCCCAAGCCGACGACTGTTTCACTGTCAGACGCACTGCACCAGTTGGCAGACAAGACACCGAGCGAACGATGGCGGCTGCACGCGCTTGCTCGTACGAAGTTGGCAACTTTGCGCATCGACGCGCTCACTGCTGCCGATGTCGCAGCGTGGCGCGACCGACGTGTACAAGAAGCCAAGCCATCCACTGTGGTGCGTGAGTTGTCGTTGATGCAGACATCCATCGACCATCAGCTTGACGACGACGATGCCAACCCAGTGCGCCACGTGAAGCGGCCACGCATCAGTGCCCGCCGCGAAAGACGGCTGACAGACGATGAGTGGCAACGGCTTCTTGATGCGGCGGGGCACTGCAAGAACGCGTTGATGCTGCCTCTGATCGTGTTGGCACGTGAGACGGCTTGCCGACGCGGCGAACTGCTGTCGATGCGCTGGTGTGACGTTGACCTGCAACAACGGGTCGCGTTGCTGTCGATGACCAAGAACGGACATGCGCGGTTTGTGCCGCTCAGCCCGATGGCTGTTCAGGTGTTGACCACGTTGCCGCGCGCTGATGACAGAGTGTTGCCCATCACTGAGAACGCCGTGCGACTGGCATGGCAGAGGCTGCGTGCGCGTGCCGGTGTCGAAGACATCAGGCTGCATGACTTACGCGCGCAAGCCGCAACAGACAAGCTGCTGGAAGGGTGGTCAGTGGCCGAAGTGCAAGTACTTACCGGGCATCGCGACGCGGGCGTGCTTCTTGAAAGATACGCAAGGCTGCGAGCGTCGGACATCGTCGCCAAGTTACATGCTGTTGAGTGACATGTAGCGCGAGTACATGCACTGCATGTTGTGTCATACAGCGCATGATCGCCGCATGAACACAAGATGTGGTATCTTTGGGCTTGATCTCTGGGCCAGTTCGTGCCACCTTCGGACATACTGGGAGACTGTCCCAGAAGTCCTGACCAAAGACCGCAACGTGCCATCACTCTGTCGGAGTGGCGTTGCGCAGGCGGCACCAAATCACCAGACATCGGAGCCGCCAACTTGCCACCGATCAGCAAGCAAGAAACCGCAGATCGCATCGGGGTCTCACTCCGAACTCTGAGCCGCATGATGATGGATCGTCGGAACGGCGAAACTGCGGCTTGTCCTCCTTGGTATCGGCTTCGAGGTCGAGTGCAGTTCGACCAGTGTGAGGTCGATACCTGGCTGAGAGCACTGCGGCGTCAGAACGATCGTAGTGAGACCCGATCGGCTACCCGAGATCAAGCAAAGCGGCTTGAAAGTCATCAGATGACAGGGGCGGCGCTTCGCTTTGCCGAGGGGTCTGGATCAAAGGTCGCTCAGGAAGACAGCCTTGTGCCCACCGCGAACCAAGGAGGCCGTGATGACTGATCGACGTCGCATCTGGCTTCACAAACTGGTTGATGCGCTGCCCTGTGACACGTTCGACATACGCATCATCTCCCTTGGCGGCAAAGTCGTGGCTTGGCGTCAGTACACACCCAAGAGTTTCATCAAATCAGCCGATTGGTTCGCGGCGATGTCGGCACAAAGGCACCACGTGTTTTTCCGTCCTGATGGCCCACTGACCCATGTACTCGTTGACGACATCAGCGCCGATGCACTGCACCTGATGGCGTGTGATGGTGTCAGACCGAGCGCAGTTGTGGAAACCAGCCCTGACAACTTCCAAGCATGGGTCACTCTTTCCGGTCGCAACCATACGCTTGATGTGCACGCTGCGGCTTGCCGTATCTTGGCCGAACAGTACGCAGGTGATCGTGGTAGCGCCAAACCAACACAACACGGCAGAGTTCCGACAACACGCAACCCGAAACCCAGCCGAGCGCTGGAAGATGGAACGCCACCGCTCGTTCTGTTGCACCAAGATCGTCATCACACACCGCGCCTTCGTTTCAACTCGCGCCTGTTGGCAGAAGCGCGTGAGAGGGCCGCTCTGACAAAGACACAAGCATCGGAGAGAGCATGCAGCGGTGCATCGGACATCGACTTTGCAGCGATCACTGACGATGCGCTCATGCAAGCGATGTTTGGCGAGGCACTTGCACTTTTTCCCGATGACACGAGTAAGGCTGACGCTCACATGGCTACCTTTCTGCTTTCAAGCGGCGCGGCTCCAGAAGAGGTCACTGCGGCACTGCTGGCTTACTCTGAGAAGATCAGATCAAGAGTGGGTGAGGCGCGTGTTCGCTACGCCGAACAAACGGTGCAAGGTGCGCTTCGATACATCAACTCAGCGGCAAAGACAGAGCAGGTCACGGCGAAGCCGAGACGGAGAGCCAACGGACGCGACAGCGGGGCGAAGATGCGTTTACGAACTGAGAGGCTCGACAGAAACCAAAAGAGGGAGGTGACATGAGATGACTGATGGCCAAACAAACTCAGAGGGCCACTCTGTCAGTATGATCGGCCAACAAGACAAGAGTGACGACACTCAGTGCGAGAAAGACAAGAACAGCCTTCCAAACTTGAACACTTCCTCAGATACAGGGGGAGGCTCTCTGGGGAACTGTTCAAGTTCGGAGAAGCCAGATCAGGCAAACGTACAGGTCAACACGCTGCTTGATGCTGCATGCACAGCGACACGCATGACGGTCCTTGGGTATCGACCAAAGGCAAAACTCAACGAAGACGGAAGCGTGAAGCGCATCAACGGCGAAGTGATGTTTGACCCTGTCTTTGATCGCCGACGCGAACGCAGTTCATCATGGACGGATGACATCGCGCTCCGACTTGTGCACGCGTTGCCATCGCACAAACATGTTCGCTTCCTTGCTGCGGTGCAGGCGATGGTGAACCCGTTTGACTTTGCAGACTGCAAACCGCTTGGGAGTTGGAACCCTGGCGGCACTTTCGAGCCTGACGGAGACGACCTGATGCCAGACGAGTGCAGGTACACAGTTCCGACACTGTGCGTGCGTGTTGCCGATCTCTCGTTCAAGAACCCAAGCAAACTGTCATACATGTTGTAAGAACTGAAGTGTGCGCGCGAAACGCGTGCCAGAAACCAAACCCCTCGCGCTTGCGCCCTGTCATCTTACACAATCTCGATGTCCCTACTGCGCAACCACAGCCAAAGTGGGTCAAAGACCGCATGCGTGCAGTTCAAGTGATACAACGCCACTGTAACCGTTGTGATCCCCATCTCCTGACTACGGATTGGTATTTCAAAAGGTTTCCGAGAGAGTGCCGCAGCTTTCAATCCTGTCGCGTGTGCGGGTTGAAACAACAAAAGATGGGCATGCACACGCGCTGGAACCTGAGAAACAGTCGAGCAAAGTTGCAAGTGGACGTGGACCTTTGCTTGATCTGTTCAACGCTCGTTTTGCTCTTCCGGCCACTGGCTGCGCTGTCGCAGCAAGTTGACGTATGTTTGTCGTTGCGTGTCTTCTTCCGCTTTCCTTTGCAGTTTGCTCTCTTCAGACCATCTCTTTTTGGTGCGCTTGTCCCACTGATCTTGCCTCCAGACTGCAAACAGTCCCCCGATCACGCTGAGCGCGTAACACAGTGCAAACGCACCGATGATGAAATACCACGCTTCACCGATTGTCATCATCTGGTTTCGTCTCCATCAGGTTGTGTGTGTATTGCGTTCGGACTTGTTCCGCAGATGCACTTACCTACTGTTTGAAACATGGCCACCGATGTACTCTCGGGCTTTCGTTTTCGAGACAGTTTCTTGTGACAGTCTGCCAAAAGATTGCTCAACGACATCGCGAAGGAGATTGAAACGTGAAAAAGGGGTATGAGCGACATCACCCCCACAAGCACCGCACTTCAACTCCCCGTCTTTGGGAACTTGGCGGGGGAGTGTTTGCGCTGATTGCCCAGGTCTTTCGTATCTGTGTGTGACGTGCCGCTGCACTACCGCTGCACCACGCTGCACTTCCTACAGTGTTTGACACAACACATCGTGTGATTGCCGTGCATGTCAGGTGCACCGCTGAACACGTCTCGTGTTGCACTTCATAGCACGGCATGCGACACTCAAGTCCCTGACAACATGGACGTTCTTGTGCAGTGAAGTGTGTGTAAAGAAGGCGTTCAGCGTATGTCAGCGTCAGACAAACAGCCGCCCGTGTACTGTCTTCGGGAGGCAGGGGTCGGAGGTTCGAATCCTCTCACTCCGACCAATAAAACAAGGCGCCTGAGGGCGCCTTTGTTGTTTTCAAGACAGTGATCCGAGGTTCGTTGAACCTGAGCATTAGTCGAACTCTAACGCGTTGGCAGCTTTACGCAGGTGCTCGGGGCTATAGCGTGCATAGACGGACGCGGTGATCCGAGAGTCTGAATGGCCGAGAAACTGAGCAATCTCATCCATCGGAATGTCTGCCTCCGCCATATGAACTGCAGCTGTGTGTCGCAGCACGTGTGGTGAAACATCAGGCAGGCCCGCCGCGACTGCGGCCGCCTTGAAGCCTTTCTTGATCGACTTCACAGGTCCGCCAGCCCATTCCACGACATACTCAGATAATGCGGCCTTCTGGGCATTCAAAAGCGCAGAATACAGGCTCTCGGTCATGGGGACGATGGCCCTGCCCTTCCTCTGTCCGCCGCCAGTGCGGAGATTGATCTGACGACGTTCAAAATCGACCCGATCCCATGTGAGTTCTAACACAGCCGTTACCCTAGCCGCCGTCGACAGCATCAGCCATGTAGCCAGCTTGATGTGCGGTGCGCAGTCGACTGCCAAGAGCCGTGAAATCTCCTGGCGCGTCAGATACCTCTCCTTGGGGGCCGGTTTGCTGGGGCGCTCGATGTAGGGTGCCCTATCAATCAGCCCGGTCTTCTCAGCCCAATTCAAACAGGTCCTTAGCTTCCCAAGTTGTGTCCAGATCGTGCCGTCCTGAATACCTGCCTGCCGCCGATCGGTGGTGTAGGCTTTACAGTCTTGCACGCCTATCTGATCCGGGCGAAAGGCGCCAAACCAAGGTAGCACAGAACGGCCAGTGTATCGCATGCTATCGTGCGCCGGCCGACCCTCGACTGTCACACTATAAGCATTCCAGATCGCTGCCACGGTCAGTTCATCCTTTCCGGCTGTTTGGGCGAGCAGGACATCACGGGCTTCGGCTTCCGCGCTTTCGAGGGTGTCCGCGTCAAGACGATACCTACGTCTGCGTCCATCTTCCTCATACCAGACAACGACGAAGCGGTTGTTGAGTCGACCGATGCTATATTCCTGCACTGCTCATATTCCTCTACTTTGTGCGCGGGGATGCGAAACTGACGGCGAACTCTGAAGTATTCGAGCTGGCCAGATTTGCAGAGCTGACGCACAGTTTCAGAACTGCAGCTCCAGCGCTCTGCGAGTGTCTTTGGGGTATACGGCGGGGACAAAGTGCGCTCCTTCATTTTGGCAAAATCATTTACTCTATAGCGTTCGCGACGTGGGATGCATTTTGGATTTCCAAATATTTTTCAAATCATTGAAAATAAACAAAAGATTCTTCTATATTCGAGCCAAAACTCCAATCCCGATTCAGGCGCAACAAATATGCGGAATGATCACTTCTGGCTGAACTTCGGACAATCCCTTGCGATTTTCTGCCAATGACAGGCGAACCACTTGTTTCTTCGAAGACTGCCTCAAGATAGAGGTTCAGGACCCGGTCGAAGCAGCAACTCTCATTTCGACCTACCATTCACTTTTGATCTCGCTAACCTGCGCCCAACTGAAAACAAGAAGACGATTGCAACATGCTCACAGGCCCCATCCGTTCCCAAGTCGATCAAATCTGGAATGCCTTCTGGTCGGGAGGTGTTTCCAATCCGCTCTCGGTGATCGAACAGATCACTTACCTACTGTTCATCAAGCGGCTGGACGATCTGCACACTGTCGAGGAAAGCAAAGCCGAAATGCTCGACGTCGAGATGGAGCGTCGCATCTTTCCAGCCGGGAATGACCCCAAGGGTGAGCCATACGAGAACCTCCGCTGGTCGCGCTTCAAGAATTTCGATTCGCGAGAGATGATGCGCATCGTCGACGAGCATGTGTTCCCGTTCCTTCGTGAGCTGGGCGAGGAAGGCTCATCTTACGGCACACACATGAAAGATGCGCGGCTTGGCTTCTCGAACCCGAGTTTGCTGGCCAAAGTGGTTCAGCAGCTCGATGACATCCCGATGGATGACCGCGACACCAAAGGCGATGTCTATGAATACATGCTCGGCAAGATAGCGAGCGCCGGGCAGAATGGCCAATTCCGAACACCCCGCCACATAATTCAGCTCATGGTCAACCTTATGGCTCCCACGCCGAAGGATGTCATCTGCGATCCGGCTGCAGGCACATGCGGTTTCCTTGTGGAGGCCGGAGAGTATGTCGTAGCAGTCTGGTTTGGTGGCCGCGGCTTTATCAAAAAAGACGGGCCACTCTATGCCCGTCTTCTTGTTGGAGACCCAGAACCAGCCTGTCTTATCCGGAAGCAGGCTCAGGGCTTTTCTCTGGCGTTCTGTGAGGCTCGTGGAATCTCCTTTACGGGCTTGATATGGTCCTCGATCCCGTTGAACTGTTCGACCACGCATATTGTAAGTCTGTCTTTGCCCGGACCTATCTCTTTGGGCGCGGTGAACGGGTAGGATGCACCTGTGCCGGGAGGGTTTCAACTTGTGCCAGCGACTCTTCAGCGCCACTGTTGAATTAGGGAGGATGGTAGAAATGCTGCTGAGAACCAAGGTGGAAGAGCACCTAGATGGGTGGAAGGCTGATCTTCCGGTCGCATGGCAAGGTGTGTTCAGAGACATTGAAATCAACCTCGCTGCGATACCAGAAAGTGTTGAAATCCATGATAACATCCAGATTTTTCCAAGGCGTCGCAATTTAGGGATAAACAATGCTCCGACAGATTCTCATATTTGTCGAGCTTTCGACGGAATCGACCCTGATCGAGTTCGAGTTATTGTCTTGGGCCAGGATCCTTATCCCGACGTCGCCGCCGCGACAGGACGCGCCTTCGAAGACGGGACCGAAGATATACATCGTCGCGCGCTGCGGCCAGCATTGTGCGCGCTTGGACAATCTGCGTCCGAACTACGCCCTGGGGCTAATAGGCCCGCCGTCTGTCACGACCCAGAAGGCCGAGCTGCGTTCATCAGACGGAAGTTCGATAGGCTTACGGCTATCGGAGTGTTGTTCATAAACTCCGCGTGGACCTTCACGCGCAAGCAGGACAAAGAATACCACATGGCTTTGTGGAGACCTGTTGCGTCTCATCTTCTGCAGCATCTAAATGACCGACAGGATCGCAATCTTGTGTTTCTGCTCTTGGGTGGTGATGCTCAACGAACTGTCGATGAACTGCGTCTCTCAAAAGCAGAGGGCGATCGACCAGTTAGAAATTACCATCCCACCGCTCGGAACAATCTCTACTTTAAAAATGCCAACCCTCTGCATCGCGTCAATGTTAAGCTTAGGGCTCTAGGGGAACCAGAGATTCCTTGGTGGGAGTAGACTGTTTTTTAGGGAGCGCCAAAAGTCCGCTAAGCATATTCCATTTGGGTTCAGCGTCGCGAAAGATACGACAAACCTGCGCTCGACTTCCTTCAACCGATCATTTTGAATTTTAGCGTTTTCAACAGTCACTTGAGAGCTAAACAAGATTTTTTCAAAATCGGTCTTTCACATTCAAGCAACTAAGTTTTCATTACACATCTATTTCAAACCCAAGACTATTGTCAGATCGGCGGAACCAAATTGAGGCATAATTGTTAAACAAACTAAAGCCTTGTTCTTTTGACTTTGCAAACTCGTGGGAACGGAGAAAGGCTTCTAGCATCATATTCGCTAATAGTTTCTCATCAAACTCATCGTAACGGGGATACAAAATTCGACCTTGGAAATTATTCTTAATTTCTTCAAGGCAAAGGAAATACGGAAATATACGTTCAATTAAGATCATCTCTGTTTGGCTAATCTCGACCCAATCTCCTTCACTGTAGTTCAACAAATTTTGGTTATATTGACCTAAAATGCTCCATGAAATCTGCAATTCGTAGGCGCTTGATAATTTTGCGTCTTTCACAACCAAGTGGAGTCTCATGCTGTCTGTGGGGCCATATCCATGATGGTAGTCTCCGTGGGTTATATACCTAATACTGGCTAGATTGATGTCTCGAAAAAGTAGGTCTGTGTATTCCTTATCCAAATCCAAACCCGATATTGCAGCTTGTTTTTGCTTTTCTTCTTTTGTTTTACTTAAGTAACTATCCAATGAACCGTCTATTTCCACATCAATTCGGACATCACCCGATGTTATTGGGTAGTCCCCATAAATGATGGAGCAAAGTTTCACTGTTGTCAGCAGATCAAAAGGTCTTATGCGGCTGCGAAGCATTTCGTCAATAGCGTCAAACAGGTCTTCAATTGTGAAGTTTGACGCGGGTTCGCCCGGAGTGCGATTGTTGCGTAAAGCTAATTCTCCAATGTGTATGCTCCCTTTTACAACAGGAGCATCACCTGCGACATCGCAGTATTTATCTATCCAAAACACATAATTGGGCAAAGTTCCTTTCAACCCGACAAAAGCAGCATTGAGTCTTTCGGGATAGGTATCCTGGTCATACCAGGTTTTTGTTTGATAGCACTTATGCGCTTGCTGTGATTTCATCTCCAAGTCAGTTCCTCGCCGTGACTGTGCTTGAAGTTATCCGAGCGGGTTGAGCCTCGCAATGCCGCTACCCCCAACAACAAGAAATCGTTGCGAAGAGACGCTTGGTCGTGAGTGCCACCACGGCTTTGAGAAGGCAAATAGTCTTATGTGGCGCTTTCCTTGTCTGCTAAAGGACCGACCTCGACCGTAGCGGTGAATGACACGTGCTGGCTACGTTTCCAAATCTGTCGCGCCTCATCCAAACACCAATTTTTAACGCGGAGAAATCGCCGCTATACTTACATGACGAAAAGAAGACGCAGGTTAAGCCTTCCACCAAACACTCCGCCGCGATGCATAGGAGGTGGTTCTGCCGGAGTTCGTGTTTGTAACCGTCAAATAGGACATCACCGAAAACTTTTTATATTTCCAGAGGGATCCGTCGAATTTTATCAGTTCAACCATTCCCAACTGCCGTCATGCTATACGTTTTCATTAAGCGCACAGAGGCGCCGCAGGAGCTGCACGCGACGCAAAGTAGGCCTGGGATCGCTACCACGAGTTTGCTCGCAACAATGGCCCAGTGCCGTTCATTGCCGATGACATCATGGAAAGCTTCGACGACGACCGCGCCGCCGAGGCCTTCGGCCTGCTAGCTGAGATGAGCAAAAGCGGTCAGGTGATCTACCTGACTCATCACGCGCATCTCTGCGACATCGCGAGAAATGCTTGCCAATCCGTGTGTATTCACGAGTTACATGAGTAAGTTGTCGAAACCGTTAAAGCGCTGTCGCTTAAATGCAAGAAACCAAGGAGGCTACCAAAGTATGCCGCAAGAGACTTGGTCGCGGTGGAGACGTTACTTCTACACAGGGATGCATTCTGCAACAAATCTAACTGAGGAGATCGATTGTTAATTCGGATTCAGGTGAATGTGCGCGTTAGTCGGTTGAAAAGTATTGAGAATTGATGTCTATCTGGTTTGAAAGGTGGGCTTTGAAACTAATTTTTCGTTGTCAGTTGGAGTATTAAGTGCAGCAGACGCTATTCAAACATCCTGTCTCGGTTGTCCGAAGGACTCCAGCTTGGTAGAAGGCCTGAAGCATGTCACTGGTTTTGAAGACGGTTCGGGCTTTTCCGCGAGGTCGGACGACAGAAGAATTGATTGTTCTCGTTGGTGCGGCTTTCTCACATGACAAGCGGCTTGCGACTCTAAGCGAACTGGAGACTCTATTTCGCGATGGTTTGATAGCTAAAGGCAAGGACGGTCGCTGGCGTGCAAAGGTCGACGGTTTAAAACCCAGACATGAGAGCGTGTCGGCTTCGAGAGGTAGAGGACCGGAGGGCTTCGTTGATGTCATTCTCGCTGCCAACGCTTCCTTCTCCTTGGAACCGACGGCGGTCGACCTTCCTGATCAAGAGGACGAAAGTTCAGATGCTCCGGATCCGCAGGCGCTGCTGAGATATTGGCGCTCGGCCTTGCGTGCCGATCCACGAGGAGCCACGACCCAGGTTCTCGACAAACATGGAATCGAGTGGGCGTTGATCTCTGGGCGTGGCCCTATCAGTCCCGAAGAAGGGCGAACTCTGACTGTTTCAATCGAACTCGACGCGATTGATCCTGTCTTTCGAGAGGCTCTGGTGCGAAGGGAAGGTCACGAGAACGCACTCGCAGTGGGTTGGCCGATGGCGGTTGGCCGACGTGGCGGAGTTCCTGTCTTCCAACCTGTTGGTATGTTCGCAGCAGCTTGGGAACGCAAGGATGACCGGCTAATCCTGACGATTGATGCCGATGATGTCCTGGTGAACCCTGATTGGGTCAAAAGTGCCGCTCGTGCCAGCGGTTGGAAGCGCGACGACCTCGCTGACCTTTTTTTCGCGGACGATGGGCTGGGACTGCGGGCTCAGGATTTTGTGGAGAAGGTAAGGATTGCCGTTGCCAGTCAGATACGTGGTCGCGTTGTCGGCGCGGACCTCGCCACTCAGCTCGATGCCTCGGCTCAAGGGATTTTTGACAGCGCTGCGATCTTCCTTCCGACTGACTCTTCCTTCACCGCGGGGGCTGCTCGTGACCTGGATGCAATTGCGACATGGCCGAAGGACCGCCTTGAGAGAACTGCGCTTGGCGCAGTATTCGGGCTAGACGTTCAAGACGGCACGGACAAGGCTGCTGCAATCGACGCTGTTCCGCTAAACCAGGAACAGTTGCGCGCGGTTCGATCAGCATGCCAAGCACCTTTGACTGTCGTGACCGGTCCGCCTGGGACTGGCAAAAGCCAAGCGATCGTATCTATGGCCGCGTCAGTGCTCGCAGATGGTGGCAGTGTTCTCGTCGCCTCCAAGAACCATCAGGCGCTTGATGCTGTGGAGGACCGTCTTGGCTCTCTTGCTCCGGACGTCCCATTCGCCATCCGGACACTGAACCCGAATGATGAGACGGATACGGGCTTCAAGGACGCCCTCAAACAGCTCATCGACAGCGAAAATGTGACGCGCAACGCCCCTGTTGACGATTTTGCATTGGGCCAGCTTAAAAGCGACGCGATCGCAAGAAGCGAAATGGTCACCATGATCGACAAGATCACGGATTTGGAATGCGAAATTTCCGATATTCTGGACCGCATTCAAGTCCGAGAGGATCGCGGGCGACCCGACAACCAAGACCCTGAAGACGTTGGACCAAAACAAAGTCCCCTGCTCCGCTTTGTCTCTTGGATTGGTTCGTTTTTCGCCAAGCGCCTCGCCAAAGAAGCGCCGGCGACAGACCGTGCTTCGTTTCGTCCCGGTATGAGCCTCAGAGAACTTCAAAGAGCACTGGCCGACAAAAGATCTGAACGCGATGCGCTTGGGACACCTGACGACCCGATCGCCCTAGGCGAGAAGATTCGGGAAGCGACCGAGAAACTCCTGCCTGGCATTCTGTCTGCCCGGACACATCTCCCGGAGGACGGGCGACGCGAAATCGCAGAACTCTACGATGACTGGACATTCGACGGTGGGCGAGGACATCCCCCCACAGACCTTTCGCGCGTCCTCATTTCACATCGGCCCTTGTGGCTTGCGTCGATCTTGGGAACGCCTCGACGCATACCTCTTGATGACGGGCTGTTCGACCTCGTGATTTTTGACGAGGCGAGCCAATGCGACATCGCGACGGCCGTTCCGTTGCTGGCGCGCGCCAAGCGGGCGGTCGTTGTTGGGGACGATCGACAATTGTCATTCATCCCTCAACTCGGTCAGGCTCAGGACCGCAATCTGATGCAGGCTCAAGGTCTGCCGGTTGCCAAAATGGGGCGCTTCGCACAAAGCCGCCGTTCACTATTCGATTTCGCATCGCGCGTGTCTGTTGCCAAAAACAGGATTACGTTGAAGCACCAGTATCGCTCGGCGGGCCCGATCGTCGATTACATCAGCGAGAACTTCTACGGCAACCAGTTGCAGACCTCGTATGACCCGAGGCGTCTTAGAGTGCCAGAAGGGGTGCGCCCTGGCCTCGCATGGGAACATGTTCCTGCGCCCGCGGTCCCGCAAATGGGCAACGTCAATTCGTCGGAAGTGAGCGCGATTGTTCGCCACCTTAAAAAGCTGATCGTTGAAGACAAATACACGGGAAGCATCGGGGTCATAACGCCGTTTCGCGCCCAAGTGGCCGCTATAGAGAGCGCGGTCGATGCCGTTCTGGATGAACCCAAGCGCATTGCCTGCGAGCTCAAGGTTGGCACAGTGGACGGTTTCCAGGGACAGGAGCGGGATCTCATCATGTTCTCGCCGTGCGTTGGTCCACGCAGCCCGCAGTCTGGTTTGACCTTCTTTCAGCGAGATACACGTCGCTTGAACGTTGCGATTTCGCGGGCCCGGGCGGTTGCGATGATCTTCGGCGATCTCGATTTTGCACGTTCAGGGCAATCGAAGGCGCTGGCCAAGCTCGCTGCGAGGGCGACGGAAGCACGGACTAAACGTGGCGAAGGGGTCTTCGACAGCGATTGGGAACGCAAAGTCTACCATGCTCTGAAGAACCGCGGTCTGGATCCGCAGCCCCAGCACGAAATAGCTGGGCGAAGGCTCGACTTCGCGTTGTTTGGAGCGAATGGTGTAAAGCTCGACCTCGAGGTCGACGGACGCAGATGGCACGAAAGCCCGGACGGACGTCGAAAGACGTCCGATCTCTGGCGCGATCATCAACTGAAGTCCATGGGTTGGCGGGTGCGCCGGTTCTGGGTGGATGAACTTTCAAGGGATATGGAGGGGTGTCTTGACCGAGTCGAACAAGACCTATCATAAGTCGAGCAGGAACACCGCAGTTGCGATGGGGCTGGGTGGGGCGGCCATCCTTGCCTTGGGCTTTCTCGTCCTGCAAGTAAACTCCCTCGACCGTCGATATGGCCGTATCGAGGAAAATCTCGGCTACTACACCGGGGAACTACAATCCGCGCAACAGCAACTGGCTCTTGCTCGTGAGCAGTTTCGCGAGCTTTCTGACCAGAAGCAAAGTTTGTCTCAGGAAGTCGCGAGCGCCGAAAGCAGCCGGCAAAGCGCGGCTCAGAGAGAGGCGGATGCGCAGGCTCGTCTCGAAGAAAGCCAGGCCCAATTGACTGCAGTGCAAGACCGTTTGGCCGAAGCACAAAAAACGATTGCGGATGCGCAACGAATTGAGCGCGAAACTAATCAGGCTTTGCAGCGAAGAAATAGCCTCGCAACAGAGGTGGTCGACCTTGAAGGCGAGGTGCAGACCCTCAAAGAGAGCCAGCAAGAATTGTCTGCGGGTGTCGATCAAACGCAATCGGTTGTCGATCGCCTTGAAGAGAGAAGGATTGATCTCCAGCGTGAAGTGGATAGACTTGCGCCCGCGGTTGAAGACCTTCGTGCGCAGGAGCGTCGTGTCGAACAACTGCGAAATGACGAGGATCGACTCGAACACAGCCGCGCCGATTTGAATGCGAATATAGCAAGTGCACGAACTGAATTGGCGACCAAGGTAGACGAGGCCGTTGCTGCCGAGGAGAGGCTACGCGCGCGTCAGGAAAAGGTAGCATCCGCAGACGCTCAACTTGAAAAGCTGAATTCAGAACTCGATGACCTTGAGGCTAGAAAGGCCGACATGCAGGCAAGTGTCTCGGGTGCAGAGACGCGACTTTCATTATTGCAAAACGAAATGGAGGTCGCACAGAACGCGGTGACGCGAGCTGAAGCTCAGCGCGCTGAAACCAAGGAAACACTTAAAATCGCTCAGGAACTGTTATCGACGCGAAGCGCTCAGCTTTCTACACTTCAGTCGCAGATAGCATCGGCAGATGAAGAGCTGGCCGAACTTTCCGAGAAACGGGCGGAATTCAGCAAATTGAAGGCTGAGGTAGATCAGCTGCAAACACGTCGAGCGACACTTGAAGAAGTGCTGCCCGAACTCGAGAGTCGGGTTCAGGAAAATCGGGCCAACTTGGGCTCGATCACGACAGAAGCGGAAACAGAGCTCGGGCGTGTTGCTGATCTCAAAGGACAAGCTTCCAGTCTGAAGGCCGAAGTCGACCGCCTCAAACAGCGACACGACGAACTCCAGATGGAGACGCAGACCGCCACGACTGCGGCGCAGGCCGCCCGAACGTCCCTTCAAGCCGAGCGCACTCAACTTGAAGAAATCGAGGCACTTTTGAACGCGCGGACTGCTGACCTCAGGCGTTTGAGAGAGGCTCTCGTTGCTGCGGAAGATGAGCTTTCCGAGACGCGAGCGGAACTGTCGAACCGACAGCCAGTGGACCATGAACCAGTATCAACCATGAGTGAAAGCGCTGGCACCGGTGAAAACGCTCAATCTGACAACTCTGAGCCATCGAGCAGCGATCAATGAGGTAACCGAGAATGCTTACGGACAATACAATACTTGTGCTGGCGATTGCGGGTATCCTGATACTGCTCGCAGTGGTTCAACTTTTTTTGGCCGCCCGCCACGACCGGGCGGTAACGGCAGCAGGCCCGATCGAGGAGCTTGCCGTTTACGAGAAGCGGCTTGAAGAAAAGCAGCGGCTCATGGACGACCTCGAAGCAGAAGTCGAGAAACGCCGAGAAGCGATGGCCATCGTCACCGACATCCAGGCTGAGGTCGACGGTCTGCGGCGTCAGAAGGAGGAGCTCCTCACAGAATGGGAGAGTCTCCGAGAACGCCGGGACGAAGTTGCGGCTGTTCGCAAGGAAACAGAGGACGCTGTTGTCGAACGCCAGCAACTCGAAACGGAGATCGCTCCGCTGCGGGCAGAGTATCTGGAGGTTAAGGAACGTCTGGAAAAAGCAGAAGAGCTCATCGAGCGCACTGATGATTTGAAAAAAGATCATGACCGAATTTCCAAGCGTGTCGAAGAGCTTCGCAACCAACAGCAGAAGCTCGAAGAAGCTGAGGAAAGAGTCTCCCGTCTCGAAGAGCACTTGTTCGAACTCGAGGCGTCAAATGCGCGGCTGGAAGGTCGGAAAGCGTCTCAAGAAAGCCAGTTGGCGGAATTGGAAAGCCGCATAGCATCGGAACACGAAGTATTGGCCGCGACCCATACCGAACACTCCCGGTTGGGTGCCGAAGTAGCCGCGATGAACCAAGAGACGCGTCGCTACAAGGGGGAAATCGAAACTCTCCAAGAAACGAGGAGCGCGCTTGACGCTCGATTGGCGCACCTCAAGGCCGAGATAGCTCGCCGAGAAGGTCGAACTGTCGACGGGGAAACCGGAGAAACGGATCCTCTCCGCGAACTCAAAGAAACTCCACCAGTCATCACGGCAATGAGGACGTGGGACAAAGCGCCGCGAGAGAACGAGGCGGATGCCATCAAACGCGTCGAACGGCGCCTTCGCGCAAAAGGTCTCGACTATCCTGCTCGCACGCTTCGTGCCTTCCATACAGCCATGAAAGTCAACGAGACGACCCAGATGGCAGTCCTTGCCGGCATTTCTGGGACCGGCAAAAGCCAACTCCCGCGTCAATACGCGGCCGGTATGGGCATCGGGTTTTTGCAAGTTCCGGTGCAGCCGCGTTGGGACAGTCCGCAGGACCTGATGGGCTTCTACAACTACATTGAAGGCAAGTTCCGACCCACAGACATGGCGCGCGCTCTTTGGGCGCTCGACGAGCTGAACAACGACGACGCGGAACAGGATCGCATGATGATGATCCTGCTGGACGAGATGAACCTCGCTAGGGTCGAATACTACTTCTCGGATTTCCTCAGCAGGCTGGAAAGCCGCCCCCGCCCCGAAGATGTCGGCGATGCAAACGAACGCAAGGACGCTGAGATCGAGCTGGAAATTCCGAACATGGAACGGCCTCCCCGGATTTTTCCGGGTTACAACCTCTTGTTCGCGGGAACGATGAATGAGGATGAAAGCACGCAGTCGCTGTCCGACAAAGTTGTAGACCGTGCAAATATCCTTCGTTTTTCCGCCCCGAGGAAAATCAAGGACGGACGGGCAGAAGGAACGGTCGAGCCTACGTTGGCTCTTTCTCAACAGACATGGGAAAGCTGGGGGCGGTCGAGTGTGTCTGTCGATGGTGACCGGAGTGTCACCAGCCGGATCGAACAAATGGTTGATCTGATGCGGGACTTCAAACGGCCTTTCGGGCATCGGCTTGGACGTGCCATCATGGCTTACGCAGCGAATTATCCCGAGGTGGAAGGCGGCCGTGGTGTCGACGACGCTCTCGCGGATCAGGTCGAGATGCGTCTTCTCCCGAAACTCAGGGGTGTGGAAACAGATATGGCCGGTCCCCAATTCTCAAAATTGATAAACTTTGTGGAACGCGATCTGAGGGACGACGCCCTGGCGCAAGCGATCGGTGAGTCAATGTCCCTCGCCGAGGCAACCGGACAGTTCGTATGGAGTGGGGTCACGCGTTGATGCGGTTTCTGGCCCGTCCATGGGCGACAAAAGCCTTTGGAGAGGACGAAGCCTTTGGGCCCGAAGACAGTCTGATCGGTAGCTACCAAGGGGCGAACCCAGGTGGCTATGAATACGTGACGCTTTTGAGAGGAAACGTCCGAGGTAACGATATCGGAACAGTTCTGTTTCCATATCCAAAGCGTGAGGAAGCTGTCGGGCCTGCGCGTAAGGGCTTCCCGGTGCGTCCAAGGTCGGGGCACGATCCTGCCACTCCGGACGAAGAAGAAGGCGCAGAGGCCCTTCGGCACATGAACGAAGTTCTTGCGCGCATCCAAGAGCTGGAAGAAGCGATTGAAGACCCGAGCGATACATGGGGGCGCCTGAGGGATGCTTGGAAGCGTGCCGAGGATGAAGCCGAGCCCAAAATGGCAGAGATCGTTCGGCAGGCGCGGGGCATGCTTCCGGTGCTTCGCGATCTGGAAAAACGCATCCGCCGGGTTCTACGTCGGCACAGGGAGCTGACTCCCCTTGATCGGGTGCAGGAGATGGATCGGGCTTCGATGGTGTGGCTTAGCCGACAGCCAGGGCGAAACATTGCGGAACGTGCAGGTTCTTCGCAACGAATTCTTGCGACGGTTCGCCGTGAGAATTTCGATACGCTCGAGAACCGTGTGCTGCATGCCTACACGCGTCTTGCCGCAGATGTTGCACGCGAATGGACCCGTGAGCACCCGCGTGCAAAGGACAGTGCTCGCTACAAACAGGTTGAGGCTTTTAGAAAGGCCTGTCGAGTATTGTCGCGAACACTCAGCGACCTTGGTGTCATGATCGCGTCGGCCGGCGTCCAACCAAACTATGTTCTCATTCAAGATCGCAACTATCGAGAGGTTCATGAGGGATGGCTCAGGCTTCTTTTACGCCGAAAAATTGAAGATGATCTTTGGGCTTGGCAGGCCGAAACTTGGACGGATTTCTCTGTTCTGTCGATCATCCTTGCCATCGACGAATTGGAAGAGGCCGAACTAGTCGCTCAGTCGCCGATTTCGTGGAGCGGTGAGGCAACAGGTGGACGCTGGTTCAATCAGGATCGGCCAATCGCCGTCTTTTGGCTTCGCGACACCAACCGCATTGTTGAAGTCCAAGCACGCCCTGAGCGGCCAGGAATCATGTTGAGCGCGGCACAAGCGCACGTCGCCCTCAGAATTTCCGATCCAAAACGGGCTGACCTTCCGCGCAGGGTCGCGGTATGGACGCCACATGCGATGCGTAGAATTGACCTCGAGGATGCTGTGCATGGGGCAGCTCAACTGCTTCACCAAATCCAGCCCCTCGCTCAGACGGAAGTTTTACGGAATGGGCTGATCATGACCCCAGCACGTGGAGTCGCGGCGGGAGAGAGCGCAGCTCATGGGAGAGCGAACGCTACGGCAATCGCCATAGGTCCTGCCGGTGAAGACCTCTCGAGGGGATTCCAAGCGGTGCGCGACTTTATTCGCAGTGAGCTATACGAGGTCGCAACATGACCGACCGAAAACTGTGCGGTTTCGACCTCAACGGATGGCGGGATTTCGTCGCGAAGAATTGGCACTCTGTTCCGGGAGAAGACGAAATCGTTGGGCCTACCGACATCGTCCCAAGTGGCCCACTTTCGTCGATTGTGCGGATCGGAGAAAGCCGCCTCGCAGGTTGGATCGGAGGACCGCAGGCTGACATTGCTCCGCATGGCCGCGGTGGTGGTTGGGGGGATGTCGGGTCAGAAGAAAGACGCATTCCCGTTCGGTTACTGCTGGAAAAGCAGGATGACAGTGTCGAAAAGCTCGCTCAGGCATTTTTGGGATCCGCTAGCGGTTCAGCAAACACGGTCGTTTCGATCGATGAGGGCCCAGATGGCGATGAGGCCATCCAGGAGCACCTTCTCGAAGCAGTTGCTCGAGGGAAGTTCCGCAATGGTGCATTGGTCTGGCGGCCTGTTCTTACCGCGTTGTTCGCCATTCATCGCGATCAGGTTACTGAAGGGCATCTTGTAGGCGTCGTCTCCCATCAGCGCCGAGGCTTGTCTGTTCAAAAGCTGCGTATTCGAAGCGCCAGGAATGTTCTCGCTCCGGAGAGACGCGAAGCCGCTGCCCAAATACCGTGCGACGCTGGATACGAGTCTCTTTTCCAATGTGCCCGCAACGCCGCTGTTGGAACCGACGGTTTTTCGGCGCGAACGGCTCATCGTGCCATCGCAAATTCGGTCGGAAAAGCTGGCTTAGGGATGGATTGCTATCCTGAGATGCTCCGCATGCCCAACGGTGATTGGGAGGTCTTGGACCTTACCAATTATGATGCGTCTGCAGCGGTCAGTATCCCGAGTTCAGAGCTAAGTCTGGCCGATTGCGACATCGTTATCTTTGAGACACTGGCGGAAGGTAGGCTTAAGGAACGCTTGAATGAAGCTATCCAGGAAGCGTCGCCAGTTGAGGTGCATACACTTCCCGCAACGGCTGTTGCGGAAGGTGCGTTGGAAGCAGCACGCCGAGCCGGGGACGGGGAACCGATCTTCTTCGACTTTCTACCACGATTGTCCACCATCGTGTTCGGATCGGACGGCGCAAAGAACTTCGATCTTATACGGAAAGAAGAAACGCTCGAAGCAGGTCGGATTTACAGAAGCCCTGAAGCAGCATCTCTCGCAATTCCGGCAGGGCAGGAGAGCGTCTCAGTATTCCTGCGGAAAGAAGAAGCTCCCTGGCCTCGAAAGGCAAGCGTATCGCTCGGAGCTCCCCTGAAGCATCAAGCCGCCGTTTCGCTTTGGGTAGAACAGAAGCCGGCCGCCGGGCGAGCGCGAATCCTCATGGAAGCGCCGGACTTGGGGCGGAATTTCGTGGTGGATTGGGATGAAGCACTGGAAGAGGAAAGACCCTGGTCTGAGATCATAGAGAGTTTGGATACGCAAGTATCAATTCCCAAGCGTCTGGTTCTTCCCTGCGGCATGGAGGCATGGCATGACAGCGACCGTTCCGCGGGTATGCTAACTTTACTCGAATCCGAACCTAATCGCAGCCGCACGGATTGGGCGACCCTTCGGCAAAAGCTTTCACAGCGTCCATTTGGCAAATACTGCATCTCAAGTGATGGCGACGTGCCTCCGGAGATCACGGCAGAAACCCTTGAGCGGTTTGAAATTCTGACCAGCAAAGCGCTTGAGGTTACTGAAAAGCGCCTGAGGGGCGAAAGCGGTTACGGAACGGAAGACAACGAGGCTCTCAAATTCTTGAGTTGGCAGTTCCGCCGATGCCCGCGCAATGTCGCGACGTGGCTGATGGACTGTATTGAAGCGTCCGGGCGCAATCACCCTTTCGTCAAGCATCAAGCAAGTTGGGTCCTCGTATATCAGGGCCTTGGCCGCATCGTCGGAAGCGAAGAGGACGAAGCGAGAGCAATGCGGTTGCTTCTGACTTCGTCAATTAAGGACTGGATCTGGAACCGACAAAGCGCGGCCATGGCGTTCATGCTGTCTCGTTCTGACACCGCTCCATCTTATCTGAAACGAGAAGACGTAGAGAAGCTAACCAAAAGGACTATTGCGGACTTTCAACGTAATATTGGCGGTCAATATACAATGTTTAACTACGCGCCTTTCTTACTTGCAGGCCTGGTAAGATGGCGTCTCGTTGATCCTACAGCATTGGTGATCGGGGCCGACCCGTTGGCGGATGACCTCTTGGCTATCATTGAGAAAACAGAGCAAGACCTGAAGGCCCGCCGTGGGTCCAATACTAATTTCCAAAGGCGGAGGTTGAAGTTCTTGCCTATCCTCCAAGACCTTAAGTCAGAACTGGCGGGAGAAGGTTCGAATCCTGACCTGTTGTTGGATATCTATGGAGCAAGTGGAACGTGAACATGAGCGCGCAGGTAGTCTGAAAATTGGCGTGACAGTGCCAAACAGTATCCGTTACCAGCTTTTAAATGGAGTTCCAGTTCGGCCGAGAGTGACGCGAAGTCAGTTCTCAGGTGGCCGACAGACGCCATACCAACGTTGCCCTCTTTTACCTTTCGTCTTCCGTGAAATAGCCGATGCTGACAATGAGAAATTGAGGCGGGAAGAAATCAGTCAGCTAAAATGTTCAGCCAGTTCGGAACAACTCATTCTGACTCGATCTTTCTATCCGGGCGGAAAAACGGCGGTCTTTTTTACTGTTCCATAGACAAAGCTGGTATCGATCGAGGCTATCCCACCGATCGGATGAATTCGGTGACGAATAAATTCCTCGTAGGCATCGAGATCCGATACCAAAACCCGCAATTGGTAGTCCATTGCCCCGGTCAGCACGTGGCATTCAAGAACTTCATCGATCATCCGAACGCGCTTTTCGAAATTCTGAACGTCCGTTTCATTGTGTCGCTCTAACCGGATACGCACGAAGACTGTAATGGCCATCCCATACGCGGCAGCGTCAACGTCGGCGCTGTATCCCGTTATCACTCCGTTGGCTTCAAGATTTTTGACCCGGCGCAGACACGGTGACGGGGACAGGTTCACCTCGTCGGCAAGATCCTGGTTCGTCATGCGCCCGTCACGCTGCAGCGCTCGAATGATTTGCCTGTCCTTAGCGTCCATTTCACCCTCTTGCTTAGCAGAAAATGCCAATTGAGCCGCTCACGTTGGTATATTTCGCAACCATTAGCCCAAAGTAAAGGCGCAAACTGGCTCCAACATGAATCAGGAGCTTGCAATGACTCGTCCAACCGGATTTGCCACCCGCGCCATTCACCACGCTTATAACCCTCTGGAAAATGACGGTGCGTTGACGCCACCCCTGCATTTGACGTCCACATTTACCTTCGAAACCGCAGAGGCTGGTGGAGAGTTGTTCGCCGGTGAGCGTGAAGGTCATATCTACAGCCGTATTTCAAACCCCACATGCGACCTTCTTGAGCAACGCATTGCCGTGCTTGAGGGGGCCGAGGCCGGTCTAGCTCTCTCAAGCGGCATGGGGGCGATCACGGCAGTGCTTTGGACCCTGCTGTCGCCAGGTGACGAAGTCATCGTGGACAAAACGCTCTATGGCTGCACCTTCGCCTTCATGCGTCATGGTTTGGCGAAATGGGGGGTTACGATCACACATGTAGACATGACAGACCCTGAAAACCTTAAAGCGGCCGTTTCCGGCAAAACCCGCGTTGTCTATTTCGAAACTCCGGCCAATCCGAACATGCGCTTGGTGGACATCGCCGCAAGCGCCACAATTGCGCATTCGGTCGGTGCAACGGTCGTCGTCGATAACACTTATGCCAGCCCATATCTGACCCGCCCGATTGAGCATGGGGCAGATATTGTTCTGCACTCCGCCACCAAATACCTCGGCGGGCATGGCGATGTGGTTGCCGGTCTGGTTGTAGGAACCGCCGAACAGATCGCTGAGATCCGCCTTGTTGGGATGAAGGACATGACCGGCGCGGTAATGGCCCCTTTCAACGCGATGCTGATCCTGCGTGGTCTGAAAACACTGAACCTTCGTCTGGATCGTCATTGTGACTCTGCCAGGGTCGTCGCGGACTTCCTCGAAGCGCATCCTGCCGTCGACGAGGTTTATTTCCCCGGTCTTGAGAGCTTCGCACAGCACGATGTAGCGCAGCGACAGATGTCCCAACCGGGCGCTATGATAGCGTTCGAGATCAAATCCGGTCTGTCCGGAGGGATTGAATTCATGAACCGCTTGAACATGATCCAGCGTGCGGTGTCGTTGGGCGACGCGGAAACACTGATCCAACACCCAGCGTCCATGACTCATTCGACGTATACCCCAGAAGAGCGTGCCGAGCATGGGATAAGCGATGGCCTGATCCGTCTGTCTGTCGGGCTAGAGGATGTCGAAGATATCCTTGCAGACCTAGAGCAGGCTTTGCCCTACCCTGCTCGCAGCGCCGCCTAAACCCGGAGACAACCATGCACATTGATCCCACCAAACTAAAGAATGTCGAACAGCGCCTGCTGTGGTTGTCTCATTGGATGATCCACCATGCCAACCATGTCCGACCAAAGGTGGATGGGATCAAGATTGGTGGCCATCAGGCTTCGTCTGCTTCGATGGTGTCGATCATGACCGCGCTCTACTTCTCAGCCTTACGCCCTGAGGACCGGGTTGCAGTCAAACCCCATTCGTCGCCGGTGTTTCATGCGATGCAGTATCTCATGGGTAATCAGACCCGCGAGAAGATGGAGAATTTCCGCGGATTTGGGGGTGTGCAAAGTTATCCCAGCCGGACAAAGGATATTGATGATGTTGATTTCTCGACCGGGTCTGTGGGTTTAGGTGTCGCGATCACCTCGTTTGCCTCGATCATTCAAGACTACATCAAGGCCAAAAGCTGGGGCTCAGACGCGCCAATGGGACGTATGGTAGCCCTGGTAGGCGACGCCGAACTGGATGAAGGCAACGTCTATGAGGCACTACAGGAAGGATGGAAGAACGACCTGCGAAACACGTGGTGGATCATAGATTACAACCGACAGTCACTGGACGGTATCGTCCGGGAAGGCTTGTTCGAACGGATCGAGAAAATTTTCGATGCGTTCAGCTGGGTTGTCGTTCGTGTGAAATATGGTGTTTTGCAACGCGCGGCCTTTGAAGAGCCCGGCGGCGACCGCCTGCGTGATTGGATCGACGCTTGCCCCAACCAAGACTACTCCGCTTTGACTTTCATGGGTGGTGCGAATTGGCGACAGCGTCTTATGGACGATCTAGGGGATCAGGGGGATGTGACCGCTCTGATCGAACGGCGCACGGATGCAGAGCTCGCAGCACTTATGGAGAACCTCGGCGGCAACTGCGTCGAGACCATGGCCCAAACATTTGCCGACATCGATCATGATCGCCCGACATGTTTCCTGGCCTACACGGTAAAAGGATGGGGCACCCCCATTGCAGGCCACAAGGACAATCACGGCGGGCTGATGAACAATAGTCAGTTTGCCGCGTGGCAGTCGCATATGGGCGTGCCAGAAGGCGAAGAATGGGAGCCGCTTGCGACGGTGCAAGACCGTGACGCGCTCAAGGGTTTTCTGGCCAGCACGCCGTTCTTTGCCAAAGGTCCGCGCCGCTATTTTGATGACAAGCTGGATGTGCCGACCATCGAGATCGACACCAGTCGCGAAATCTCGACACAGATGGCGTTTGGCAAGATCCTAGACGATCTATCAAAAGGCGACAGCCCATTGGCCGAACGCATAGTGACGACCTCCCCAGATGTGACTGGCACAACAAGCCTCGGTCCTTGGGTGAACCGGCGTAAACTGTTCGCCCGATCCGAGCAAGCCGACGCCTTCATAGAACACCGGATCCCTTCGACGGCGAAATGGGAATTCACGCCGGAAGGGCAGCATATCGAGCTTGGTATCGCCGAAATGAACCTCATGTTGCTTCTGGGAGCGGCGGGTTTGTCGCATTCCCTGTTCGGTAAGCGGCTGATCCCAATTGGCACCGTCTATGATCCGTTTGTCAGCCGCGGCCTCGATGCGCTGAATTACGCCTGCTATCAGGACGCGCGCTTCATGCTGGTTGGCACACCATCGGGCGTCACACTCGCACCCGAGGGTGGAGCACACCAATCCGTTGGAACACCACTGATCGGGATGAGCCAAGACGGGTTGGCAGCATTTGAACCCGCCTTTGCTGATGAGTTGGCAGTGATCATGGAATGGGCCTTTGACTACGTGCAGCGCGATGGTGAAGGGCAGCCGGACGAGCGCACCTGGCTTCGCGATGAAACCGGGGGGTCCGTCTATCTGCGTCTGACCACCAACCCGATTGAACAGCCTGGAAAGCGTGTCGACAACGAGTTCCGCCAAGGTGCCATCGATGGGGCCTATTGGCTACGAAAACCGGGGCCCAATTGCGAAGTTGTAATAGCCTATCAAGGAGCAGTCGCGCCGGAGGCAATCAAGGCCGCCGGTATCATTGGTGAAGGCCGTCGCGACATAGGTGTATTGGCCGTGACATCCGCAGATCGCCTGAATGCTGGATGGACCGCCGCTCAACGAGCGCGTTCTCGCGGTAACCAAGCGGCACGCTCCCACATTGAAACCCTGATGTCCGACCTCCCGCCGCACTGCAAGCTGGTCACCGTAATCGATGGTCATCCTGCAACTTTATCCTGGCTCGGGGCAGTGCTTGGACATCAGACTATCCCAATGGGTGTCGAGCATTTTGGTCAGACCGGAACAATCGGCGATCTCTATCGCCACCACTGCATTGACGCAGACGCTATCCTGGAGAAAGTGAATGGTCTGACCCATGGCAGAACTCTTCACCGTGCATAAGTGGGCTGGATCTGGGCAATAATGCATAGAACAAACTAGCACTGAACATAGACCAAGATAACTAGCGGACCATGTAGACAGTGCTCTTAGGTTCAATGAACCTGCCGAACCTGAACTCGGCTGGTTTGATTGGCGACAACGCCTGAAAAACAGGGCTCCTTTGACTAAAAATCAATAACTTGGCCCTCTGCACCGGTCTTCGGGAGGCAGGGGTCGGAGGTTCGAATCCTCTCACTCCGACCAACGCAACTGCTTGATGTACATAGATATCTCGAAGCAGTTGCAGGCAACGACACAACGTTGCACGTCCGAACGCTGCACTTTCGCTGCACTTTCGCTGCACTGATCACGCCAACAGCAAATCATCGCTGCATCGAGCACGTCCCTCATCGCACAAGGAGAGATGCGAGATGGCGACGATCAACAAGCGGCCAAGCGGCAAGTGGCAGGCAACGGTTCGCAGCGGTGGCAGGTCTGCGAGCAAAACTTTCACCAAGCGCGCAAACGCTTACTACGATGACTTTGGGAAAGGCGTTGTACCAGTTAGCAGACCAGATGACAGGCGAGCGGTGGCGTGACCAGCGCCTGCATGAGGCCAAGTCTTCGACAGTGGTCCGCGAACTGTCGTTGATGCAGTCAGCAGTGGACCATGTGCTTGGTGACAACGCTGACGCAGACACGAACTCGAACCCGTTGCGGCACGTGAAGCGTCCGCGTGTTGATGATCGTCGCGAACGCAGGCTTACAGACCGCGAGTGGAAACGGTTGTTGAACGCAGCGGGCGAGTGCTTGAACCCGCTGATGCGACCACTGCTTGTGCTGGCTCGCGAGACTGCGATGCGCCGGGGCGAGTTGCTGTCGATGGAGTGGAGGCACGTTGACAGCGAAGGCGCTTCCATGCAAGCACTTCGAGATCAAGCTGGTCACCCAACCGTCGGATGGTGGACATGTCCGATGTATCAAGACGGTGGAGATGCAGCCCGACGAGTTGGACGATGTGTCCGTCATCGAATGATTTGGAACACGAGCGTTTGATTGGCTTAGGAGGATCAGGCTCGCCGTAGTTTCAATCTACGCCGCGTTCTGATGATGCAGCAAGCGGCGTTTCTGGATTGTCTGGTGTTTGATTTCCTTTCTGCGTCTGAGGATTGTTTCGGCTCGACCGAAATAGACATCGGCGGGTGTCAGATTGCTGATGCTCTCGTGGTATCGGTTGTGGTTGTAGTGATTGATGAAGTCGCCGATGGCCTGTTCGAGCGCTCCTTGCAGATAGTAGTTTTCCATCAGGACACGGTTCTTCATCGTCTGATGCCATCGCTCAATCTTGCCCTGGGTCTGCGGATGGTTGGGCGCTCCCCGAACATGATCCATACCCTGCTCATCCAGCCATTTCGCCAACTCGCCAGAGATGTAACTGCTGCCGTTGTCGCTGAGCAGCCGGGGCTTGTGGGCAACGGTGACACTGTCACAACCTGATGCAGCCAAAGCGTCTTCCAGTGTTCCTGTGACATCGTCAGCTTTCATCGTGGTGCAAAGGCGCCAAGAGACAACGTAACGGCTGTAATCATCCAGGATCGTAGACAGGTAGAACCAGCCCCAACCGATGACTTTGAGATAGGTGAAGTCGGTCTGCCAAAGCTGGTTCGGCCGCACAGTCTTCTCATGGAATTCATCCGCCGCTTTGATGGTGATGCAGGCTGGGCTAGTGATCAGATCTTGTGCCTTCAGAAGCCTGTAAACACTGGCCTCAGAAACGAAGTAGCGCCTGGTGTCGGTGAACCGCACCGCAAGCTCGCGGGGCGATAACTCGGGTTCTTCCAGAGCCAGTTCCACGATCTGCTTGCGCACCTTGTCGGGGATGCGGTTCCAAACCCTACCTGGCCGGGAATGGCGATCCTCAAGCCCGGCCTCGCCGAAAGACAGATACCTGTCGTACCAGCGGTAGAAGGTCGTTCTGGGAATGCCGAGCTTTTCCAGTGTGCGTTTGATCGGCAGGTGCGAACCGTCAACCAGCCGGATGATCTCAAGCTTTTCGGATGCGGGATATCTCATTCGTCGTCTCCCCCATCCTCGAACATGCTTTTTTTGAGCAGCCGGTTCTCAAGGGTCAGGTCGGC
>NZ_WQGF01000007.1:0-257080 GCF_013034545.1 Ruegeria sp. HKCCA5763
CTGAACTGAGCGTCGAAACCGAAAATGTCGAAGTCGACAACTGCGCTCATCAGGTTCTGTTGAAACTGGAAAGCATGGGCCTGATTGCCGCAAGCTGATGCCAACAAACAAAGATTTTTCGGCCTCCGGTTTTCGGGGGCCGTTTTTGTTTGCCCGATTGACAAGCGCTGGCCGGATTGGTGCGGTGCACACAGAAACAGGGTGAATTTCAGACATGCCACGCAGCTTGCCCATCATTTCCAGTTTCTGGTTCGGATCCGATCTGAGCTGGCTCGAGCAGCTGTGCATACAGTCATTTCTGGATCGGGGGCACGCGTTTATTCTTTATCTGCCAAACGAGGTGCAGGGCGTCCCCGCAGGTGCTCAAACGCGCCCTGCCAGCGAAATTTTCTGGCCTCCGTCCTATTCATTGCACCCAGATGACCGGCAGGGCGTGGCCGTGTTCTCTGATATCTTTCGATTGCACCTGATGCGAAAAAGCAAGGCCATCTGGGTCGATCTTGACGCCTATTGTGTAAAAGCCTTCGACTTTCCGTCCGATTGGGTGTTTGCGCATTCCAAAGCTTGTGACTTCCCTACCGGAGTTCTGCGCCTACCGAAGACCGCGCAGACACTTGCGTTGATGCTGGATTTCGTAATGTCAGCGAACCCTACCCAACCCTGGCGCGGACGACATGTCAGACGGCGCAGCCGGGAAAGGATTGCAAAGGGTGAAAGCTGGGGCATCGAAACTCTGCCCTGGGGCAGTTCAGGGCCCAAAGCCTTTACGCATTTCCTGCGCCAGACCGGCGAAGACCGTAACGCGATGGGGGCTGACTCTCTGTATCCTCTTGCCTCTGAGGAATTATGGAAACTGCACGATCCACGCATCACACCAAACGACATCGAAACGGAAGCCGTTCATTCGGTTCATATTTATGGACATCAGAAAAAACTGATAGCCAACAGGATGGCCGGGTTGCCTGCATCGGGGTCATATCTGGACAGGCTATGTGATCGACATGGAATTGACGCACAGGCCGCTCCGATCCTGCGGCTGGGATGGATGTAGCTTGCTGTGCAAGGAAACGGGGTTCCGGACAGGTGTCGATTAACGCTTGTTCATTTATTGCGCATCTGCCGGCAGATCGACCTGCCCGCGCATCAGGATATGTCCCTGACCAGCGACCCTTATCCCGGTCATCGCATCCGCCGGGCCGACGCGAGTAACGCGGGCTTGGCCAGGGCGGCCCATGTCGTGCCCCTGCTCTGCGATGAAACTGTCTTTGGCCATTAGTCCGTATTTCCACAAGTAAGCCGCCATGGCACCGGTTGCGGACCCGGTAAACGGGTCTTCGGGTGGGCTTGGAGGGGCCAGCAAAAGGCGCGAGAATGTATCCCCCGCATCGGTGGCTCCATAGAGCGTGACCAAGAAGGGTTCAGCCATGTCCGAGCCTGAAAACCCAGCGGCCTCAGCCACTTTTCTCAAGGGACCTTCAACCAGTTGAGCCGCGCGCAATACCTTATGGTCGCGCAGGACGGTGATGCAAAAAGGCAATCCGGTCGACACCAGCTGCGGCGGGGAAATAATGGCATCACTGGGAAGGTTTACGGCAGAGGCCACCAGATCAGCAGGCACACGCGGGCCGAACTGCGGGGCGACCTGTGTCATCTCAATCTGCGCACCTTGCAGCCGGATGGAAACGATCCCTGCACCGGTTTCCAATGTCAGGCTATCGCCCTCAATCATCCCACGAGACCGCATGGCAGCGACGGTTGCGATGGTGGGGTGCCCCGCAAAGGGGATTTCCCGGCTGGCCAGAAAATACCGCACACGGATATCGGCCACGTCAGATGGCCCGGTAAACGTGCACTCGACCAGAGAGGTTTCGCGCACGTAATCCATGCAAACATTTTCAGAAAGATGCGCGCCACTATGGACCACGGCGCATCCGTTGCCTCCAAAAGCGCGATCACTGAAGGCGTCGACCCAATCGAATTCGAACCAGTTCATGCGATAAATTCCTGACAACACGTTCCGGCGAAATTCGCCGGTGCCTATGTGTCGCGCGTGTCGCTGGGAATGTCACGCCCAAATCAGGCGTTGGGGCCGTTCAGTGAACGGCCACCGGGGAAAGGTCGTGTTGACGGGCCAAGACAAAGGCCAGCTTGCGGTCGGCCACAAGCGCCAATTGCTGCCCATCGGAATCATGCACAGCGTAAAGCTGATCCAGATCCCCTGCCTGATCGCGCAGATCACGCGGCAGATCGGCAACCTCGACCGTTTTGACATAAACGATACGGTCGCCTTCGGTGTTGATCTCAATCGGTGTATTCATTGCTCTTACCCCTTCCGTATGTTGATGGTCTGAACCACGGTTTCCGGCACGGCGCGGGTCAGATCCACATGCAGCAGGCCGTTTTCCATGATCGCTTCGCCCACTTCGACACCGTCAGCCAACACAAACATGCGCTGAAACTGGCGCGCCGCAATGCCGCGGTGCAGGAAGATACGCCCCTCGCTGTCGTCGCGTTGACGGCCCCGGATCACCAGCTGGCGATCCTCAATAGTGATCGACAGATCCTCTTCGGCGAACCCTGCAACCGCAAGAGTGATGCGATAGGAAAAGTCCGAAGTCTGTTCGATGTTATAGGGCGGGTATCCTTCGTTGCCAGCCTTTGCAGACCGTTCCAGAAGGCGTTCCAGTTGCTCGAACCCCAAAAGATGCGGGTATGAGCCAAGAGTAAGTTTCGACACGTATTTTCGTCCTTTATTGTCAAAGCGACGTGGTGTGCGGCCCCTTTCCGGCAACCGCCTGTAATAGAATATGGGAAGAAACCAGGATGTCCACAAGGTCTGGCGCGATAACGTCTGACACACTATCTTGTTGGGCAAGCACCACAACAACCCCGAGTCGCCAATGAACGCGCCCACTGACCTTTCCATGAAAACTGATGAAGTTCTGCGGGTTGAGCTGGAAGTTTTCCGCCGTCAGCACCGCGATCTGGACGAAGCGATTGAAGCGCTGCATGACCGGGGAACTGCGGATCAGTTGACGCTACGACGACTGAAAAAAGAGAAACTGCGTCTGAAAGACATCATCCGCATCATCGAAGACCGCCTGACCCCCGATATCATTGCCTGAACACCCTGTAGCGCATTGCCAGAGAACCGGATTTGGCTATAGTGCGCGTTCTTTCTGAGCGCAGGGACAAAAGCGGATGAGCGAAGTGAAAGTCGGGATCATCATGGGCAGCCAATCTGACTGGCCCACGATGAAAGAAGCCGCAGATATTCTGGACGAACTGGGCGTCGCTTATGAAGCGCGCATCGTATCGGCCCACCGCACACCAGACCGGCTGTGGGACTATGGCAAGACCGCCGTATCGCGTGGATTGCACGTGGTCATCGCGGGCGCTGGCGGCGCTGCGCATCTGCCTGGCATGATGGCATCGAAAACACGGGTGCCTGTGATCGGAGTTCCCGTACAGACACGTGCCCTGTCAGGTGTGGATTCGCTGTATTCCATCGTGCAAATGCCCAAGGGTTTTCCCGTTGCGACGATGGCAATCGGGTCCGCTGGAGGAGCCAACGCCGGTTTGATGGCAGCCGGCATTCTGGCTCTGCAAGACGAGGCTTTGGCAGAACGGCTGGACAGCTGGCGCGAGGCGTTGTCGGCTTCAATCCCTGAGGAACCGCAGGGATGAGCCGCATCGGTCTTATCGGCACGGGCCATATCGCCGCCCCAATCGCGCGGCTGATGGCTGCCAAAGGGCACGACATTTGCGTGACTGAGCGCAATACCGAAGTATCAGCCGCTTTGAAGGCCGAGTTGGGCGTGACGATTGCTGAACCCCAGGCAGTGCTCGACGCCTCGGACATCGTGTTCCTGTGCCTGCGCCCGCATATCGCGGCTGAGGTTCTGACCCCTCTAACCTTTCGCGCGGACCAGCAGATCGTTTCAGTCATGGCTGCGGTTTCCGCTGAGCAACTTGCTCGGCTTTGCGCACCGGCGGCAGATTTCGTGCAGACCATTCCTCTGGGCTTTCTGGAAACCGGAGGCTGCCCAATGGCTGCTTTTGGCAACGATCGGTTGTTGGCCGACCTTTTTGAGCCCGAGAACCCTGTGGTCAAGGTTGCGGACGAATCCGCGCTGAACGCACATTTCGCAATTTGCGCCATGGTTCCCGGCATTTTGGATCTGATGGCCACTGGTGCCAAGTGGCTAGGCGATGTAACTGGTGAAGCCGATAAGGCCGAGTTCTATACGACCCAGTTGATGTCAGGCTTCCTGGCAACGATGGAAAAAGGCAACGCAGGTCGGCTAGCGCAAGAGCGTGACGCTCTGGCGACAGAAGGCACATTGAGCTTGCAGATGACAGAAACCCTGAAGGATCAGGGCGCGCATGACGCGCTGCATTCGGCGTTGAGTGCAATTGGCAAACGTTTGGAGAGTTGAAGATGGCAGAAATGCTTGCCCAAGGCGCGGTGATCGGAATTCTGGGGGGCGGTCAACTGGGCCGGATGCTGTCAGTGGCAGCGTCAAGGCTGGGCTTTGTCACACATATCTATGAACCGGGCGCAAACCCACCCGCCGGGCAAGTCGCGGATCGTGTCACGACGGCAGCCTACGACGACATCGATGCCTTGAAAGCATTTGCCGACGCGGTGGATGTGATCACCTATGAGTTCGAAAACATCCCGACCGAGGCGCTGGACATTCTGGAAGCCCACCGGCCGATCCGTCCGGGGCGCGAAGCGCTGCGGGTCAGCCAGGATCGTTTGACCGAGAAGAATTTCCTGCAAGACCTGGGCCTGAAAACGGCCCCGTTTGCGGATGTTTCCAATCTGGACAGCCTGAGTACGGCAATTGAACAAATCGGGACACCGGCCATCCTGAAAACCCGCCGCTTTGGCTATGACGGAAAGGGGCAGGCGCGGTTGCGCAGCCCCGAGGACGCCGAGGCTGCTTTGGCCGACATGGCGGGCGCGCCTGCTATTCTGGAAGGGTTCGTAGACTTCTCACACGAGGTGTCGATCATTGCAGCACGAGGGTTGGACGGCCAGGTGGCCTGTTTCGATCCGGGCGAAAACGTACATCGCGACGGTATCCTGCACACCACCACGATCCCTGCCCGCCTGTCCCCTGCCCAGCGCACAGATGCAATCCTGCTGGCGGCCAACATCCTGAATGCGTTGGAGTATGTGGGTGTCATGGGGGTAGAACTGTTCGTCACGCCCGCTGGTTTGATAGTGAACGAGATTGCACCGCGCGTGCACAACTCGGGCCACTGGACGCAGAACGGCTGTGCTGTTGATCAGTTCGAACAGCATATTCGCGCCGTGGCGGGCTGGCCTTTGGGCGACGGGCAGCGCCATTCGGATGTGGTGATGGAGAATCTGATCGGCAACGACATGGATCGTGTGCCCGAATTGGCCCGTGAACGGGATGTCGCGCTTCATCTATACGGCAAAGCCGAGGTCAAAGCAGGACGCAAGATGGGGCATTTCAACAGGATCAAGCGATAAAGTAGCACTTTATTTACGGCCTCGTTCCGTTCAAAAAGCGTGCCGCAATGTCCCCTGACATATGGCTGACACGCCCACCTGCCATGGTCGCTGCGACCCGGTGGGTGGCTGCATCGAGAATGACCAAATCGGCGCGTTTGCCGGGGGCAAGTGTGCCCCGGTCTGTCAGATTCAGCACTTTTGCGGGCCCACAAGAAATCCGGTTCCACGCGCCTTCGAAATCAAGCAGGCCGGTATTGGCCAGCATCAGCGCCGCCCGGCGCGGGCTGGGGTAGTGGTAGTCCGACGCCAACGCATCGCAGAGCCCCATGGCGATCAACTCAACCGCACTGGCGTTTCCTTTATGCGATCCACCCCGCACCACGTTGGGTGAACCAAGGATGATGTGATCCCCGGCAGAACGCGCTGCCTCGGCAGCCTCCAGCGTTTCCGGGAACTCGGCAATGCCGACGCCTCGGGCGCGCCACCATGCCCTTGCTTCAGCGGTTGCGTCATCATGGCTGCCCAGACGTATCCCCATATCTATAAGGTCAGCACACAGTGCTTCGACCGCAGCGGGCACTTCGTTCCTGCGGGCGTGCATGTTGAGCAACATTTCAAAATGTGCATCCGGATTGCGCCCAGCCTTCAACGCCTGCCCCGTTAGTCGCGGCGGCTTCTTGCCCTGCGCCAATCGATCATGCGGCAGGTGATCGTTGAACACCACATAAGGCACCTGCCATTCGGCGATGCGACCGGCAAGGCCCGCATAGTCGTCAAGCATATTGGTTTCGAACCGCAATTGCGGGATCAGATCGGTGACTGTGCTGTCTTTCACGGCGGAAATGGCCTTAAACACCTGCGCGGCAAAGTCCGGACCTCGCACACCGCCTTCCCAGCTGTAGAATTGAGCCAGCACTGCGGTGGTGATGCCGTTTGCCGCAAGCTCGGCTTCGACCGACAGAATACCTTCATTCATCTGCTTCATCGCACCGCGACGCGGGGCGATATGGCGTTCGAAACCGTCCCCATGCAGGTCGATGATGCCAGGCAAGACAAGATAGCCGGACAGATCAACACTGCGTCCGGCCGGTTCCACCTGCACCACACCGTCAGCAATGGTCAGGTCAGCGCGAGACACGCCCTGGCCCGGCAACAGAACATCTGCGCCGGTTAAAGTCAGCTCCAATGCGGTCATCGTGTGGACTCCGAATCCGGGTCTTGGCAGTCCTGCCCAATGCAGATCTCGTCAATTATGTCCATCACACCATCGAGCCAAGTGATCTGCGGATCGAACCGGCCGAATTCGATAAAATGTAGCGCCTGCGCCATGACCTGAGGGTTGTTCATCATGAAGGTATGGGTGACGGGCAGGACCAGATGATCGGCCATACCCTCCACCTTGGTGCTTTCAACCGAAACCTTGCCATCATCGGGCCCGTCGATCAGCGAGGAAAAAACCAGGTTGAGGGACTCATCCCCCGCAATGACCCCCAGCTCGAAATCTACCGGAGGCAGACGGCGCGGAATACCTTCAGGGCCTGTACTCAACTGCAGACCGGCTGGACCGTTCAGATATCCGAATACCTCCCACGCGCTGAGCTCGTCGACCAGCTGACTGCCCTGGTTCGGCGGGCCGAGCATGACGGCGCGACCCATGTTGGCGGGATGATGATCCTTTAGCCAATACCGCAGCAGGATGCCGCCCATGGAGTGCGCCACGACATTGACCTTGTCCTCCCCGCACGAGGCAAAAGCACCCGGCAGAGTCTGTTCAGCCAATTCCGGAATGCCAATCTCGGTCGAGGGGTATCCGGGGCGCACAACGGTGTAGCCGTGTGCCTCGAACAACTCCTCCATCACCGCAAACGAGGCTTCGGTCCGGGCAAGTCCGTGCAGTAGGACCACGCATTTCGCGCTGACGGAAAACGGGAAAAGGCATAAAAGTAAAGCGGTCAGAAGTCTCATGTCCGCCAGATAAAGCCTATGAGCGGCTGATGAAAGCCCTAGCTCTGTTGACGTCGCAGCACAGCCAGCGCGATACCGCCCAGAACCAGCGAGGCACCAACGATCAGTCGGGCGTTTGCACTTTCGCCCAAAAGCACAACACCTCCCAGGATCGCAATGACAGGCACGCTGAGTTGAACAACCGCCGCAACTGTTGGCGCAAGGTTTGGTAGCACGCGATACCATAGGGCATATCCCAAACCAGACGTGATGCCCCCCGAGACAGCCGCCAGCAGATAGCCCAATCCAGTCATCTGCCATTCTGCCCCCGTGACCAGCAGGGCCAAAGTGGTGACAGGCAAGGCGATGACGAAATTCGCAGCCGTGCCCTGCAGGGCGTCAGGCTCGGATCGCCCGGCCAAGGAGTAAGCGGCCCAGCCGATACCGGCCGCGACCATCAAAGCAGTGCCCACCGGATCAACCCGCACGGTTCCCGAAGGCCAAAGCACACAGGCCAGCCCCCCTAAAGCGATGGCCGCCCCTGCCAGTTGCTGACGGGTGGGAAGCGTTCCCGAGGCAGCGGTAAACGCAAACATTGTGATCTGCACAACTGCAAACAGCACCAAAGCCCCCAGCCCTGCATCAAGTGTCAGATAGGCAATGGAAAACCCTATCATATACACCGAGAGCGACCCCGCACCAATGAGCCGCCGGCGGTTGCGCAAAGGCACATCTCCGCCGCGCGCCAACACCAGCGCAGTCAAGACCAGCGCCCCCGCAAGCACCCGCACAATCGCAAACCCGGCTGGATCACTGGCACCACTGTCGATTGCCATCCTGTTCAGAATGGAATTCGCTGCAAAGGCGCACATGGTCAGGGCAGTCAGAAAAATAAGTCGCATGGAACCCGCATATCCGGTTGCAAGCGATATGGACACTCACAATCCATCTACATGCGGCCCACTGTTCGACTTTTCCAAAATGCGCCCGCGAGAGGCATAGCCGCAAAACGGTTATCAAAACGAAATGGGGCCGCCCGAAGGCGACCCCGAAAACAAGCACTATGGCTAAAGCAGCTTACATCATGCCGCCCATGCCGCCCATGTCGGGCATGCCGCCTGCAGGTGCCGCGCCTTCTTTGGCAGGCTTGTCGGCAACCATGGCTTCGGTGGTGACCAGCAGGCCCGCAACCGACGCCGCATCTTCCAGAGCGGTACGAACAACTTTGGCCGGGTCGATCACGCCGAACGAGAACATGTCGCCATATTCTTCGGTCTGCGCGTTGAAGCCGAATGCTGCATCCGAAGATTCACGGACTTTGCCTGCAACAACCGCACCGTCAACACCTGCGTTCTCGGCGATCTGGCGCAGCGGAGCTTCGATCGCTTTGCGAACGATGTTGATGCCCGCGCTCTGATCAGCGTTTCCGCCTTCCAGCGATTCCAGTGCTTTACCGGCCTGAACCAGAGCAACACCACCGCCTACAACAACGCCTTCCTGCACAGCAGCACGGGTCGCGTTCAGAGCGTCGTCCACACGGTCCTTACGCTCTTTCACTTCAACCTCGGTCATGCCGCCGACGCGGATAACAGCAACACCGCCTGCCAGTTTGGCAACGCGCTCTTGCAGCTTCTCACGGTCGTAGTCCGACGAGGTTTCTTCGATCTGAGTGCGGATCTGAGCAACACGTGCTTCGATCTCGGCTTTCTCGCCAGCACCGTCGACGATGGTGGTTTCGTCTTTGGTGATTTCGATCTTCTTCGCGGTGCCCAGCATGTCCATGGTGACGGACTCGAGCTTCATGCCCAGATCTTCGCTGATGACCTGACCGCCGGTCAGAATGGCGATGTCCTGCAGCATGGCCTTGCGGCGATCGCCGAAGCCCGGTGCTTTGACAGCAGCAATTTTCAGGCCGCCGCGCAGTTTGTTGACAACCAGAGTTGCCAGCGCTTCGCCTTCAACGTCTTCCGCGATGATCAGCAGAGGCTTCTGCGACTGGATCACCTGCTCGAGCAGCGGAACCATCGGCTGCAGCGAAGACAGTTTCTTTTCGTGCAGCAGGATCATGCAGTCATCGAGTTCTGCAATCATCTTGTCTGCGTTGGTGACGAAGTAAGGCGACAGGTAGCCACGGTCGAACTGCATACCTTCGACAACATCGGTCTCGGTTTCCAGACCTTTGTTTTCTTCGACGGTGATAACGCCTTCGTTGCCAACCTTCTGCATCGCGTCTGCGATCTGCTGGCCGATTTCTGCTTCGCCGTTGGCCGAGATGGTGCCAACCTGAGCAACTTCGGCTGAGTCTTTAACTTCACGCGAAGCCGACTTGATGCCTTCAACAACCTTGGCAGTTGCCAGGTCGATGCCGCGCTTCAGGTCCATCGGGTTCAGGCCCGCTGCAACCTGCTTCAGACCTTCGCGAACGATTGCCTGCGCCAGAACGGTTGCGGTGGTGGTGCCGTCACCGGCTTCGTCATTGGTGCGGCTGGCGACTTCTTTCACCATCTGCGCGCCCATGTTTTCGAACTTGTCTTCCAGTTCGATTTCCTTGGCAACCGAAACACCATCTTTGGTGATGCGCGGCGCGCCGAAGGATTTGTCCAGAACCACGTTGCGGCCTTTGGGGCCGAGGGTCACTTTAACAGCATCGGCCAGGATGTTTACGCCTGCCAGCATGCGGTTACGGGCATCGGTGTCGAATTTGACGTCCTTTGCAGCCATGTCGTTTCTCCTTGAGAAATAAGTTTGTAATGAAGATCAGAGGAAGCTTGTCGCTTACTCGATGATCCCCATGATGTCGCTTTCTTTCATCATCAGCAGCTCTTCGCCGTCGACCTGAACCTCGGTGCCCGACCATTTGCCGAACAGGATCTTGTCGCCAGCTTTGACCGCCATCGCGATCAGTTCGCCGCTGTCCTTGCGCGCGCCTTCGCCGGTTGCGACAACTTCGCCTTCGCTGGGCTTTTCTTTTGCGCTGTCAGGAATGATCAGGCCGCCTGCGGTTTTCTCTTCGCTTTCGGTACGGCGAACCAGCACACGGTCATGAAGCGGTTTCAATGCCATCTTTGTAGCTCCTTGGGCTCAAAGTTTATCTATCCTCCCCTCGCCCTCAGGCGAGGCGTTAGCACTCGGAGTGTGTGAGTGATAACGACGCATAGCTAGGGAGTCTAAAACCCCGAGTCAACAAGTTGTGAGGGATTTTTTCGCAGCTCGGATCAGTTTGTCTGTTCCCAGCTGTAGGCCCAGTGCTTCAATCCTTCAGACCCCTGAGCCGTAAGCCCGTAGACACCTTTTTCAACCTTCTCGAACCACCCGTAGTGGTTTTCGCGCATGAGCCGCGTGGCCACCGACACACCAACCGATTTGGCAACCTCTGCCCCCTTTGTAGGTCCATATTCGGCCAAATAGGCCGCACATTTCAGGGCATCCTGCCGATAGGCAGTCACAATCCCATGCCGCGTGGCCCCGCCCGCGTTCGGGTCCCCTTCCAGCCGGTCGAATTCCCGCAGCAGCCGTGTGGCTTTGGATTTGTTCTTTCGCGGCGCATAGGGGCCGGGATCGCATTGCACTTCGACCGTTTCATCAGCCCGTACTGTGATAAGACCCAGGCCCAAGCGACGGCACAGCGCCAGATTATCTTTAAGCGCCCGTCGCGCGCTTCGACCCGTGGGCTTGCTGACAGCGATATAGACCTGATCGGTAAGCTTCAGCCGGGTGACGGCCTGGTGGAACAGCGACAGCGTGAACCGCAGTTTAAGTTCGACAATAACGGGATCTTCACCCTCGCGCACCGCAACGACATCAGCCGCCCCGACCTCGCCCTTGACGGTATATCCCTGACGCTCCAACAGCGCTTTGATCGGAGGATAGAGGTCCTGTTCGCGGGTCATGGGTTTATGCTACGCAAACTGCCGTGGAATGCCAGCCCATACCTCAGCCGATGCGATGGAACTTGAAACATCCCGCCCACCGGTACACTGTTTCCGAAACACTGATTTCAAAGGAATTCCACCAATGCGCCTGCTTTTTTTCATCGTTGGCCTTTTGTTACCCGCCGTGGCGCAGGCAGGCTGCGAAGGGCGCGACCTGAGAGGGGACTTGTCGCCTGAGGTTCAAGCCAAGGCGCAAGACGAACTGGCAGGTATTCTGTATCCAGAAGGCAATCATTGGGTTGCGACCAAAGATGACACCGTTCTGCACCTCGTGGGCACAATGCACCTGAATTACCCGCAGATGGATGCGATCGTCGAGCGCCTGACGCCCAAGCTAATTCAGGCCGACGCGTTTTATTTTGAAATCCGACAGGATGAGATGGAAGCTTGGGAAAAGAAACTGGCCGCTGACCCAAGCCCGGTCCTGATAACTTCGGGCCCCACACTTGTCGATCTGATCCCAGAAAAAGACTGGAACACTCTTACTGCGGCGATGGCCGAACGCGGGATTCCCAGTTGGATGGGCGCCAAGATGCGCCCCTGGTTTCTGAGTATGACTTTGGCTCTGCCGACCTGCATTGTTCAGAACCCTGACGGAACCAATGGGCTGGACGCACGTCTGGCGAAGTTGGCTACGGACCACGGTATCCCGCAATATTCATTGGAAAGTGTCGAAGACCTTATGGCCATGTTCGACGCTTACCCGATCGAAGAACAGGCGCAATCGCTCGCGCGGATGGCCGGAACCTTTCAAAACACCGAAGACCAGATCGCCACCATGGCCAGCTCATACTTTGATGAAAAACACGCCGAGGTTTTTGTCCTTGGCCGTATTCTGGGGCAAGAGCTGTCGGGCCTGTCTGCCGCAGAGTTCGAGGCCGAGTGGGCAGACTTCGAACAGCAGCTCTTGATCGAACGAAATGCCAATTGGATGGCACAAATTCTCGAAATCCAGGATCAGACAGCTGTCATTGCGGTTGGGGCTGGTCACTTCAGCGATGACCACGGCCTGCTGAACCAGTTAGAGCAGTCTGGGTACACTCTGAAGCGGGCGGAATTCTGAGCAGGTAGGCATATTGCAGACTAAGCGTCGCAGACAGTGTACTGCGGCGTGACAACCGGGTTTGCCCGACCTATAAGGCCCGCAAATTTTCATTCCGCAGGACGCTGACATGACAACACTCGTATTTGGCCACAAATCCCCTGATACTGACTCCACAGGCTCGCCGATCCTGTGGTCGTGGTACCTGAACGAGATTAAGGGTGAACAGACCGAGCCGGTGCTGCTGGGTGAGCCCAACACTGAGGCAGCCTTTATGCTGGACAACTGGGACCTGCCCAAACCACGCATCATCGAAGATGTAACTGCAGACACCCCGGTGGTCATCGTCGACACCAACAACCCGGCGGAACTGCCTGCCAGCATCAACGACGCAGATATCCGCGCGATCATCGACCACCACAAACTGGTCGGCGGTCTGGAAACCAAAGGTCCGATTGACATCACCGTACGCCCGCTGGCCTGCACTGCAACCATCATGGTCGACCTGATGGGTGACGATGCTGCCAAAATGCCCGACGCCATCAAAGGTGCCGCCCTGACCTGCATCCTGTCGGACACGCTGGAATTCCGCTCGCCCACTACCACAGCGCATGACCGCGCGGTGGCGGAAAAGCTGGCCGCTGAGCTGGAACTGGATATATCGGCCTATGCAGCCGACATGTTCGCCGCAAAGTCTGACGTCTCGTCCTTCTCAGACGCAGAGCTGATCCGCATGGACAGCAAGGAATACGAAGTGGACGGCACCAAGTTCCGCGTCTCGGTTCTGGAAACCACTGCCCCCGGCGTCGTTCTGGACCGCAAGGCCAGCCTGGCGACGTCGATGGTGGACGTGGCCGCAGAAGACGGTGTCGATCAGGTTCTGTTGTTCGTGGTTGATATCCTGAATGAAGAAGCCACGCTGCTGGTGCCCAACGATCTGGTCAAATCCGTTGCCGAGAAAAGCTTTGGCGCAGCCGTCGACGGGGATGCCGTTGTCCTGCCGGGCATCATGAGCCGGAAAAAGCAGATCATTCCAAACCTCAAGGTCTGATCTGCGCGCAACCCAGACGAAAGGCGTCCGTTCGGGCGCCTTTTTCTTTTACATTCGCCATTTGCGGGACCGGAATCGGTTGTTAGTCTGGCCTTGGGTACGAAACTCAAACCAGATCAGGCAAACACCATCGTTATTCGCAGCCTCAGTACGACCAAAGGCATCCTTCGATTTGAAGGTACGGACAAAGCCGCTTATTGGCGACGCTTTGCAATGTTGCTGACCCTGTCAGTTGTGATTGCCACCATGGGACTGCTGCGCAACTCCGGGGCCGTCGTGATTGCAGCCATGCTTGTCGCGCCACTAATGACTCCAATCCTGGGGGTGGCTGCCGCGATGGTCATGGGTTGGCTAAAGCGTGCCGTTGCTCTTGCTCTTACGGTGTGCTTGGCGGCTTGTGCCTGCGTGCTGATGGCCTGGTTCATGGTCTATGTCGCGGACGTCCCACGAGGGATACTGATCCCCGATCAGGTCCTTGCGCGCACGGATCCCGGCACCGAGGATCTGATCGTCGCACTGGCTGCCGGTGTCGCCGGCGCCTATGTGCAGATCAAAAAGTCCGAACTGAGCCTTCTGCCCGGCGCAGCGATTGGTGTTTCGCTCGTTCCGCCGCTCTCGGCAGCAGGTATTTTGTTGTATTTTGGCGAACCAGCCGAAGCGTATGAAGCGGGACTTCTATTCGCAACAAACCTAGGCGCGATCATTCTGTCCGCCTGTGCGGTCTATCTGGTTTATGCCGCGCGGTCTGTGGTTTTCAGCAAGGGCAAGCGCAAACTGAACTTTACAGCCAGCGTATTCGTCGCGCTCGCCTTTTTGGTCGTCGTCGTGCTGCAGCTCGGGAAATCCACCTATAATCGCTATCTGGAGACACGGACCGAGGCACAGGTGGCCGAAGCCATTCGGGAGTGGGCCGATCCGATTTCAGTGGAAATCATACGAATTGATGTCAACGCCCAGCGCAAACAGACTGAGGTTTGGCTGATCGTCGATCTTCCTGTCGAGGCACAGTTCAAAGTCTCTTCTATTGCCGCGTTGCTGCCGGAAAGGCTCCGTGAAACATCCCTTGTTGACGTATTGCAGGAAGAACTTGGCCCCGGCTATCTGGCCATCATCCGGTATCAGACCCGCATTGGAGCTCAGGTCATTTTGGGAACAGATAACGTACAGCAGGCCCCGGACGTGACCGACGTGACCGAAGACGAATAGAGGATTCTCCAATTCCTCAGCACAAAATGGAAAGCGGGATGGTGTTCGACCCCAAGCTTTGCCATAGCTGTCGCAACCGCGAACATATTCATAGAGGCCCCCATGACCCAGATCGTTTCCTCGCTTGCCGAGATCTCTGACCGCTATAAGGCGCTGTTTGTCGACCTTTGGGGCTGTGTTCACAACGGTATCACCGCTTATCCCGAAGCTGTTGCGGCATTGCAGACTTATCGCGCAAATGGCGGGGTTGTTGTGCTGGTCACGAACTCTCCGAAACCCCGAGCAGGCGTGGCAGAGCAATTGGGTCAGTTCAACGTGCCCTCAGACGCCTATGACACCATTGCGACCAGCGGGGATTCCGCGCGGTCGGCGATGTTCCGGGGAGCCGTTGGGCAAAAGGTGTATTTCATGGGTGAATGGCAGCGCGATGCAGGCTTTTTCGAACCTCTAAAGCTGCTAGATCACCCGATCCACATCGAACGCGTGTCGCTGAAGGAGGCCGAAGGCATTGTTTGCTGTGGGCCATTCGATCCGATGGCTGATCCTGATGTGAACCGGCCCGATTTTCTTTACGCCAAGCAGATGGGTATGAAACTGCTCTGTGCAAACCCTGACATTGTTGTGGACAGAGGGGAAGTGCGCGAGTGGTGTGCCGGTGCTTTGGCGAAGCTGTATACCGAAATGGGTGGCGAGAGTCTGTATTTCGGCAAACCGCATCCACCGATCTATGATCTGGCCCGTCGCAGGCTGCAAGAACTGGGTCATGATGTCCCTGACGGCGACATTCTGGTGATCGGCGACGGACCCCATACGGATATTCTGGGCGGCATGGGAGAGGGCATTGATTCTCTGTTTATCTCAGGCGGTCTGGCCGCAGCCGAAACAAAAACGTCGCACCACCCGCATCACGAATCCTTAAACGATTATATCAAAAGGGAAAAAATAAATCCGACCTACACAATTGGTCGCTTGCGGTAGTAAGAAAAGACTTGATTTTCTGCAGCTGCGAAGTAATAAAGTTGCCAACCTTGGCCTAAAGATGGTTTTTTCTTTCACGGCCGATCTCGAGTGAGGGCAACATGTTGGATAATCTTCCACGCGGAACGATCTGTATCGAAGACATCGAAATGGGTATGTCCCGCCACCTGCGCAAAGTGGTGACGGATGAAGACATCGAGATGTTCGCGCAGGTTTCGACTGACCGAAATCCTGTGCATCTGGACGACGATTATGCCCGCGATACCATCTTTGAAGGCCGTATCGCACACGGGATGCTGACGGCGGGTCTGATCTCGGCAGTGATTGGCGAACAGCTTCCCGGTCACGGCACTGTCTACATGGGGCAGTCGCTCAAATTTCTGGCACCCGTGCGCCCCGGCGACATGGTTTATGCCGAAGTGAAGGTGATCGACATCGATTTTTCCAAGCGCCGGGTCAAACTGGATTGCCATTGCTCGGTCGACGGCAAGAAAGTCCTGATCGGAGAGGCCATGGTTTTGGCTCCATCGCGCAAGTTCGACTGATCGGCAAACCAACCTATGTCAGGAAAGGCACCCGACGGGTGCCTTTTTGCTTTTTTACGTCCCAATTCATGCATTCTGAGTGCACCCTCAGGACGAACGCGCACGCCTGCGCCCTTTCAAGGCACCAGATTCCAGAATGATCTCTGACACTACGTGCTCACGCCTGTAAGCCATCACATGGACCCCAGAGACCCCGGCGATGTCACGAATTTGCTGGATCAATTCGATACAGATCTTCTTGCCTTCTTCGGCCGGCTTTTCGGCCTTCTCCATTCGATCAATAACCTGATCAGGGATATGAATCCCGGGCACATTACTGCGCATCCAACGTGCAGCACGAGCCGAGGCAATGGGGCCAACACCAGCAATAATAAAAACTCTCTTGTCCAAACCGGCATCCCGCACCCGTGCCATGAACTTCTCAAACAACGGGATGTCGTAGATATAATTGGTCTGAATGTACTCAGCACCAGCTTCGACCTTTTTAGCCAGACGATCCGGACGCCACTCATAGGGCGGTATGCAGGGGTTTTCTGCAGCCCCCAGGAACAACTGGGGTGGACGCGTAATTTTTCGGCCCGAGAGGAATTTTCCCTGATCGCGCATCGTTCGAATCGTTCGCAGCAATGTCAGGGAATCAAAGTCGAACACCGGTTTCGCCCCCGGCTGATCCCCAACGCCAACGCCGTCACCCGTTAAGCATAGGACATTGCTCACACCCAGCGCCGCGGCCCCCAGAACATCACCCTGAATGGCAATGCGGTTCCGGTCTCGGCAAGAAATCTGATACACTGGCGAATAGCCAGCGCGTGTCAACAACGCGCAAATCCCAATCGAAGACATATGGCAATTCGCGCCCGAAGCATCGGTTGCGTTGATTGCATCCGCGACCTCACCCAAAGGCTGAGCCGCTTGAAACACATCCTCAGGGTCGGCGCTATCTGGCGGATTCAATTCAGCCGTTACGGCAAAACGGCCCGAACGCAAAACCCTCTCTAACCGGCTGTGCGACACGTACCCTTCGGGAACGGGAACATGGCCGATCGGCTCGACTTCACCGTGATGGGCATCGTTCATTTCTTAAGATCCCGATTCATTGCGTTGGGCGGCTCGGTGGCTAAAGGTGCCGAAGAAGGTTCATTCTCGCGCGCTTCTGGAAAGGCTTCTGCAAGGGTTACACGCGCCGCATCGCGCGCCTCGCGCTTCTGTGCCGCTATCTCGCGGCTGACCCGCAACCACGATGACGATCCTTTCAACGAATGTTCTACCGGTGGTAAAACTTCCTTTATCTTTTCTCCCCCACGCCGCATGCGGCTGGCACCATCCCAGGCCAAAGCCCAAACGCATTTCATGTCAGGCTTCACTTCGCAGAACTCGCCGGGGCGTACGCCGCCACAGGGACCGTTGCGCAATTGCTTTGGGCAGTTCATAGGGCAGGACATGCCGGTCGATGATAGCACGCACTGCCCGCACATCTTGCAGTCGAACAACAGGGTTTTGACACCCTTTTCGACCAGAGCAATGGGACGTTCAACGCGGTTGTACCCGATCTTTGCAAAAAGCGGATCCATCGCAACCATTCCACGTTCGACGCACTTGTAGACCCACTCGAACGAACGGGCGTGACGAATCGCGAACAGGCGCAATCGATACATGGGTCTGCCTCCTGTGCTGGGCTTAAATGCACCAGGCCCGGCTTTTCCGGGTCGCAGCACGTACTGAAAGCCGGAGGTCCAGTCTACACTCTGGATTTTTTTTAAATCAAGCAGTTGAGCATCCGCAGCATATGGGGCAGTAGATAATTTTGCGTGTCATAGGAGCCGGGTTTCGGGATTCAGGTAGTTTCGGAGGGGCGGGTTCGCAGAATTCAAACTGCCGCTTGAACAAATCGCGACGCAACGCTACGCAATCGCCTATGCACATCATCCGGGATTTCCAGTTTGTCGAGCCAGAAGATCGCGGCGCCAGCGTGGCGATCGGCAATTTTGATGGCGTCCATGTGGGGCATCAGTCGGTCATCGAACTGGCCCGCAAGGCGGCCCCTGACGCGCCTCTGGGTGTCATGACCTTCGAGCCGCATCCGCGTGAATATTTTGCACCGGACTCGCCACCATTCCGTCTGATGCGCGGCAACGCACGGGCGCACCGGCTGGAAAAACTGGGCGTGGAAAAACTTTATGAACTGCCGTTCAACGCAGCACTGGCTGGGCTGTCCCCGGAAGAATTTGCGCGCAACGTGATATGTGACGGGCTGGGCCTGTCTCATATTGTGGTGGGCGCTGATTTTTGCTTTGGAAAGGGCCGCAGCGGTACGGCTGACGACCTGGTCCGGTTTGGTAAAGAGATGGGATTTGGCGTAACCATTGCCCCCTTGATGGAGCGGTCTGCAAATGTGGTCTCGTCAACCGCCATCCGAACCGCCCTGACCGAAGGTCGCCCACGGGACGCCGCCGCAATGCTGGGTCATTGGCACAGGATTGAAGGAGAGGTGATCGGGGGCGAGCAGCGCGGGCGCGAACTGGGGTTTCCAACTGCGAATATGTCCATCGAAGGGCTGCACCTTCCCAAATTTGGTGTCTACGCCGTGTTGGTGGACGTGTTGGATGGCCCGCATCAGAGCAGCTATCAGGGTGCAGCTTCGATTGGAGTGCGGCCAATGTTCCAAGGTGAAGTGCCCAATATCGAAACTTTCCTTTTCGACTTTTCGGGTGACCTTTACGGGGCAACCCTGTCAGTGGGCCTGATCGATTTCCTGCGTCCTGAACTGACATTCGACGGATTGGACGGGCTGATTGCCCAGATGGATGCAGATTGCGAAAAAGCCCGTGGCATTCTGGCCGCCTTATGAGCACGGATCCGATCGAACGCACCGGCCTACCCGCCCGGTTCTGGGAACGCAAACCCCTGCGCAAGATGAACCAGCGCGAATGGGAAGCGTTATGTGACGGCTGCGGCAAGTGCTGCCTGAACAAGCTGGAAGACGAAGACTCGGGCGAGGTCGCACTGACATGTGTCGCCTGCCGACTGCTGGACGATGAAAGCTGCCGCTGTACGCAATACGATATCCGGCACCAGTTTGTGCCTGAATGCATTGTCATGACACCCGACAACATAGATGAACACGCCTATTGGTTGCCGCAAACCTGTGCCTATCGACTGCTTTGGGAGGGTAAGCCTCTTTACGATTGGCATCCTCTGATATCAGGTACGCCTGACAGCGTTCATGCGGCGGGCGTCTCGGTTCAGGGGCGCACGGTGTCTGAGTTCGAAACCCCCATGGAAGAGTGGGAAGACTACATTATCGAGGAGCCAAGCTGATGTATTTTGCCTCTGACAATTCCGGGCCGGTTCATCCTCAGGTCATGGCCAAACTGGCCGAGGCCAACCAAGGCTATCAGATGGCTTATGGTGCTGACGCGCTGATGAACGAGGTGCGAGACCGCATTCGCAGCATTTTCGAGGCTCCGGGGGCTGCCGTGTATCTTGTGGCAACCGGGACAGCGGCGAACTCTCTGGCTCTTGCTACACTGTCCAACCCATGGGAAACGGTCTTTTGCTCTCCGGTTGCCCATATCCACGAGGATGAGTGCAACGCGCCTGAATTTTACAGCGGCGCCAAGCTGACCCTTGTGCCTGGCGGTGACAAGATGACGCCTGAAGCATTGCGCGGTTCGATTCTGGGTGAAGAAACACGAGGCGTGCATGGACCGCAACGCGGGCCAGTGTCGATCACTCAAGTTACCGAACGCGGATCGGTATACTCCTTGGAAGAGTTGCAGGCGCTGTGCAGTGTCGCGAAGGAATATAACCTGCCTGTTCACCTGGACGGTGCGCGCTTTACCAATGCGTTGGTTTCGCTGAATTGCTCGCCAGCTGAAATGACGTGGAAAGCAGGCGTGGATGCCGTCAGCTTTGGCGGCACCAAGAACGGGTTGATGGGCGTCGAAGCGGTGGTGTTTTTTGACGAGAGCAAAGCGTGGGAATTTGAACTCCGCCGCAAACGCGGGGCGCATCTGTTCTCGAAACACCGCTATCTGTCCGCACAGATGGCCGCGTATCTCGAAGATGACCTTTGGCTGAAACTGGCCCGGAAGGCCAACGCCAACTGTGCGCACTTGGCCGACGGATTGCGCGCCAAGGGGGCGACATTCCTGCATGAACCGCAGGCCAACATGGTTTTTGCTTCTTTCTCGCGTGCCAAGCACAAGCAACTGCATGACGCCGGTGCCGTCTATCACCTATGGGGGGATGAACTGGACGGCGCGGATGATGGTGAAAGCCTGGCATGCCGCTTAGTGTGCGACTGGTCTATTGGAACGTCCCAGATCGATCAGTTTCTCAACTTGCTATAGGGATCGGCTTCCAGAACGCCTTCAGCAGAGCCGCTGTGTCTTGAGGGTGCGAAATGGGCAGCATGTGCCCCGCGCCCTGAACCACCGCATGGCGCGCATAGGGCAAGCGGTGAACCAAACCGGCGCAGATGGCGGGGATTACAGGATGGGTTTCTGATCCGCTTAGGATCAGGGTCGGCATGACGGCACGTTCCAGCATCTCGGCCTTGAGCAACCCGGCTTGATCGTCATAAAGCACCGGGTGTACAGCTGGCACGGCATGTATCCCACGCACCATATTAGCGCGCGTCCGTTCGGGCAAGTCAGGCCATTTCGGGCTGATGCCAGTGCTCCACATCCGGTTGAACAGTCGCGCGGCCAGAGCGTTTTCGCCCGCATTAAAGGCGCTGTTTATCGGCTCAATATCTTTCTCATGCTGATCGAACAAATCCGGCGCGTCCCGGTGTGCTATGGCAAAAAAGACGGGTTCAATCAGAATCAGACTGCGCACGCGCTCGGGATGTTCCAAGGCCAGTCTCAGTGCAATAATCGCCCCAAAGGAATGGCCAACGACGTCCATCTGCCCCGCCAGTTCAGCCGCAGCGTTATTGGTGACGTGATCAAAGAAGTCCCCCTGCCCGTCCCAATCCGGGCTACGCCCGTGTGACAACATATCCGGCGCGACCAGAGAGGCATTCCCGTCCATCGCCTTGGCCAATCCCGACCACACGCCGGAATGCGCAATGGTGCAATGGAGGGCGAGCGTTTTTCGCGCGCCCTCTCCCAACCGCCGAACGAAGACGGAATGCGCCGAGGCAGCCGAAGCTGTCATCCCTTCATCTCGGCTAGATGGTTGTCCAGATCATCCAGACTGTCCTGACCCCAGAACCGCTGACCGTCCGGTGTGATGTAAAATGGGGCACCAAAGGCCCCCTGGTCCACGGCCTCTTCCAGATTGGTGGCATATGTCTCTGCCCCAACCAGCAAACCGCTATTGGCGAGGTCAGGATCAAACCCGGAATTTGCCAGACACTCACGTATCACATCATCTTGTGACACGTCCTTTTCTTCGGCCCAGCAAGCGCGCAGGATCAGTTGGCAAAGCTTGCCGACATCCCCCGAACCATCTTTGGCCGCAGCGATCACTGCATAAGAAGACGGGGCCATATTGGTGGGCCAATGCGCGGGTTTCAGGTTGAACTCCACGCCCAGACGTTTGGCTTGACGCAGCAAGTCCTGCGCGCGGTATTCGATGCGCGAGATATGGCGGTCTTTTGGTGCTGTGCCCCCGGTGCGCGCAAACAAGGCCATGATGTCCAGTGGTTTGTAGTTGATGGTCGCATCATGTTTCGCCGCAACCTCTTCCAGTCGGTTTCCGGCCAGATAGGTGTAGGGCGAAATTGTCGCAAAATAGTAGTCAATCTGGGTCATGTTCACTTTCTCCGCTGCGTTGCCTTTGCGGGACGTTAGACCCGTGCTAAGCGGTGTCAACATCACGATTCTGTCACATTGCCAAAGCTGCCCGGGGACCTCAGCCGATGCCGACACTCCACGAACCCAAGCTCATCGCTGGGAACGCCAATCTTCCGCTTGCCGAATCCATCGCTCGCCGCATGAGCTTGTATCGCGGCGTTGACCAGGGTCTGGTCGATGCGCGGGTCGAGCGGTTCAATGACGGCGAGATCTTTGTCGAAGTGTTCGAAAACGTCCGGGGCGAGGACATGTTCATCGTCCAGCCGACGTCGAACCCGGCAAATGATAACCTGATGGAACTGCTGATCATTGCCGATGCGTTGCGCCGCTCTTCCGCACAAAGGATCACAGCCGTGATCCCTTATTTCGGCTATGCCCGTCAGGATCGTCGCACCAAGGCCCGGACACCAATCAGCGCCAAGCTTGTTGCCAACATGCTGACAGGTGCTGGGATCGAACGCGTCCTGACAATGGACCTGCACGCAGCACAAATTCAGGGGTTCTTTGATATCCCGGTGGACAACCTCTATGCTTCGCCGATTTTTGCGCTGGATGTGAAGCATCAGTTCAAGAACAACATGGACGAGATCATGGTTGTTTCGCCAGACGTCGGCGGCGTGGCCCGCGCCCGCGAACTGGCCAAGCGGATCAATGCCCCGCTGTCGATCGTCGACAAGCGCCGCGAGAAAGCGGGTGAAGTGGCCGAAATGACGGTGATCGGAGACGTAAAAGACAAGATCTGTCTGATCGTGGACGACATGTGTGATACCGCTGGCACACTCTGCAAGGCGGCGCAGGTCCTGCTGGATAACGGCGCGAAAGAGGTTCACTCCTACATCACGCATGGTGTCATGAGTGGCCCGGCGGTTGAACGTGTCACCAATTCGGTGATGAAGTCGCTTGTTCTGACCGACACGATCCAACCCACCAAAGAGATTGCGCAGGCCAAAAACATTCGCATCGTGCCAACCGCGCCAATCTTTACTCAGGCAATCCTGAACATCTGGAACGGCACCAGCGTGTCTTCGCTATTCGAAGACAAGACACTTACGCCGATCTACGAATCCATGTACCAGATGGATTGAGTTCCCAGGGGCGGCCAAACAAGCCGCCCTTTTGCTTTTTGAAACACTGATCCGTTCTGCTTGCCCCTCGCTAGCATGAGCTTGGATCCGCGAAAGAGGAAAGTGACCTCCGATGTCCGCAAACAAACGTATTGTTCTGTCCAGTGACCACGCCGCGATCGATTTGCGCCAGGCTGTGGCGAAACACATCGCGCAACAAGGCTGGGACGTAGTCGATATCGGCCCGAATACACCGGAAAGCACCCACTACCCCAAGCATGGCAAAGCCGCGGCCGAAGCTGTTGCATCCGGTGATTGCGGTTTGGGCATCATCCTCTGCGGCACCGGCCAGGGCATCATGATGGCCGCAAACAAAGTGCCGGGCATTCGCTGTGGCGTTTGTTCAGACGCCTTTTCGGCCCGAATGATCCGCCAGCACAACAACGCCAATATGCTGTCAATCGGTGCGCGCGTTGTCGGCGAAGGTCAGGCGCTGGACATCGTTGATGCGTTTCTGAGTGCCGAGTTCGAAGGCGGCCGCCACGCCACGCGGGTGGACATGATCGAAGCGCAGGGAAACTGACACCTGCGCTTCCTTAAAGCGCGATGGTCTGAACCCGGATCAGGAGATATTCCAGTCATCCGGGTGCGCGACCTCTCCTATCGCGGTCCAGCTTGCTCGGATGCGAGCGATACGAGTGTCGGACCATGTGCGAAACACCGCTTCGAACCCTTCGGTGGTGATGTTTTCAGCCTGCACCTCGGCCCGCAGCGCCGAAGACGTATCTACATCCCATAGCGATATACCGATCTGAACCACAGGCGGTTTGCGAAACGGTTCTTTGAACTGAATGGGCGTGCGACGTTCCCTGGGGCCCTGCCCTGTCCACATCTCACCGCCTTCGGCAAATTCCGAAAACAGCACATCTTCGCCCTGATCAATGCCAATGGGATGGGTAAGGAACTTTTTCATTCTGTCATCATTATTCTTGAATTCCCGAAAGTTATCCCGGCAATTCGGCAAAAGCACGACAAAAAAACGGCCCCGCAAAGCGAGGCCGTCCAAATTTTTCACGGACAAGCCGGTTATAGGCTCATATGTGTCCCAAGCGCTTCCATGTCGGCCAGCAGCTTGGCGGCATCGTCGACAATGGTCTGATCATCGCCACCCTTTGCTGCCTCGTGCGAGGCGCGAGCGTCTTCGATCAGCTCGTCCAGATGCGCGCGGGTTACTTCGGCCACCGGAATGGCCTTTTCGGCCAGAACCGAAAGGCTGTCGCCGTTGATCTGGGCAAACCCGCCGGTGACCAGGTATTCGCTGGACCCTTCAGGTGCCTCAACCTTCAGCAGACCGGGGCGCAACGTGGTGATGGTGGGGGCATGGTCGGGCATCGCCGTCATGTCCCCGTCCGCGCCGGGAATCTGGACCGCGGTGGCCGCGAGCGAAGCAAGGCTCCGCTCGGGGCTGACGAGGTCGAATTGCATCGTGTTTGCCATCAGGGATACTCCTTAGGCGGCTTCTGCTGCCATCTTCTCGGCTTTGGCGATCACTTCTTCGATACCGCCAACCATTAGGAAGGCTGCTTCGGGCAGGTGATCGTATTCGCCAGCGACAACCGCTTTGAACGACGCGATGGTCACATCAAGAGGAACCTGAACGCCGGGCGAACCGGTGAAGACTTCGGCCACGTCGAACGGCTGCGACAGGAAGCGTTCGATCTTACGGGCACGGGCCACGGTCAGTTTGTCCTCTTCCGACAGTTCGTCCATGCCGAGGATGGCGATGATGTCCTGCAGCGACTTGTAGCGCTGGAGGATCTGCTGAACGTCGGTCGCAACCTTGTAGTGCTCTTCACCAACGATAGCTGGGTCGAGCAGACGCGAGGTCGAGTCGAGCGGGTCAACCGCAGGGTAAATACCCTTTTCCGAGATCGCACGGTTAAGAACGGTGGTCGCGTCCAGGTGCGCAAACGAGGTTGCCGGCGCAGGGTCGGTAAGGTCGTCCGCAGGCACGTAGATCGCCTGCACCGAGGTGATCGAGCCCGACTTGGTCGAGGTGATGCGTTCCTGCAGGGCGCCCATGTCGGTGGCCAGTGTCGGCTGGTAGCCCACCGCCGAAGGAATACGGCCCAGCAGAGCCGAAACCTCGGAACCCGCCTGCGTAAAGCGGAAGATGTTGTCGACGAAGAACAGAACGTCGGTACCGGACTGGTCACGGAACTGCTCGGCCAGGGTCAGACCGGTCAGAGCAACACGCGCACGCGCACCCGGAGGTTCGTTCATCTGACCGTAAACCAGGGCCACTTGGCTTTCCGACAGGTTGTCCGGCTTGATAACGTTCGATTCGATCATCTCGTGGTACAGGTCGTTCCCTTCACGGGTCCGTTCACCAACACCCGCGAACACCGAGAAGCCCGAGTGCACTTTTGCGATGTTGTTGATCAGTTCCATGATCAGAACGGTTTTACCAACGCCGGCACCGCCGAACAGGCCGATCTTACCGCCTTTGGCGTAAGGGGCCAGCAGGTCAACAACCTTGATGCCGGTAACCAGAACTTCCGATTCAGTCGACTGTTCGTCGAAGGTCGGTGCAGGCTGGTGGATCGCGCGGGCCTCAGACGCTTCAACCGGGCCCTTCTCGTCGATCGGCTCGCCAACTACGTTCAGGATACGACCCAGGGTGGCGTTACCAACCGGCACCGAGATCGGCGCGCCTGTGTCGGTTACTTCCTCGCCACGGACCAGACCTTCGGTCGCGTCCATCGCGATGGTACGTACGGTGTTTTCACCCAGGTGCTGAGCAACTTCCAACACCAGACGCTTGCCGTTGTTGGTGGTTTCCAGCGCGTTCAGAATTTCAGGCAGCGCGTCATCGAACTGCACGTCAACGACGGCCCCGATGATCTGTGTGACTTTGCCTTTTGCATTCGCCATGTTTCGTCTCCGGTTTTCTTACAGCGCTTCGGCGCCGGAAATAATTTCAATCAGCTCGTTGGTGATCACGGCCTGACGCGAGCGGTTGAACTGGATCGTCAGCTTGTCGATCATTTCACCCGCGTTACGTGTCGCGTTGTCCATCGCGGACATCCGTGCACCCTGTTCAGACGCTCCGTTTTCGAGCAGAGCCGAGAAGATCGCGGTCGCAACCCCCTTGGGCAGCAGATCGGCCAAAATGGCCTCTTCGCTGGGCTCGTAATCGAAGATGGCACCGCTGTCGTCACCTGCCGCTTCGTCCTCGAACGAGGCGGGGATGACCTGCTGTGCCGTCGGGATCTGGGTCACAACGTTGACGAACTTCGAATAGAAGATCGTGGCAACGTCGAACTCACCCCCGTCGAAACGAGACAGGATGTCCTTTGCGATGTCCTGCGCGTTGGAATACCCCAGACGCTTGACCTCGCTCAGGTCCACATGTCCGACGAACAGATCGCCCAAATCACGCTTAAGCGCGTCGCGGCCTTTTTTGCCGACGGTCAGAACTTTGACCGTCTTGCCTTTGCCGCGCAGCTCTTCCGCTTTGGCGCGGGCAAGCTTGGCGATGTTCGCGTTGAAGCCGCCACACAGGCCGCGTTCAGCTGTCATCACAACCAGCAGATGGACATCATCACTGCCCGTACCACGGAGCAGCTTGGGGGCGCTGTCGCTGCCCCCGACCGACGCCGCCAGCCCCGCCATCACGGCATTGAACCGTTCAGCATAGGGACGCGAGGCTTCGGCAGATTCCTGGGCGCGGCGCAGTTTTGCAGCCGCGACCATCTGCATGGCCTTGGTGATCTTGCGGGTCGATTTGACCGACTCGATCCTGTTTTTAAGGTCCTTCAGACTAGGCATCGGAACCTCCTATCAAGCGAAGGTTGCGGCGTATTCGTCGATCGCTGCCTTGATCTTGTCGGACGCGTCACCCTTGATCTTCGGATCTTCGTCGGTGAGCCACTTCAGCAGGTCCGCATGTTTGCCACGCAGATGTGCCAGAAGACCGGCTTCATAGCGGCCAACATCCGTGACTTCGATCTTGTCGAGGTAACCGTTGGTACCTGCGAAGATGACGCAGACGATTTCCGCGTTGGTCAGCGGCGAGTACTGCGGCTGTTTCATCAGCTCGGTCAGACGCGCACCACGGTTCAGCAGCTGCTGAGTTGCGGCGTCGAGGTCCGAACCAAACTGGGCAAAGGCCGCCATTTCACGGTACTGAGCCAGTTCCAGCTTAACCGGGCCAGCAACCGATTTCATCGCGTTGGTCTGGGCCGACGAGCCCACGCGCGAAACCGACAGACCGGTGTTCACAGCGGGACGAATGCCCTGATAGAACAGTTCGGTTTCCAGGAAGATCTGACCGTCAGTGATCGAGATCACGTTGGTCGGAATAAACGCCGAAACGTCACCACCCTGAGTTTCGATAACCGGCAGAGCGGTCAGCGAACCTGCACCAAAGTCTTCGTTCAGCTTCGCCGAACGTTCCAGCAGGCGCGAGTGGAGGTAGAAAACGTCACCCGGGTAAGCTTCACGTCCGGGCGGACGACGCAGCAACAGGGACATCTGACGATAGGACACAGCCTGCTTCGACAGGTCATCATAGATGATCAGAGCGTGGCGGCCGTTGTCACGGAAGTATTCAGCCATCGCGGTCGCGGCGTAAGGTGCAAGGAACTGCATCGGTGCCGGGTCGGACGCGGTCGCGGCCACAACGATCGAGTATTCAATCGCGCCGGACTCTTCCAGTTTCTTCACCAGCTGCGCAACGGTCGAACGCTTTTGACCAACCGCGACGTAAACACAGTACAGTTTCTTCGACTCGTCGTCGCCTGCTGCGTCGTTGTAAACCTTCTGGTTCAGGATGGTGTCCAGAGCCACAGCGGTTTTACCGGTCTGACGGTCACCAATGATCAGTTCCCGCTGGCCACGGCCAATCGGGATCATCGCGTCAACCGATTTCAGGCCGGTTGCCATCGGCTCGTGCACCGATTTACGCGGGATGATGCCGGGCGCTTTGACGTCGGCAACACCACGCTTGGAAGCATTGATCGGGCCTTTGCCGTCCAGCGGGTTGCCCAGACCGTCAACGACACGGCCCAGCAGCTCGTCACCAATCGGAACGTCCACGATCGAGTTGGTGCGCTTAACAGTGTCACCTTCTTTGATGTCACGGTCGGAACCGAAGATAACGACACCAACGTTGTCGCTTTCCAGGTTCAGGGCCATACCCATGATGCCACCGGGAAATTCGACCATCTCACCGGCTTGCACATTGTCCAGGCCGTATACACGGGCAATCCCGTCACCGACGCTCAGCACGCGGCCGATCTCGGCCACTTCGGCTTCCTGACCAAAATTCTTGATCTGGTCCTTCAGGATTGCAGAAATCTCTGCAGCTTGGATTCCCATTTATCCGACCTCTTTCATTGCATTCTGTAGGGAGTTCAGCTTCGAACGGATCGAACTGTCGATCATCTTCGAGCCCACTTTAACGACTAGACCGCCGATGAGGCTTTCATCCACGGTCGCATTGATAGTCACGGTCTTGCCCACGCGCTCGGACAGCGTCTTGGACAGTTTTTCCATTTGCGTCTTGGTCAGCGCTTTGGCCGAGGCAACATCTGCGGTCACTTCGCCACGCTCGTCTGCCAGCATGTCGCGCAGAACCTGCACCAGCTGCGGTACGACGAACAAACGGCGCTTCTGCGCCATCAGACCCAACGTGTTGCGCAGAATCGCGTTCAGGCCCATCTTATCTGCAATCGCGGTGATCGCACCTTCCTGTTCGGCGCGGGAAACCAGCGGCGAGGCAATCAGGTCGTGCAACTCGGCACTGTCGCACAGTGCTGCTGCCAGATCATTGATGCCGGTTTCCAGACCTGCGAGGTCTTTGTTGTCTTTTGCGATCTCGAAGATCGCGGTGGCATAGCGCTCGGCGATGCCTGTGGAAATCGAAGCTGGTTCGGACACGTCCACCCTTCCGATATTTTGGGCCCCGAATTCGCGTTGCGGCAGCTACCCCGGGGGCGTGAAGAAACCCCGTCCAGAAGGCCGGGGATCAAAATCACCGGGGATGTAGCAGAGGTGTTCCAACCAAGCAATACGCTATAGCGGTAACAGAATTATCCACAAAGTGTTGATTTTCATGCACTTAGCTCAAGTGCGACGGTTTGAACCCATCAGCTCAGTTGAAAAATGTTACGAATATGCAGGTTTTTGCGATTCCTGTGACTTTTTTCGCGCAATTTTATCGCTTCGGAAGGCCAGCGATTGTCACGCAGGTTTCAACAAACCGTCCAGCGCCTTGATCGGTTTTTTAACCGCATCTTTAGTCACGCTGCCGCTGGGCGGGCGAATGTGTTTGCTGACCTCAACCATCAGCACACCCCCAGCCATGACGGTCGGAATACGTTGCCCGGTTTTTTCAATCAGGCCGCCGGATTTCAGCCAGAAACGGCGAAACGAGGGCGGTCGATACAGAGCCGAACAATGCGTTTCGGGCAGAAAGTGATGCGCCTTGAGCTGGTTTTCCAACTGTGTGGCGGAATAGGGTCGCCCAAAGCCAAATGGCGTTTTGTCCGTCCGTGACCACAGACCGCCTCTGTTGGGAACAATAAATACAGCCCGCCCGCCGGGCCCCAGAACGCGCCAGCATTCATCCAACAGCTGGTTTGGCCTCTCTGACGTTTCCAGCCCATGCATCACAACAAGCTTGTCCACGTGACCGGTTTCAATCGGCCAAAGCGTTTCTTCGGTCAGAACAGACACATTGGGCATTCCCGCAGGCCAGGGCATGACGCCCTGCGGGCCAGGCATCAGCCCGATGACGCGGCGCGCATCTGCCAGGTACGGGCGCAACAACGGCACAGCAAAGCCGAATCCGGCCACTGTCTGCCCCTTGGCCTCGGGCCAAAGCTCTATCAAACGCCCGCGAATGGCCGCCTGCGCCGCACGCCCCAACGTGCTTCGATAGTAAAAGTTCCTCAGATCCTGCACATCAAGATGCATTGCGGACATCCGGTCAATCGGCTTAGCTGGGCGCAGTCTAGCAATGAAAGGGCAAAAAGCCATGCCTCTTGAGATCGTTACAATCCCATGCCTGAGCGACAATTACGCCTTTCTGGCCCACGACGCCACGAGCGGCCAGACCGCGCTGATCGACGCCCCCGAAGCTGCACCGATTCTGCAGGCGCTGGATGATAAAGGATGGACGCTTTCACATGTGCTTTTGACCCATCACCACTGGGATCACGTCGACGGGCTATCAGGCATTCTGGAAAAACACCCTGCACAGGTTGTCGGAGCCGCGGCGGATGCCCATCGCTTGCCGTCGCTGGATCTACAGGTGGTCGAGGGCGACAGCTTTGAAATCGGAGGGGAACAAGTTCAGGTTCTGGATGTATCCGGCCACACTGTGGGGCATGTCGCATACTACATGCCTCAAAGTGCTGCGGTATTTACCGCCGACAGTCTCATGGCGCTGGGCTGTGGTCGTCTTTTCGAGGGCACACCGGACCAGATGTGGGCATCTTTAAGTAAACTGGCCGCCCTGCCCGATGACACTTTGGTCTGCTCTGGACATGAATATACACAATCCAACGCTAAATTTGCCATTACCGTTGATCCGGACAACCCTGACCTGAAGGCGCGCATCGCGGATATTGAACGGGCGCGTGCCGCCGGAGAAGCCACTGTCCCGTCGATTCTGGCGCTGGAAAGGGCAACAAATCCGTTTCTGAGGGCTGCTGACCCGGCGATTCAAGCCCATTTAGGCATGACAGGCGCGCGTCCCGAGGCCGTTTTTGCGGAAATCCGGGGTAGAAAAGACCGGTTCTGATGCCTATTTGACCCTCTTCACGGTCACGGTCACAACAAATGTGACTGTCAAGTGAAAGAAAACCCTTGAAGCCGGACGCCGATCAACCAAACTCTAATAGTATGAGGACATGGTTGGATTGGGGTTCCGGCCGCAAGCCCGCCCCCTTCTGACCCAAGACAGAGGAGCACCCGCGTGCCTTCATTCTCGAGCACACTGGAACAAGCCATCCACGCGGCCTTGGCGGCTGCGAATGAACGGCGTCATGAATTTGCAACGCTAGAGCATCTGCTGCTGGCGCTTCTGGAAGAACCCGATGCGGTGCGCGTCATGAAAGCGTGTAGCGTCGATCTGGATGAGCTGCGCAGCACCTTGGTGGAATTCATTGACGAGGATCTTTCGAATCTGGTCACGGATATCGACGGGTCAGAAGCTGTTCCAACGGCTGCGTTCCAGCGCGTAATTCAGCGCGCCGCGATTCATGTACAAAGCTCGGGCCGGACCGAAGTGACCGGCGCCAACGTACTGGTTGCCATTTTCGCAGAACGCGAAAGCAATGCCGCCTATTTCCTGCAAGAACAGGACATGACCCGTTACGACGCGGTCAATTTCATCGCCCATGGCGTGGCCAAGGATCCCGCTTTTGGCGAAAGCCGCTCGGTTTCGGGTGCGGATCAGGTGGAAGAAGACGCACAGACCACATCCGGCGAAACCGAACAAAAAGAAAGCGCGCTGGGGAAATACTGCGTCGATCTGAACGCGAAGTCGCGTGCTGGAGACGTCGATCCGCTCATCGGGCGCTCGGATGAGGTGGAACGCTGCATCCAGGTGCTGTGCCGCCGCCGCAAGAACAACCCGCTGCTGGTGGGTGATCCGGGCGTTGGCAAAACCGCCATCGCAGAAGGTCTGGCCCACAAAATCGTGGCCGGAGAAGCGCCTGATGTGCTAGCCAATACCACTATCTATTCGCTGGACATGGGCGCGCTGCTGGCCGGAACCCGCTATCGCGGTGACTTCGAAGAGCGCTTGAAAGCGGTTGTCACCGAGTTGGAGGATCATCCCGACGCCGTACTGTTTATTGACGAGATTCATACCGTGATCGGTGCCGGAGCTACTTCGGGCGGGGCGATGGATGCCTCGAACCTGCTGAAGCCCGCGCTTCAGGGCGGCAAACTGCGCACCATGGGTTCGACCACTTACAAGGAGTTTCGTCAGCATTTCGAAAAAGACCGCGCACTGAGCCGCCGGTTCCAGAAGATCGACGTGAATGAACCTTCGGTCGAGGACAGCGTCAAGATTTTGCGCGGCCTGAAACCCTATTTCGAAGAGCATCACGAGATCAAGTATACCGCCGACGCGATCAAAACCGCCGTCGAGCTTTCGGCACGTTATATCAACGATCGCAAGCTGCCCGACAAAGCCATCGACGTGATAGATGAGGCGGGCGCGGCGCAGCATCTGGTAGCCGAAAGCAAACGCCGCAAAACCATCGGGGTTAAAGAGATTGAGGCAGTTGTTGCCAAGATCGCCCGCATCCCACCCAAGAATGTCACCAAGGACGATGCCGAGGTTCTGAAGGACCTCGAAACCTCGCTCAAACGTGTAGTCTTTGGTCAGGATGATGCCATTGTGGCGCTGTCCAGTGCAATCAAGCTGGCCCGTGCGGGTCTGCGTGAGCCTGAAAAGCCCATCGGCAACTACCTGTTCGCGGGTCCAACAGGTGTGGGTAAAACCGAAGTTGCGAAACAACTGGCGGACACGCTGGGCGTAGAACTGCTGCGCTTCGACATGTCGGAATACATGGAGAAACACGCAGTCAGCCGCCTGATCGGTGCACCTCCGGGTTATGTTGGGTTTGATCAGGGCGGTCTGCTGACTGACGGTGTCGACCAGCATCCACATTGTGTGCTGCTGCTTGATGAGATCGAGAAAGCCCACCCTGATGTGTTCAACATCCTGTTGCAGGTTATGGACCACGGTGAGCTGACGGATCACAATGGACGCACGGTGAACTTCCGGAACGTGGTTCTGATCATGACCTCGAACGCGGGCGCACAGGAACAGGCCAAAGCGGCCATCGGTTTCGGACGCGACCGTCGCGAGGGCGAAGATACCGCCGCGATCGAGCGTACGTTTACACCGGAATTCCGTAACCGTCTGGATGCAGTGATCTCTTTCGCGCCGCTTCCGAAAGAGGTCATCTTGCAAGTGGTCGAGAAGTTCGTCCTACAGCTTGAAGCACAGCTGTTGGATCGCGGCGTGACCATCGATCTGACGCCCAAAGCCGCTGAATGGCTGGCTGACAAGGGCTATGACGATAAGATGGGTGCGCGTCCGCTTGGCCGCGTCATTCAGGAACACATCAAGAAGCCTCTGGCCGAAGAACTGCTGTTCGGTAAGCTGGCTAAGGGTGGTGTGGTTCGTGTCTCGGTCAAAAAGGGCGAACTGGATCTTGAGATTCTGGGCCCGGATCAGCGACGCATTCCGGGTGACAAACCTCCGTTGTTGACGGCGGATTGACCTGAAAACTGATCTTAATTTCGAAACCCGGCGACATAAATCGCCGGGTTTTTTCTGGTGTTTCAAAGCAACTTCGACGGAACCGGGGTTTTGCAGCGTGTAATCCTCTACGATCAAAATCAGAGGTGGATACATGAGCAAGACTTCAGTTGTGTGGGCCACTGCCTTTGCCGTTTCGGTAATCGCGGCCATTGCGACGGCTCAGCACAGGTTTCGCTACCACGATGAAACGAGCGCTGAGCCTCTCAGATTAGTGCCGGCCACTGTGGACCCCGGGGAAAACAGCGCATCGGTGAGGGAGACAGGTAGCAAGATCAAAGTGACGGGTAACGGAATTCCCGATCATCTGGTCGGACAGTTTCCGAACAGCGGCAACCCGCATCAGATCGAAACGCAGAAGGTCAGGCTCAGGCTTACAGCCCCCCCATGACCAAGGGCACGGTCACGCCTCTGCGCACGGGGTGGAACTTTGGCGTATCTCTTAACGGGATCGCGTTTGACCCGCTGGCGGCCGAGTTCTGGCATGGCGACCCAAACTCCGGATGGTCCTACAGTGCTTTGGGTGGCTCCATTTTCCTGGGACTGGATGCCAATTATGCCCATGTGCAGCCGAACGGAAAGTATCACTATCACGACGTACCAACCGGGCTGATCGAGCTTTTGGAATGGTCAGCTTCAGAGCATTCACCATAGGTCGGATACGCCGCTGATGGTTTTCCGATCTATGCGATGACCGGTGCAATCGATGGGAAAGTGACTGAAATGAAATCGTCCTTTCGCCTGAAGTCCGGAAACAGACCGGGTGGCCGCGAACCGAACGGGCGATATGACGGCACTTTCAACGAAGATTACGAATATGTTGAGGGCCAAGGACATTTGGACCAATGCAACGGAACCGTCACAGTTTCAGCCGAGTATCCAAACGGGACCTACGCCTATTTCCTGACCCAGGATTACCCCTTTGTGCCTCGGTGCTTCATGGGCACACCGGATCAAAGCTTTAAGTTTGGTAGAGGTTAGGCACATTGCACCTGTCAGGTGCTTGCGCGGAAAAGGTTCCGTTTTCTGTCTCTAGCGAAGGCGGGATTGACCGCTTCGCACCGGCACCGGGAATAGCACTGGCAAAGATTTTGGCTTCCTGCCCCAAGCCTCATAGTAAGCGGCAAGGATGCAAAAGGCATAACGTGGCGCGGTGCGGCCTTGGGCCAGGGCGGACAGGACCGTAATGCCCAAATCGCGGGCCTTGCGCAATCGTCCGGCCTTCGTGGGCACAAAATACTCAAAATCGATGAATCGCATCTGCCGCCCATCCCAGCACATATCCCGAAATGCCGGGCGTCCATGGGCGAAACCCATCGCGTGAAGCCGCGCAAGCGCTTGGCCAGCGGCCCGGCACGCCCTGAGTTTTTCTGCCATGGTGACGGACATATCTGCGCAAAGCCTGGTCAGGCTGGCCCCGGCGTCTTCGACGGCGATGTACTCTTTGCTCTCAGCCACAATTCTGGGGACAGGCGCGCCGAAGTTCCACAAAAACCGATGAGATGACCGGTCTCGATCAAACGCGTTTTCAGGCTTTCCCTTCACCAGCCAGAGATGGGGTGCGAAACGTTCGACCCGCTTTAGCCAAAACCTGCGCCCCTTCGGGGTTTGGCAAAGGGTCACGCGCTGATAGGGCGCTCGCAAAGCGTGATCAATTGCAATGTGTACATCCGTTGCCTTGTCTCTCACAAACCGCTCCAATCAACCTATGGTTATGACATAGGTTGCATCGGCTGAATTTCATCTGGCTGACGATTAAAATCCGTTCATAAAGGCCCGTCACAGACAGTGACCGAAAAGATCAACGCTCGGTCAGTTTTAATTCGATCCGGCGGTTCTGCGCACGGGCTTCGGGCGTGTCAGCCGGATTGACCGGCTGGAACTCACCAAACCCGTTGGCGGCCAGACGGTTCGGCGGGATGCCCAGCGCATCAACCATGTAACGCACAACCGACAACGCACGGCCCTGGCTGAGTTCCCAGTTGTCGCGGTATCGGCCACTTCCGGCCAGCGGGACGTTGTCGGTGTGACCGTCAACGCGGATCACCCAGTTTAGACCGGTCGGAATCTCAGCGGCAACGCTACGCAGGATGTTGGCGACCTTGGCTACCTCCTGCCGCCCTTCAGCGGACAGCACGGCCGACCCTGTCGGGAACAGAACTTCGGACGAGAACACAAACCGGTCACCTTCGATCCGCACACCTTCCTGATCGCCAAGAACATCCCGCAAGCGGCCAAAGAACTCCGAGCGATAACGTTGCAGGTCTTCCGCTTGCGCCGCCAATTCCTCGTTCTGACCGGCCAACGCCTCGGCCTCGGCCTCAAGGCGCAGGCGTTCGGCTTCTTCCAACAGGCGGCGGCGGCGTTCTTCAGATGCGGCACGGGCCAGCGCCGCGTTCAGATCCTGCCCCAAAGTTTGAATCTGAATCTCTGCGGCCTCATTCCGCTCTTCAAAATCGTCGAGCAATGCCTGTAACGACCCCAACTGCCCGCGCAGGGCGGCGATTTGTTGGTTCAGCAATACCGCTTCGCGCTGCGCCTCGGCCGAGATTTCCTTCTCATCCGAAAGCGTCGATTCCGCCAAAGCCAGCAACGCCTGACGCTGTTCAGCCAGCGTTCGTTGTTCATCGGCATCTGCCTGTGCTTGCGTCTGTGCCTGCAAAGCGGCTTCAAGCTGGGCCCTTAACTCATCAGGATTCACGTCACCGAACCGGCTTTCCAGTTCGGCCTGCGCGGCTTGTGCGGCGGCCAGCAGGGTCAACGTGTCTTCGGCCTCTTGGCGTTGCGCTTCCAATGCCAACGTCATGGCGGTTAGTTCCGCATCGGCATCTTGCAGGCGATTGCGCAACGCCTCAGCGGCGGCGGCTTCGGCCAGGCGGGCGGCTTCTTCATCGCTCAGTTGCTGTTCAAGGGACGTGATTTGCGCTGCACGTTCCTCACCACTTTGCTCCAGATCGGCAACCAGTGCTTCCAGCGCCTCACGGCGGGCGGCTGCCAGTCGGGCGGCTTCGGTTTGCGCATCAATTTCTTCACGGCTTTGGGCCAGAGCGAGGTTCAGGGCCTCTTGCTCGGTCAGCAATTGCTCGCGCTGCGTCTCCAGCGCCACGATATCGCCCAGTGCCTGTTCCTGTTCGGCCAATAGGGCGGCAACCTGTGCTTCGAAATTTGTGATCCTCGTCTGCGCCTGATCCAAAGCCGCGGCCTGTCGGTCACGCTCGGTGGTCAGCGAGGCGATCAGAGATTGTGCCTGGGCCAGATCGTCTTCGGCCTGCGATAAGGTCGTGTTCAACGCCCCAAGTCGCGCCTGCAAGCGGCTGTTCTCACGCTCCTCGAGACCCAAAGCACCTGCAAGCGCCGCAACTTCATCCGCCAACGAGGTCAGTTCATCTTCTTGCCCCGAGATGGTTTCGCGCAATACGAACTGGATCACCATGAAGATGGTCAGGACAAAAGTCAGCACCATCAACAGACCCGTCATCGCATCCACGAACCCGGGCCAGACCGAGCCCTGGAACCGTTGACCGGTGCGGCGGGACAGCGCCATGGGTTACTCTCCTTCCGGCGTGGTGCGTACTGCGCCGCGCGGCAGAGTCAGTGCCTTGACCAGAAGTTCGATATCCTTACGGAATTCGTTCATGCTTTCCTGTCGACCCGCCGAAATCTCTTCGAGAATACGCAGCAACTGAACGTCCATTGAACGAAGCCGCATTCGGCTTTCCGCGTCGATACCCTCACCTGCGCCGTGTTCACGCATGTGATCCAGCAGCGCATCCTGCCCAAGCGCAACACGCTCCAAAGCCGAGGTGACACTTTCGCTATTGGCCTGACGATTGTTCATCTCACCGATCACATCGACCAGTTGACCTAGCTTAGCCGAAACCTCTGCCCGATCACTTTCCTGGGCTGAGAACAAATCCTGCAGGGCGTCCATCTGTTCGGACATGGCATCTAAGACCGGCGCGAGCACAGCGATCTCGGCTCCGCCTTCCTCACCGCCTGCAAAGCCAACGCGCGTAATCGAAGACAGCCATTCTTCGAGTTCACGATAAAACCTGTTCTGCCCGTGTCCGGCAAACACTTCGAGCAGACCGACGATCAGAGACCCGGCCAAGCCCAGCAAGGACGAACCAAACGCAACACCCATACCCTGCAACTGTGCCTCAAGCCCGGTCATCAGCCGGTTGAAGACGGCCAGACCTTCTTCGCCCTCCTGCGGGTTCAGGCTTCGGATGGTGTCAACGATGGCCGGAACGGTTGTCGCCAAACCAAAGAATGTGCCCAAAAGACCCAAATAGATCAGGACGTTGGTGATATAGCGGGTAATTTCTCGCTCTTCCTCGACCCGCTCCGCCACGGAATCCAGAATGGATCTGGTCGAGGTAGAACTGATCTGAGACCGGGCACCGCGCTCGCGCAATAGTGATGCCAAAGGGGCCAACAGCTGCGGTGTACGGGCGTCTTCTCGAACAACACCCCCCACAAAGGCTTCGATCCAGCGCACAGACCCAATCAGCTGTGTCACCTGATAGAAACACGCAAAAACGCCGATCAGGAATACCAGCAGGATAAAGCCATTCAGATACGGATTGGCGAAGAATACCGGCAGCACGTAGGGCAGCGCAAGAAACACACCCAGCCCGGACAGGCCGATTGCCATCAACATCAACAGGATTTGTCGTGTTGGATGCGAGAAATGGGGTCTCGCGCCCTGATGTGCCTGCGCCATGCGCGTGGTTCCCGGTCTTTGCCTGCTCTGCGATGAATCTAGCGAAATTCCGCGGGTTACGCCAAGAGTTTATGCGGTGATGCTGCGCACCCGTTGCGCCAACCACTCAAGATCGGAGTCGCGCAGACCGATCTCGGCCAAATGTTCGGCGGTATTGTACAGGTATTCGTCGTTGGGACCGCGCCCACCAATCGCGTTGGCGATGATCTGGGCCTGATCCTCTAATGGCATCCCACCGCAATACTGGACGTGGTCTGCATCGATCACATAGGTGACGGCATTGACGATGTCTCCGGTTTCCAGATGCACATCCAGCATCCGCTCGACATAGGCCGACGAAATCAGTTCGCGTTCGCGCAATTCGTGCAGGGTACGCTCTTCGTGGCCAGCCTCAACCGCCAGGGCCAAACCCGTGCAATTTGCGTTTGCCTGCTCGTCCAGCGCCAGCACCAGACCCGGTTTTTCCTCGGTCCCGCGGTGGTGGATCGAGCTCATGCAGAAGGATCGGGCAAACCCGTGCAACGTTGCGCGTTCGCTGCGCGCCACCGGAAAGCCCGGATTCCACAGCAGCGATCCATATCCGAATACCCACATCGTCATTGCACTGGTCCTTGCCTGTTTCGGCCTATAAACATCAAATCCGAGGCAGGAAAAAGGGCCAAAGCTCATGCGCCGTCTATTACGAGTGTTCATCTTTATAGCCGCTCTGTGGAGCATCTATTGGTTCATCGCCGGATTTGGGCTGCGCAATGCCATCACCGGCTGGTTCGACCAACAGCAGGAGCTGGGCTGGCAAGCGGAGTTCTCGGAGGTTGAGACAGCGGGCTACCCGACCCATCACATGACACGGCTGAACAATCCCGCCCTAGCGGATCCGGTAACGGGTACCGCATGGAGCGCGGACTGGATTGAGTTCGAAAGCCCTGCGATCTGGCCCGGACGTCAGATCCTGCGCTTTGCCGATACACCGCAGCGCCTGTCATATTTCGATCAGACCGCAACGATCGAAGCAGATGCGTTGCAAGCGCAATTGCAGTTGCGGCCGGGCGTAGCGTTGGTTCTGGAAAAAATGGCACTGACCGCAGGCCCATGGTCCATTACCGAGAACGCGCAGGCTTTGGCCGCGGGTGGAACCCTGGAACTGCTGATGGAGCAAACCGCCACACCCGAAGCCTATAACATGGCTGTGCGCGTGGATGGATTTGCCCCTGGCGATGAGCTGCGTGATCTGATGAAGTCCGCCGCCTCGCTGCCGCAAGCTTTTGACACACTTGAACTGGACATGGTCGCGACCTTCAGCAAACCCTGGGACCGGTCCGCGCTGGAACAGGGTCGACCTCAGCCGGTCAGGATCGACCTTAAGCTCGCCGAGGCCAAGTGGGGTGGGCTCAGGTTATTCGCCACCGGCGCATTGGATGTGGATGAGCAAGGAATTCCAACAGGAGAGATAGCGGTCAAGGCAGAAAACTGGCGGGACATGATCGCCATGGCAAATGCGGCGGGTGCCCTACCCGATCAGGCCGTAGATCCGGTTACGCGCGCGCTCAACTTTATGGCTGGGTTGGGGGGGAACCCTAAAGCACTGGACTTGCAGCTGAATTTCCGCGACGGATTTGTAGCACTTGGACCATTGCCCTTGGGGCCTACCCCTCGCCTGATCTTGCGCTAGCGGCAGTAAGTGCCACTGCGATAGCGGGCTGTGTCCAGATGGAAATGATCCTTGTGATAGCGGTCTGAATTCGGCCCCAGAACGGTGCCAAACGGGCCGCACGCGCCGCGCCAGATCTTCTTGAGTTGCTTTTGCGAGGGGTTCTTGCGCCAGCCTTTCAGTACTGTCACCACCTCGCCATCGGCCATCGTGAACCCCGAGATGTCAATTGCCCGACCCTTGCCATGCTCGGAAATCCGAGCACCCTTGCGGTTGTTGCGGGTTCGGCACGCGTAATGGGCAGCCACTTGTAGCTCAACCACAGGGCCACGGCGCTTAAAAGTGGGTTTGACTGTTTTATCAACCCATTTGTTCAGTGCGATCGCGGTGCCACAGTCCATGGTCGAAGGACGGCTGAGCGCCACACCCGAGACAGAAGTGATCTGCACTGCGTCTTTGACGCCACAAGCTGAATTCTTGCTTCCGACCCGACCCACTGGCTTGCCCTGAATGGCAATATCACCGCAGACCGAGCTTTTGCGCAGCTTGCGCTTCTTGAACAGCACCTCTTGTTCCAGCCATTCGGGGCGCATCAAGGGTCTAAGCGGCACCTCCGACGGACGCACCACCGCAGCTGTAACCTGTGGCGAAACCGGGCGTGATACAGGTCGCAATGTTGGTTGAGTACCGTCGGTTTTCGCGACCTGCCCCAACGCCGGACGCGTCAAAGGCACCAAGGACCGATCCAGAGGCGCAGCCTGCGATGTCATGGCCGTTAAGGCCAGGACTCCGATCAGAACGTGCCCCCAGCTTAGCTTCATGTACTTGACTTCCCGCGCCCAAAATCCGGAGCATCCGTATCCTGCCCCGCATCGATAATGCCGCGACGAATAGCACGCGTCCGGGTAAAGTAGTCAAACAAATGTTCTCCGTCACCGGTTCGGATGGCGCGTTGCAGGGCAAACAGCTCTTCGGTGAAGCGGCCCAGAATTTCCAGCGTGGCATCCTTGTTGGACAGGAAAACATCCCGCCACATGGTCGGGTCGGATGCTGCGATGCGGGTGAAGTCCCGGAAACCGGCGGCCGAATATTTTATGACCTCACTGTCGGTTACGCGTCGCAGATCGTCTGCCACGCCAACCATTGTATAGGCAATCAGGTGCGGCGCATGAGAGGTCACGGCCAACACCAGATCATGGTGATCTGCATCCATCTCATCGACGTTTGACCCCATGCCTTCCCACAACGCACGTAGGCGGGCAATCGCCTCGGGGTCCGAGTTCTCGACCGGGACCAACAGGCACCAGCGGTTGTCAAACAGTTCTGCAAAACCAGATTCCGGGCCGGAATGTTCGGTACCTGCCAACGGGTGTGCCGGGATAAAATGCACGGTTTCGGGGATGTGCGGCTGCACAGCGTCGATCACGTTGCGCTTGACCGAACCGACATCCGACACCGTCGCGCCGGATTTCAAAACGGGTGCAATCTCTTCTGCGACAGCCCCCATCGCCCCGACCGGGACACAGAGGACAACCAGATCGGCGCCCTCAACGGCTTCTTGCGCGGTATCGCAAACGCGGTCGCACAGCCCTATTCTGCGCGCGGTGTCCCGAGTGGCCTCGGACCGGGCATAACCCGTGACTTCCCCGGCCAGCCCTGCCCGTTTGATCGCCCAGAACATGGACGAAGCAATCAGGCCCAGCCCGATAAGCGCAACACGGTCGTATATCTGGCTCATGCTGCGCCCTTCTTAAATGCAGTAATCGCCGCAACGACACGGCGGCAGGCTTCTTCGTCGCCCACGGTAATCCGCAGGGCGTTTGGCAGGTTGTAGCCTGCAACACGACGGACAATCAAACCCTGCGATTTGAGGTAGTCGTCGCAGGCTTCGGCCTCGGCCCTGTCTGCGAAACGTGCGAGGATGAAGTTGGTACAGGACGGGTCCGAGGGCACATCGACCTTGTCCAGCTCATCCGCCAGAAACACACGCAGACGCGCGTTTTCAGATTGGCAAAAGGACAGAAACTCGACATCGTTCACCGCAGCCTCAGCCGCAGCCAAGGCAGTCAGTGAAAGGTTGAACGGTTGGCGTACCCGGTTCAGCACGTCGATGATCGATTGATGCGCATAGCCCCAGCCAACCCGCATTCCACCCAGCCCGTACACTTTTGAAAAGGTACGGGTCATGATGACATTCTCATGGGCATCGACCAGCGACGCACCGCCGTCGAACCCGTCCACAAACTCGGCATAGGCCCCGTCCAGAACTATCAAGCAGGTGTCAGGCAGACCCTGTGCAAGCCGTTCCAGTTCGTCATTCGAGATCATGGTTGAGGTCGGGTTGCCCGGGTTGGTGACAAACACGATCCGCGTTTGCCCCGTCACTGCAGACAGAATGGCATCCACATCCACCTTGCGGTCACGCTCGGCTACCATGACCGGCGTCGCACCCGCCATGCGGGCGATGATTGGGTACATCGAGAACCCGTGCTCGGTGTAAATCACCTCATCCCCCGGGCCCGCATAAGCCTGAGCGATGAATTGCAGCACCTCGTCACTGCCGACACCGCAGATGATCCGCGCCGGGTCCAGCCCGTGGCGCGCGCCGATTGCTGCGCGCAGGCTTGCGTGGTCAGTGCTGGGATAACGATGCAAAGTTGCCGCGCTGTCGCGTACCGCCTCAATCGCCTTGGGGCTTGGCCCAAACGGGTTTTCGTTCGAGCTCAGCTTGATCACGTGTTCCACCCCGGCCACATGCGACTGGCCGCCCTGATAGAGCGCGATGTCCATAATGCCGGGTTGAGGGGTGATCTTGGTCATTGAGAGGCTCCGTTGAATGGGCCTCTCATACCTGTCTCAACGGGTTGAGAAAAGCGGCAAATCCATCATGCGGCTTTGAAGCGCGCGGTTGCCGGGTCGGCGTTGTAAAAGGGCGCGAACTCTTCGGTTCGGCGGGACAAGTCATTGACGCTGTCGATAATGAACTGAACCGTTTCCTCGTCCATCAGATACGAGAAATTCAAGCGCACCCAACCGGGCTTCTTCATCTCTTCTCCGGCCGACAAATCCGCATGCAACTCCTCGGACATGGCGCGATCTATCCCCAACAAACGATGCGCATATGGTCCCGCGCAGGCACAGCCACCGCGCGCCTGAATACCATAGATGTCGCTGAGCATCCGGGTGAACAGCTGCTGATGCACCGGTTGTCCAGCATTGTCGCGAACAAGAAACGAGAAGATTGGCAAGCGATGCGGGTTATCGACCCCAAGCAAAGTCAGGTGCGGGTTGTCCTGCCAACCTTCCAGAGCCATCTGGTTGAATTGCGCTTCGCGCCCGGCAATTTCCTCTGTTCCGACGACATCCTTCACGATGAACGCCAGTGCCGCGCGTATGTCTCCGATCACGTTGGGCGTTCCGGCCTCTTCGCGAGTTGACAGATCGGCGCTGTAATCGTGGCGCCATGGCGATACAAAACTGACCGTGCCACCGCCGGGCCAGCTGGGGCAATTTCTTTGAACGGCCGATTGATTCACGATCAAAATGCCTGACGCGCCCGGACCACCGGGGAACTTATGCGGAGAAACCACGATGGCGTCTTTGCGCGCATCCGCCGGACCCATATCCATCGGCAGATACGGCCCGCCGCCGGCATAGTCCCACACGGCCAAAGCCCCATGCGCCTTGAGCAATCGCGTCACCGGATCTGGGTCAGTAATAATGCCCGTCACATTAGATGCGGCAGAAAACGACCCGATCAACAGGTCAGCGTCCGCATGTGATTGCAACGCATTTTGCAATGCGTTCAGATCAACACCCCCACCCCGTGCCTCGGGGATTTCGATCACCTGCGCCTTGCTCTCGCGCCAGGGCAAGATGTTTGAATGATGCTCGTATGGCCCGATCAAAACAACCGGCTGGTCAGCCTCTTCCACTCCCATCAAACTGACCAACCGGTTGAGCCCCGCCGTGGCACCGGACCCGGTAAAGATCACCGTGTCTTCTCCCCTCGCGCCAACAAGGCGGGCTATCTCATCGCGTGCTTCGCGACGCAGACGTGTCATGTAGGAACCGCAGTAGGAGGCCTCGGTATGGCTGTTCGCGTAGAACGGCAACACATGCTGCGCGACATAGTCTTCGACCTGCCGCAATGCACGGCCCGAAGCGACGTAATCCGCATAGACAAGCGGTACGTCCCCAAGCAGTCCCGGGATCAGAACATTTTCTCCGATAAGTCCGTCGCGCAGGTTGGAATTGTGAGTGGTCGAACAAAGATCCGCACGAAATTTGGACAGGGTCATGGCATGGGCTCCTAACTGCCCAACCAATGTGATTTATTCGCACCGGGGAAACTTCACCTATCTTTGCGTAGATTTCGAATATTTTGTGTCATATGATCAAGTATGACTTCAAAATTAGATCAAATTGACACGCGCATTCTGAAAGAACTGCAAAAGGACGCCACCCTATCCCAACGGGAATTGGCAGATCGCGTTGGTCTTTCTCAAAATGCCTGCTGGCGGCGATTGAAGGCCCTCAACGAAGATGGCGTCCTGATTGGATCCACCGCTCGTATCGCGCGCGAGAAACTAGGGCTGAGCTTAGTGGTCTTTGTCATGCTGCGCACGCGGCATCATTCGGCCGAATGGCTTCAGGCGTTTCGCAGCCATGTTCTGACCATCCCAGAAGTCGTGGATTTTCATCGCATCGGCGGCGATTACGATTACCAACTGAAAGTCGTCACCGAAGATATGGCGTCTTACGACAAGGTCTACCAACGCCTGATCGAAAAGGTCGAACTGGACAGTGTGACCTCGTATTTCGCGATGGAAGCGATCGCCGAAGGGCGACCGCTGCCGATTTAGACCTCAGGCCAGCCCGAGCATCGTTTTCATTCCACCGATGAAGGTGGCATCGTCCAGTGCCTTGCGGTTGTCGAGGTATTCGACCGCATCCTCGCCCGCGCGATACCGCAATGTGTCAGTCCCCTCGGTCACTGCATCCCAGATCACGTCGGCCACAACGCTGGGCGGTGAGGTGCGCGATGCCATCTCTTCTGAACCCCAGGCGCCGAACAAGGCCTGGACCACCGGCTGGTATTCCGTCATGGATTCATCATTGACGAAGTCGAACGAGCGGCCGCCGAAATCTGTGGCGATCAGCCCGGGCTCGACAATCTTGACCTTGATGCCAGCCGCAGCGAGTTCGTAATGCAGCGACTCTGACAGACCTTCGACTGCGAACTTCGTGCCGTGATACAGCGCCCCAAGCGGGAAGGTGATCTGTCCACCGATGGATGAGATGTTGACGATGCAGCCAGAGCCGTTCGCCCGCATATGCGGCAATACCGCTTTGGTTACGGCCAGCAGACCGATGACGTTGGTGTCAAATTGCCGACGAATGCGGTCCATCGGGAACGCCTCCAACGGCCCGTAGGCCCCATACCCTGCATTGTTCAGCAGAACATCGATCTGGCCGAACCGCGCGATCCCGTTTGCAACGGCCGTTGTGATCGAGGCTTCGTCGGTTACGTCCAGACGGGTGACCAGAACGTTTTCCAACTGCGATAGCTCGGTTTCCTTTTCCGGGCTGCGCATGGTGGCGATGACGTTCCAACCTTGTTTCTGAAACAGTTCTGCCGTGACTTTGCCGATACCAGACGACGCGCCGGTGATGAGGATGGTCTGTGCCATGGTCTTTCTCCGCAATGATAAGCCTGAGAGACAAATAACTTTGCGCACCGCGAAATACCTGCCGGATCCTCCTCAACTTCTGCCTGATTCTCCAAAGCTTCGGATTTTCAATGGTGCGAACACGCCCCACAAACTATGCTGGGCATAACCAAAAGGCGCTACAGCATGACGTTTGATCTGATCACCGATATTTGCAAAGCCGTACACGAACAGTCAGAAAGTGAACCGTTCTACACGACCAAACTGGATGGGTTCGGCCTGTTACATGACATCAGAACCAAACCCATTGAGGCGCAGGTTTATGAACCCATCGTCTGCCTAGTTCTACAAGGTAAGAAGGAAACACACATCGGAGATCGGCTTGTCCAATTCGGAGCAGGCGACTCTTTGATCGTCAGTCATTCCATCCCGGTATTGGCCGCTGTTACCGAAGCGAGCCGGCAGAAACCGTATGTCGGGCTTGTCTTCTCACTCAACTTGTCCATCCTTCGTGGATTGTATGATGAAGTCGGCTCTGCACCGGCAGCGCCCGAAATGGCACAAAGCCTTGCTGCGTCCAAAGCCACACCTGATCTAATCGATGCCATGACCCGCCTGTTTCGCGCCAGTCAGAACGCGATGGACACGCAGATTTTAGCCCCGTTGATCAGCCGCGAAGTTCATTACAGACTGCTACAAGCGGATCACGGTGGAATGCTGCGGCAAATGCTATGGCGCGACAGCCCCGCCAGTCGAATCGCGCGGGTGATTGACGTTATCCGCTCAGGTTTTCGAACCTCACTACCGGTGTCTGACCTTGCGCAAACCGCTGGGATGAGCGTTTCAGCCTTTCACGCGCATTTTAAATCGGTGACGGCCAAATCTCCGCTGCAATATCAAAAAGACCTCAAGTTGCTCGAAGCACGGCGGATTTTATCACACGGCGCGGTAAGCGTATCGCAAGCGGCGTTTGACGTGGGATATGAAAGCCCCACTCAATTCAGCCGGGAGTATTCCCGCAAGTTTGGTGTTTCCCCAAGGCAAGACATTGGAACGCAAAACGCAGCATAAAAAAGGCCGCGCAAATTGCGCGGCCTTGGAAATCTGTATGTCGGCGAAGATTAGTTCTTCGCGTAGAATTCGACGACCAGGTTCGGCTCCATGACAACCGGGTAAGGCACATCGCCCAGACCAGGCGCGCGCACGAAAGTGGCGGTCATTTTCGAGTGATCCGCGTCGATGTAATCCGGAACATCACGCTCTGCCAGTGCGGCCGCTTCCAGAACAACGGCCAGTTGCTTGGATTTGTCACGCACTTCGATCACGTCACCTTCTTTGACACGGTAGGACGGGATGTTGACCCGCTTGCCGTTTACTTTGACGTGACCGTGGTTGACGAACTGACGAGCAGCAAAGACGGTCGCAACAAACTTGGCACGATAAACGACAGCGTCCAGGCGGCGCTCCAGCAGACCGATCAGGTTTTCACCGGTGTCGCCGTTCACACGTACGGCTTCGGCATAGATGCGGCGGAACTGCTTCTCGGTCAGGTCGCCATAGTAGCCTTTGAGCTTTTGCTTGGCGCGCAGCTGCAGACCGAAGTCCGACAGTTTGCCCTTGCGGCGCTGTCCGTGCTGGCCGGGGCCGTATTCGCGACGGTTGACCGGGGATTTCGGACGACCCCAGATGTTTTCGCCCATCCGGCGGTCAATTTTGTACTTGGCAGACGTGCGTTTGGTCACGGCTGATCTCCTTCGTTCAGGTCGAGGCCCAAAGGGCCACTATGAAGGGCGTTGTCCTCTTGAGGTTTCCCCATGACAGGCTTCCCCTTGCGGGGGCCACCAACACCAATGAAGCCGCGCTTATATCCGCAGGATTGGCAGAGTCAATAAGCGAATTGAATCACGAAAAGGAGCGGCACTAAAACACGCCGACGCGGACCCGTCAGGAAAAGACGACAGGAAGTTGGTTCGCGCTTGGGATCAGCTGTGCCGCGACAGGGCCTGACGGGGAAAGCTTACAACCGTAGTGTCAGGCTCGGGCTGCACAAAGGCCGAGGCGACGAACTCGCTCACTTCGCTCACCCAAAAGGCCTGGTCCCGTGGGGGGCATCCATTCGTGAAGACAAATGTCGGATCAATATCACCCTCCTGAACGACCAGATCCGCACTGAACCTTTGCGCGCCATTGGTCAACACGACAGTGCCACACATGTCCCCAGTGATATCCCGAATGACTGCAAAGCGATCCTTCGTCGAAGAAGCGGTTCTTCCGACACTTCCAGATCGTTCAACAATCTGCTCGATACTCTCGCTCAGAAAAACGGCCTGACCACGCCAGGACCATGCTGCCCCGACGACCAAAAAAGCCAAAGGCGGTGCCTCAAGCTCATCAAGCTCTGTCTGGTTCCAAGAAATGGCTATTTGACCGTTTGCTCCGGCTCTCATCTGCCCACTCGCACTTTTTACCGCCCCAACATTTAGATAAACGCTTATCAGCACAGATTTCGGCGGAAAAGAGACGGAATTGCAGCATTCACGCGATTGTTGCAGATGTGAATCACAACTCAGTGAAGCAAACCCGAAGTTTTGCAACACCAACAAGAGGTTCAATGAAGATGCACCCTTGTGCTGTGTTTTATGAAAAACGCCCCGTAAATATCATATTGAAACCAACTGTACCGTCAGCGAACTCAGCGCAGTGCACTGTAAGTGTCGCGACAAAGTTCAAAGTGAACTGCAAGACCGGTTGCGATTAACCCTGGGTCCGAACCCTAGGCCTTGCCGCATGGCAATCTGGCATTAAACGAAGCCTTAGGAATCCTTTCCGAGCAGCAGACCATTGAAAGACGGGTTTACCCTGAACCGCCAGCAGAACACCGCCTGGTGAATCGGTTCTTTTGATCCACAAAAAAGAGCTAAGACAGGGCCCAAGCGGACCCCGCCTGATACGCTTTGGATCACTTCAAGGGCAGGCAGATCTCGGTCAGCAAATCATCCGGCGCTGTTTCGCGAGGGTCATTGAGGTAGATCTCGTAACACGGCTCGTCTGCAGGTTCTTCACCTGAGTCTGGAAGCCAGTTGCCAAACAGGCTGTGATAGGCAGCCGCAATTCCGGAGTATGGCCCCTTGTAAGTCAACACAGCCGTTTTGCCACCGGCGATCGACATCTCCTCCATCCCTTCAGGGGTTGTTGCACCCCGGAATTCAGCCCCGGCGTAACTACGCAATTGATCCTCGGGAACATCATCGGGACTATCGAAGTATAACGCCAGAACTGGCCCAACCTGCGGCCAAAGCTGGCGAGACTCGCACAAAGCTCCGAAAGCTTCAAAGCTTTTGCCGATCTCTGAATAAGCCCCTTTGTGCGGCAAGGCGACGACACGACGGGCAGGTTCTGTTCGGGTTGTGACAGGATGCATCGGATATCCTCCGGTTTTAAAATCAGGTTGCGCGGGGTGAAATTGACCCGCTTTACGAAAGGCGGCAGGGCTGCCGCCATAGGCATCAGAAAATGCCCGCGCAAAAGAACTTGGATTGGGATATCCCACAGACGCTGCAATATCCGTGATCGGCCGATCCGTGCACACAAGCCAAGTGGCCGCTCGGTGCAGACGAACGCGACGCACCGCCTGCGCACAGGTTTCACCGGTCAGAGCGCGAAACACCCGGTGCCAGTGAAACCTGGACATCGCTGCCACGTCGGCCAGCGCATCCAGCGACAAGTCCCCGGCAGGATTGTCATGGATATAAGCCAAAACGCGCAGCACGCGATCTTCATAGCTAGTGGCCATCGTCATCCTTCCTTCTTCTTGCCTAACCGTGGTCGCATAGTGCGAAGCCACAAATCTTGCTGAGTTGCATCCCGAGCAACGTCAGGCCATATAGCAGGGAACTTCCGCGTTGAGAGGCGTCATGACCCAGTATCTGGATTTCGAAAAACCGCTGGCCGAGATTGAAGGCAAAGCTGAAGAGCTGCGTGCGCTGGCCCGCACCAACGAAGAAATGGATGTGTCCGAAGAAGCCGCCGCGCTGGATGCAAAAGCCGCAAAGCTGCTGGAAGAGCTGTACGCCGATTTGACCCCCTGGCGGAAATGTCAGGTGGCGCGTCACCCGGAACGCCCGCACTGCAATGATTACGTGGACGCTCTGTTCACCGAGTTTACGCCGCTGGCAGGTGATCGCAACTTTGCTGACGATCTGGCCGTGATCGGTGGCCTTGCGCGATTCAACGATCAGCCGGTTATGGTGATTGGGCACGAAAAAGGTTCTGACACCAAATCGCGAATTGAGCGCAATTTCGGCATGGCCCGCCCCGAAGGTTATCGTAAGGCCGTTCGCCTTATGGAGATGGCCGGGCGTTTCGGCCTGCCGGTTATTACACTGATCGATACAGCCGGGGCCTATCCCGGCAAAGGAGCCGAAGAACGCGGCCAATCAGAAGCCATCGCGCGTTCAACCGAGATGTGCCTGAAAATCGGCGTGCCTTTGGTCTCGGTTATTATAGGTGAAGGTGGGTCCGGCGGCGCTGTGGCGTTTGCCACGGCAAACCGCGTCGCAATGCTGGAACACTCGGTCTATTCGGTGATCTCGCCCGAAGGCTGCGCGTCGATATTGTGGAAAGACGCAGAAAAGATGCGTGAGGCCGCCGAAGCGCTGCGCTTGACTGCCCAGGACCTCTATAAGCTGGGCGTCTGCGACCGTATTATCACCGAGCCCAAAGGCGGCGCGCATCGCGACCGCCCAGCAGCCGTGGAAGCCGTACGCTCGGCCATCACCGCCATGCTGCAAGAGCTGGACGGCAAAGATGCAGCGGCCCTGATTCAGGGCCGCCGTCAGAAATTCCTGGATATCGGTTCAAAAGGGCTGGCGGCGTAACCGTCAGCCGCCCAAGCGGCGCAGCAAACCAATCGAAGGTTCACCCGTGACAGGCAAGCCATTTGCGCTTTGATAATCGCTGATGGCGGATCTGGTGTTCTTGCCGATCACCCCATCTGCGCCTTTGGTGTCATACCCGGCGGATGTCAGACGGCGTTGCAACTCTTTACGGTCCTCCAACGTCAGACCATTTGCGTCCGGTCCGAACGAGGCCTGAAACGGCGCACCACCTGCGATCCTGTCTGCCAGATGGCCCACACCAATCGCGTAGCTATCTGAATTGTTATATCGCTTGATGACCTGAAAGTTACGGAACACGGCAATGCGCGGCCCCGGTGTCTGCGGTTGCAACACGGCGACGGGTGTACCCGAAACCGTTCCGACCTCTCCTCCCCAGGGTTGGCCCCGAACCCAACCGGCGCGCGCGAGATACGACGCCGTAGAGGCCAGCGAATCCGTCGGATCCTCGGACCAGATATCGCGCCGTCCATCCCCTGTGAAATCGACCGCATAAGCAAGGTACGAGGTCGGGATGAACTGCGTATGCCCCATCGCCCCAGCCCAGCTGCCGGTCATGTTGGCGGGTGTTGTGTCGCCCTCTTGCAGAATGCGTAATGCGGCCACCAATTGCTTTTCAAAAAACGCGCCGCGCCGTCCGTCATAGGCCAGCGTTGATGTCGCCGAAACGACAGGTACATCACCACGGCGCGCGCCATAGCGGCTTTCCAGCCCCCAGATGGCCACGACGATTTCCTTGTCCACGCCATACTGCGCTTCGATCTGCGACAGGATGCCGTTATACTGTCGAAGCATCTTTTGACCGGTTTCAATCCGCTCGTCCGAGGCGGCGATGGCCAGATAATCCTCGAGCGAGCGCTTGAACTCGACCTGATTGCGGTCGCGTTCGATCACGTCGGGCAAATACCCTGCCCCGCGAAACGCTTGATCGAGTGTAGTCTGGGAAATTCCCTGCGATGTGGCGCGGGTCTTAAACCCGGCAACCCAGGCATCCCAACCCGCGTTCGGAACTGCCCGCATCCGGGATGCAGGGGCTCGAGTCGGAGCACTGCCGCCCGTGCAGGCAGCCAATAATGTTGATCCAAGACAAATAGAAAAGGCGCGGCGCGAAATCATGATGGGGTCTGCTCTTGTTTGTGATTTGACTCAAGCGTACCCCAGCAGAACCTCTCAGGCCAGTAGAGTGGCGCAAAGGAAGAGCATCAATGCAATGTCGGCGGGAAGCCGCTCAGCTCACCAGCAAACGCAGCCCCTGCGTCACATCCGAGCGAACCGCCAGCCGCAAACCGGGCTCGTCCCCGGCCTTTAGCGCAGCAATGATCAGCTTGTGATAATGCGGGGGCTCGGTGCGCCGCAGACGCCCATACAACGCCCGCATTGTTGGCCCCAACTGCAGCCAGACGGTTTCGGCAATGGCAAGCATCGCAGGCGCTTGCGCGCGCAGATACAAAGTGCGGTGAAACTCCAGATTTGACCGAATATAGCCAACCGCGTCTCGCTTTGTCACCATCTCGGCAACGGTCATGTTGATGCTCTGCAACCGATCGATCAGCGCGATATGCGCGCGCGGCAAAGCCCGGCTTGCCAGCTCGACCTCTAACAATGCCCGCAACGCTGCCAACTCCTCGATCCGGTCATTTGTCAGCTCCGGCGTCGATACACGGCCCGATGTAGAAAGGAAAAGCGCCCCTTCAGCAGCCAGACGGCGCACCGCCTCACGTGCAGGGGTCATTGAAACACCGAATTCCTTGCCGATGCCGCGCAGGGTCAGTGCCTGACCCGGCGCCATCTCTCCATGCATGATTCGAGATCGCAGGACCCGATACACCCGGTCATGCGTGGCAGTTTGGGTCTCGGAGGTGCGCGCGTTCATCATGCGCTTATGTGATCACAAAATCACGCGAGGTCAACTCGGCTTATCATCAAATCTAAAGCGATGCAGCTCCGCCCCGTTGTCGCGCAACCAGCGGCGAGGGTGTTGATAGGGACCAAAGATCTTCTCGACCTGCGCCCAGAACGCAGGCGAATGGTTCATTTCGGCAAGATGCGCCACCTCATGAGCCGCCACATAGTGCAATACCTCAGGTGGCGCCAGGATCAGTCGCCACGAGAACATCAGCCCACCATGCGAGCTGCACGAACCCCAACGAGACCGCGTATCTCGCAGACTCAGCGTCGAATAAGGCCGTCCCAGCATAGCCGCATAGTCGTCGCACGCCCCGGTTAGCCGGTCCCGCGCCAATTCCTTAAGAAATCGCGCCAACCGCCGCGCCTCTGCGCCCTCTGGAACCGCGACCTCGTTTGCTTGCAGCAAAACCCGCCGGCCAACAGCAGGCACGATTCGCCGATCAACGCCTTCAATTGGAATCGTTTGCCCAAACTGAACCTTGGCCATATCCGGCCGGTCCTCAAGATGCTGCCGAATCCATTCTTCTTTCGTGCGCGCAAAGTTCAGGGCCTCGGTCTCTGGCACACCAATTGGGTACGTCAACGTAACCCGCCCATCCAACTGAGAAATTCGCAAACTGATACGCCGTGCCCGGGCTGATTTGCGCAGCCTCAGCGGCACCGGCGGCGTCCCTGGCAATGCGTGCTCTCCCATATCGCGACCTCTCTTGCGCAAAGACTTTGACAGTGCCCTCTGCCTGTGGCAGGTGAGCTGAATCATTTAGACGACTCACCTGATATCAAGGGGATTTGACATGCCCAAGGAAGAATGGGGCGTAAAGCGCGTTTGCCCGACAACCGGTAAGCGGTTCTACGACCTGAACAAGGACCCGATCATCAGCCCCTACACCGGCGAGATCGTGGAGCTTGAAACATCCAAAAGCCGCATGATCGCGGCGGATGCGGAAGATGCAGCTTCGGTCAAGGCGCGTGAAAAGGCGTCAGAAGAGGATCTGGTTCTGGACGATGACGATAATGTTGACGTCGAATTGGATGACGATCTGCTGGACGACGATGACGACAACAATGATGACGTTTCTTTGGACGACATTACCGACATGTCCTCGGAAGACGACAACTGATCAAGCAGAAGGCGGCCCCAAGGGTCGCCTTTTTCATTTGACCTGAAGGCGGGGCGGAAATTCACGCTCAAATCCAATTTTGGACTTGCACTTGCCGTCACTGTCTCCTAAACGTCCGCTCACCGCATCGACGGTACCATGATGGGGCCTTAGCTCAGTTGGGAGAGCGCTTGCATGGCATGCAAGAGGTCAGGGGTTCGACTCCCCTAGGCTCCACCAAAATCTCAATAAAATTCATATGGTTACGAGCCGTCTCGGCTTGTCCTGTGAGGGGTGCGCCCCTCGGGGGTGCGATCGGGGTGCGGTATCGTCCGCAATATGGGCAATATGGGCTAGTTTGACCGACGACTCACCCACCCACTGTCAAACTTCCGTTGACAGGGGTGAGAACAATAGTAGAACAAATTCATGCGCAAATGGCCCCGAACGATTCCGTATGATCTTAAATGTCGGCTGGAACAGTTACGTGAGTATCGCAGCGCACCAAGCATCCAAACCCAATGGGGTGAAATGCTGGAATGGCTGGAAAAGCATGGGGTAGAACCACCAGATCATGCATTGCCCACCGAACCAGAATTAAAAGGACCGGTCGGTCACCGTTAGGCTGCTGACGAGGATAGTGGTGAAGGCAGTCTGAAATACTGCAGGTCGGGACGCAAATTTTTTGTCATCACTAACGAACAAAAAAAGGCCACCCAAAACTTGAGCAGCCTTTAGAAAATTCGAATGATCAGTTTGTCAGAGAAGCGTTGCATGCACGCGCCGCTTCTATCGCCTTTTTTGTGCCAGCAAGACTAATTTCGAAGGCAAAGTTGGACTCCGGCATCACAATCATCGTTTCGCGTTCCATCACGTCTGTGACGAAGTCAGGATTGTTAGCAAGGAGATAACCGCCTTTGTACCCGTCTGCCAAATTGGGCGGCGCTGCTGTTGTATCGCCATAGTACAATTTATTGTCCATGAGCAGCTCTACCTTGTCATCCTTAAACTCGATGTCAGCCTTGGTGAAAACACCCATGTAGCCGAAATCCTTGTCTGGCGTTAGACCCATTTGCACAACGTTGGTATTCTCATCCACCCTTTCAATCAGGCAAGTATTTCGGCTCTTGTCCACAAAGATGTTCCAGCCAGATTCCTCGCCATAGTTTTCAAATTCCGCATTGTCTTTCGGCAGAATGTTCTTGTCTTTGGCATGTCCGATTGTTGCTCCACATGCAAGAACAGCAGCCACAACAAAAGTCTTGGTCAGCGATTTCATAGAATCTCTCCCATAATATTATTGCAGAATAAGAATGTGACGATAGGCGCTGAACGCGAGTTTCGCAAGCAAACCTTCAACCCTAAATAACTGTGCCGTGGCTCTTCATTTGATTCAATAAGCGCGACGTTCAGCACCGAACGACTCATTACCGACCGAACCAGAATTGAAAGGTCCGGTCGGCCACTGGTGACGGAAAACTCGTTACCCCCTCATCCCCAAAAAAACCCGCATTGTTCGGAGGGAAACCAATTGAACAAAGCGGGCGTTAGTTTCGGGGTACCTAGATTACGCCTAGGATCGCGGTTTGGATCAAAGTTCCCCGCGTCACCTTAATCTGGGATGATAGGCAACGCGGGGATTTAGTCTGACCATGGGACTGCCCAGACTAAATGGGGCATAAGTGTTACGGGTCGTTTCGCTGGTTGGATCAATAGCCGGTACCCCGCCTCAGTTCAGCGGGTGTTTTTTCTCTGGGCGAACCGAACATCAAAGCCAGTATCCATGACTTGGTTGAGTACCTTGGATGTTGATGTACCACGGTACGAACCTCAATTCGGATTAAAACTTCCGAGATTAGCTAAGCAATTGATCTGTATATTATTAATTTGGCGGAAATTAAAAAACTATTGGCCGTGATTCGAAAGCAATTCGACCCCAAAACACCCTATTTGAACAACATACATCATCCGCTTCGTGGAAGGGTTTTGGGAACAATGGAACTAGTTTTCTTGGCCGTTGTATTTGGCGGACTTTTGATTAAGGTCACTGGCTCAAGCCGCTCTATAGGTCGCTCCATAGGCCGTGCGGTAGGTCGCTCTCGTCGGAGAAGAACCTCCCTAAAGCCGGTAGTTCGACCTAACAATCGGCGATCAACGCTGAAGCCAGTTGTTCGACCCAACAATAGACGCCGCATCCACAAGCCAGCATACCCAATACCAGCAATGCCAAAGAGCATGATGCTGCAAGGGCGTGCTTATGTGATAGATGGAGACACTATCCGAATAAATGGAACAAAAATTCGTTTGGCTGGAATCGATGCTCCGGAATTGGACATGCCTTACGGCCAAAAGTCCAAATGGGCGATGGTCGAAATTTGTAAGGGGCAGACCATTACCGCAGAACTTGATGGTGAAAGGTCTTACGACCGACTTGTGGGAACATGCTATTTACCAGACGGTCGAGACATTGGTGCAGAGTTAATTAAACAAGGACTGGCTTTAGATTTGCCGGAGTTTTCTCGTGGTAAGTATCGCCATCTAGAGCCACCGGGAGTGCGTCGAAGGCTCGTTAACGGGCAGTTTGGGCATGCTTCTATCCGCATTCGACAGAGGACGACAATAAAGGTGAGCCGGAGCTGAGACTATTAGGCTCTGGACCTATTAACAGGTCGGAGCGTAAACGGCTGCTTTGATCCAGAGCAGACACTGGTAGAAAACACGGCTATGACCGGGTTGCGGACAAAGCAGACGGTTTGAGTGAAAGTACGCTCCAATTGTCCAGATCGCGACAAGTCTTTCCTAAGTTTGGAAGTTTGAGGAGTGGTGTCCCAAATGGTCTAAAAACACCAAACATTCCCGCAAAGGTTAACAATGCGTGTTGTTGGATCGTGAATGTGCACTCATCTTGCCATCTGGGCCGTACAATCTCTGAAAAACACGATATCCTTATGCGATCAGGGCTACGAGTGCTAATTTTTAACCGTTGTTTTTGTGCGAGTTGAATATGGTAAACCTGAGTAAATGGAAGCTATTCCAAACAGAAAGTAATCTCTCCCAATATGTCTCAGTTGGGAAAAGCTCTCAAACACCTGTACGAGCTTTCTTTGAAATAGCTGGACCAGTTTTCGTTCTTTTAGTTTTGATTGCCTACGCCCTTTATAGTGCTTCTGCAGCAAACTATGCATCGGCCCTTATCTGAAGCCAGTTAGCTTCGTCTGAAATGCGAGGGCTCTGGGCGTTTGAAGAGGTTCCAGCGTCAACGGCTGCTTTGACTAGGGCAGACGTGGGCGGAAAACATGGCAGTGACCGCTTTGCGAACTAAGCTGTCATTCAACAAACCGCAGCACATCACCAGAACCAGGGGCCAACGCTTCTCTTAACCACAAGTGAGTGTCAGGCAGTATTGGTTCTTGGACGAAAAAGTTCTCACCGTCTTCTAGTTGAGCCGCCAAAGCTTTTTCTTTTCGGGCTTCATCGTGGTGTCCGAGTTGCCAAAGCGATAGGATAAGCAGCTTACGAAAGCCTCGAACGCTTGGCTTGAGGTCAATCATCTCGCGCAGAGTGGATACTGCTTCTTCGTAATCCGCACCACAATACTCTGCTACAGCCATTTGCAGTCTGCGGTACGTCCAGAACGGGTCATTTCGAAGTTCGGTACCCTTACGTATTGCGGCGGCTGCTTTCTGATACTCTTGAGCCAGAGTATATGCGTAACCCAGCCCTATATGCGCTTGCGGATAATTCGGACTGAGATTGTAACACGCCTTCGCGTCTGACATCACTTTAGTGGGGTCACGCTCGGTCAGGCTTCGAAACATGCATCTTGCAAAGAACGCGAAGTCGCTTTGCGGCAATAACTCGACGGCAAGATCAAGCGCACGCGAAAGCTCGTCCAAAGTTTCGCCTTCAACAGCTTCGAACCTCACTTTGTATCGCTGGAGCACTCCAATGGCCCACATACATTGGCTCATACCGTCCCTAGGGCTCAGGCGTCTGGCGCGGTCCATCACAGATACGCACCGTTCAAGATCCGGTATCGTGCATTCATAAAAGAGGCCTGCCGCACGGGTGCGCAGTTCTGAAACGCTTAGATTTTCATCTGGGATTTCACCAATACGGTTGTTGTCCAGTGAGTTGACGAACAACCGCAACTTTGCGTCAACTTCCCCAGCCACTTCATCCGTGAATGCAAAAAGATCAGTGGCTTCATCCTCAAAAACATCTGCCCAAACCGTTGCGGCGTCGTCAAGAAGCACCAGCGAGAGATTGACCCTTGCCCGGTTACCCGACCGGCGGAACCTGCCGCGAAGGTTGTAAGTTGTTCTTCCTGTCGTGCCGATGGACATGTCGCGCACCTTGATCCCCGTACGCCGGGACAATCCGTAGACAATCTGCTCGTGCAAATCCTCAGCGGCAGCCTTGGTTTCTTCGTCAGGCGGTGCGGCAACAAGCCTTTCAACTCCTATAGTAGGCACCTCGTTGGAGCGGCTGCTGACGGTTAATTTATCTGGCCGCCACTGGAAGCACTGAATTGGGCGAGGGATATTCTTTAGCTTGAAACTGCCCGCATCCGAGAAACCCGCGCATTGTTTTTCTGATAGCTGATTGTAGACATCGGCGGAAATTAGAACGCCCCCAGGCGGCGCCTCGGTCTGCAGACGACAAGCAATGTTTATGCCTGTTCCGTACAAGTCGGTTTCATCTTTTACGATATCACCCATATGGATGCCCATGCGCAGTCGAGTGTTCGGGTGTTCCGCAAGGCCGCTCTGCACTTCCAGAGCCGCAAGAACGGTCGACGCGGCATTTGGATAGGCCACAATCCAGCCGTCACCCATCCGTTTTAGAACTTCACCTTCATGCTTTGCGACAATTGGCTCGAAGAGTTTGTCACGCAATTCATGGACCAAGTCGATTGCAGCGCTTTCGTCCTGCGCCATCATTAATGAGTAATCCACCAGATCGGCTGCCTGAATGAACGCAAAACGGCGTGACATGTTGTTTCTGTTTCTCCCCAAATACTCTCAGGATGCCAATTTTGGGTCTCGCAGAATGGCGGGTCTCAACTCTTCGAGACTTACTGGTCATAGGGGCGTTGTCAAACCAAATGGCTTTAACGAGTGCGGCCGCTCTGGGCTCGATGCGGACATTCAGTTAATAACGCCCAATGTCTGCAATGCGGACAATGCCGTTGTTTACGTGGCTTCGAAACTCTAGCCGTGTAGGCGAACAGAACAGAAGGCTGCTCTTGCTATAAGGCGGAGTCTCAGATGGCGAGTTTGGCGTATTTCGTTGCGGGCGTGCCGGCCTGTAGCCATAGTCCTGACCGAACGAAGTAGGAGATGCACCTCATGCCCGCCCGCAACAGATTTGCCGAACTGCATGCCGAGATCACTGAATGGCGGCGGGACATTCATGCTCATCCCGAACTGCGGTTCGAAGAACATCGAACTGCTGCAAAGGTGGTCAAATTGCTCACAGAGTTTGGCTGCAATGATGTGGTCTCTGGCGTCGGCCGGACCGGGGTCGTGGGCGTGATTCACGGTCGAACGCAGGCATCAGGCAAGGCGATTGGGTTTCGAGCGGACATGGACGCATTGCCAATTCCGGAAACCACAGGTTTATCGTACGCCTCGACTAATCCTGGCGTTATGCACGCATGCGGTCATGACGGACATACTGCAATGCTGCTTGGTGCTGCGAAATACCTAGCCGAAACGCGCAATTTCAACGGTACCGTAGTGCTGATATTCCAGCCCGCTGAGGAAGGTAGCGGTGGCGCGCGCGCGATGCTTGACGATGGATTGATGGACCGTTGGGGCATTCAGGAAATTTATGGGATGCATAATTGGCCGGGCATTCCAGCTGGTCAGTTTGCAGTGCGCGACGGACCGCAAATGGCCGCTACTGCGTTTTTCGAACTCACAATCAAAGGCAAGGGAGGCCACGCAGCGCTACCTCATATGGCGGTGGATACAACGGTGGCTGCTGCGCAGGTGATTACCGCGCTACAGACCATCGCGGCACGCAACATCGACCCGCTAAAATCCGTTGTTGTTTCCACCTGTGGACTGCGCAGTGACAGCAATACCTTCAACGTTATCCCGGACGAGATAAAATTGCGTGGTACGGTGCGCTATTTCGATGCTGATGTACATGAGATCGTGCAAAAACGCCTAGGCGAGCTTGCCGAACTGACGGCGCAGGCAAACGGTGCAAAAGCACATCTAGATTACACTTCACGCGTGCCACCCACCATCAACAACCCAGAGGCCGCTGCGCGCGCTGCTAAGGTGGCACAGGCAATTTCCGGCGATGTTATCCGTGAATTCGACCCGGTCATGCCCGGCGAGGATTTCTCTGAAATGCTGGCCGAACGGCCCGGAGCTTATCTCTTCATCGGCAATGGTGACAGCGCTGCCCTGCACAACCCGGCCTACGAATTCAACGACGACATAATCCCGGCAGGCAGTACATGGTACGCAGAGATGGCGGAGAGGCGCATGCCAATTTGATCAGGAGTAGCTGTCCCAATATGACAACCGCTGTACTAAGAAACCTGTTTCCCGGTTAGATGGTTTGCCGTCGGTTGGTTAGTAGGAAGAGATGACTTTGCACTTAAGTCATGCTCTTTCTTGCGGCTATTCCTGGGCCCTGTGCCGCTTCGATCGGCAGCAGATCTTCTCGAAATTGCGGTTATGCTGCGGGCAGCAGTCGCCGCTTGTAGCGGGCCTTGCGCTTCCACAAAGGATTGGCAGATCGAATACGCATAGGTCATGATTTCTGGCGAGAAGGTTTCGAATTTTGTGAGGGTAGCCACAGTTAGAAAGAGAGCCATGCCTCGCATGAACAAATGATAATGTTGAAGAGGGTTCTGCACTTCGCGCTCGATCAAACGGGAAAGGCAGTATCCGCCTAGTCAACGGCACCTTCCCGCGTAAGAATTTGTCCTTACAGTTCGTAGTTTTCCAAATACGTCGGATTTCGCTCCGCGCTGCGCTGATTGGCACGATTTGAGTCGTCCGGTTAGACCGTTAGTGCGGTTTGGTTAAATGACGAACAGATTGCTGTTCAGATTTAGATAGCAAGCGGAATCTCCCAATCGACTAACGGTCTACTGGACAAGGTGTAAGAAATCCTATGGTTAAATCGACCAAACCTTGTGCGGCACATGCTTGAGCATGAAGCTAATCAGCGAAAACTCGACCGTCTGTTTTAATCAAAACGCATGCCCACCATCACCCGTGTATTGAATTTGTGAGACATTATCGCAAAAAAGCCCCGCGCAGAGGCAGGAGTTATTTGGCCGCTAGCCCATTGTTGCGAGAACTGCGACGCGCCGAACTCGTACCCCCTCATTAAAATCGTAAATCCCCATCAAGGCGCGCCGCCTCACTCTGATAGATTTGCCGTTTGTTCAAATTGCGCCCATGGGATGAAAAGTGCGGTAGCCTTCTGACATTCAAAAATCGCAATTCAATCTTCGAACAGATAATGAAAAGCTCGTGGGGCGACACGCCGAACTCAACAACCCCCTAAAATCCGGCTAGAAAGACCGGATCACCCAAAAATCTTCACGTGCCGCCCACGGGAAGAGGATCGCATTGTGGCAAAGTTGTGTCCACGGCTCGTTCTGAAACTTACTGTTCGCACTTTGGAAACAGACTATTTCGACTGAGCTTGCCGTATTACGGGAATCCCCCAATTTTAGGCAAGGCGCCGATTGAGTAGTGTGGGATCACATTATCAACTTACCCCCTCGTGATGAAGATAGGGGCTGGCCCGAACCCCCTCAGCCAGCCCCTACGATTGTTCTAGGGTCAGGACCTTTTAAAACGCCCCAACCTCAATCGCAGCTATTGTAAACCGAAGACGTTTGAAAAATTCGGGCTATGACCGCTGAGCGGACAAACCTGACATTCGGAACTACTCCGTGTAGTCTATTGGGATTGATTAGGGAGGCTTCGAAATGACCAATCCCAATGAAGTCGCACATCATTACCATTCTGGTCACTTGCTCAAGCGGATTTCCGATGGTTGCGCAGCACTGGACTTGACGCCGCCAATTTCCCACGACGCTTTGACCCCGGTTGACGAGTTTCACATTGGCGGACGCCTCGCGACCGAACCGTTTGTGAAGGCTCTCGGCCTTTCGTCCGAAAGCCGGGTTGTCGATTTTGGATGCGGTCTCGGTGGTCCGGCGCGCTATGTCGCTGCGGCTACCGGGGCGCATGTAACTGGCGTCGATTTGACCGCTGAGTTTGTAGAAACAGGACGCGCTCTTACAGAATGGACAGGTTTGTCTGATCGGGTGCAACTCATCGAAGGCAGCGTGCTCGAGTTACCGTTAGAAGCCGCGTCAATGGACGTCGCATATATGATCCATGTTGGCATGAACATCGCGGACAAATCCGGCATAGCGCGTGAGGCAAAACGGGTTCTCAAGCCGGGAGGCATCTTTGCAATCTACGATGTGATGCAAGTGGGAGAGGGGGAAATGGACTATCCTGCGCCTTGGGCGTCTTCTTCAGATCAAAGTGCGCTTGCTCCGCCTGATACATATGAGGCTGCTTTGAAGTCCGTTGGTTTTGAGGTGAGTGACCGGATCGACCGCACTGCATTCGCTAAACAGTTCTTTGCGGATCTGGCAGCCGCGCAAAGCCGTTCAGATGGCCCTCCACCTTTGGGTCTTCATCTGATCATGGGCGAAGACACTGCACTTAAGGTTCAACACATGGTTCGGAACATCGAACGTGGTTTGATTGCCCCAATTGAACTTCACGCGCGCTTGCCAGTTTAGACCACTGTCCATTTGGTGGTTGTACGGTCTGGTCAAACATTTCTGGATGACATCCGTTTGATGTTTAGTCGCCTAAATCAGAAATAACGGACTTTAGACGACGGATGGCTTCCGCGCTTATGCGATCCTTGTCCACAGTGAGGGAATAGCCCTCATCCTCCTCGTGGATGATCGGGCTCTCTCGCGCAGCGGCTTCGTAGGTTGCTGTTGCCGCGTACGTGCGAATCGGGTTTTGAAATCCTTTCACCTGAACCGGCTCACGCTCTTCAACCGAGAGCCAATCTTTCACCAAAGAATAGGTTTCTGCTGCCAGCAATATGCCTCCAGGATCGCATTCAGCCTCAAGCCTTGCAGCAAGATTTACTTCTCGCCCAATTGCAGTGTAATCCATCCGATCATTGGAACCGAAATTGCCTATTGTGCAGTAGCCCGTGTTGATGCCTATGCGGGCCTGAAATGGTCGATCAATCAAGCCTTTGCGCCGCCATCCAGTTTGTAGGTCGTTCAAGGCGCGTTGCATGTCGATCGCCATCCGAACGCAAGCGGCTGCATCTTCCTTTGCGCCCAGACTTTCGGGTTCGCCAAAATACAGCATCATCGCATCCCCAATGAACTTGTCGAAATATGCGCCGTGTCTCTGGGCGATCTTGGACATTTCCGACAGATACTCGTTCAGTAACGAGGTCAGTTCCTCTGCTTCAAGCTGATCAGTAATCTCGGAAAAATCGACAATGTCGGAGAAGAATATCGTGAGTTTGCGGCGGCGACTCTCGATAGCCGCTTGCTGGTTACCGGCTATAATTGACCGATAAAGTTGAGGCGGCATGTACTTGGCAAGCTGTTTGGATACGTTCTCCAGGGTCTTGTTCGATTCACGCATTTGGTTCAGCAAATACAAGTTATCCAAAGCGATATTTGCCTGCGCTGCAAACGTCTTGAGAATATCGAATTGCTCTGTTTGCAGCTTACCGATCGAATGCCGCAACACGGCAAGAGCTCCAACGGTCTGCCCACCTTGAGAAATTGGGACCATCGTTACGGCCCGCGCTCCAGACGCAAGGAAGTTGCCAGCACCAATTCGAAACTGATCTTGTGCCGCCGCGACGTCTGGCAAATCAATCGCCTTGCCATTCAAAATGACGTGGCCGTGGATAGTCTCTGGATGAAGAGGAGCTGGAAAGCGGCGCCGCCAAGCCTCGACACCAGCTGGTTCTGGGCCGGAGATTGCGCCCAAAATCAGTTTGTTTCCTTCCCTCAATCCGATGCTGATTGTCGATTTTGGAAACAGTGTTTGACCCGCTTCAACAATGGAGTTGAAAACCGGTTGGGGATCTCTAATAGAGCTGTTTACCACGTCCAGGATTTTGGCCGTCGCCACTTGTCGATCCAGCGCTTCCTTCAGCCGGATTTCCAAAGCCTCTAACGCGTCAGCTGTTTTGTTGGGCGGATCAGGCACGAGGTCCGGTTGCGATGTTCTCTGACCCTTTGACATGTCGATCATCCTTTTGGGTGATTAACTATCAACCAGGTCGTAATGTTTGATGGATCGAGACTCGACGAGCTCCGCTTTTGCTGGATCAATGTGCGGGCTTTGGTAGTCTTCTCCCACGAAGGCCCTAAGGGCCTCCAAGCTCTCCCATACCATGACAAAACTGAATTCTCGTGGGGAATCCTCTCTCGGGGCCCCCGGAAGAACGCGCACGATCCCCGGAGTACTATTCATTAGGGGAATAGCCGTTTCATGAAAAAAGCGGCCAAACTCAGCCTCTTTTCCGGGACGTGTTGTCACCTGAAAGATACGCATAATCATACACAATCCTCCCAAAGGTCGGGTTCTTGGATGTATGTATGCCTCAGGAATTCATACTAGCACACTTGGTTGGGACTGTCTGCTGCGGGCTCGGTTCGCGCATTCGGTAGGTTCGCAAGTGGGTCTGCTTTGCCTGTCCTTAGGGTAGTAAGCAGTTTGTGGTAATCTTCCAACAACAAACCGGGGGGTGATATGGCTAAAACTGCTTTGATTACTGGTGCTTCAAGCGGGATAGGCCGAGCGACGGCTATCGATCTTGCTGCAAAAGGATGGCGAATACTCGCGCATGGACGGCGCGAGGAAGCGCTTCAAGAAACGATTGCCAGTGTCGAGGCGGCCGGTGGCACGGGCGAATGGTTTGCAGAAGAAATGGGCGACATGAATTCTGTGGCCGCTCTCGCAGACTGGGCGACACAGACTGAGCGATTGGATGCGATGGTCCATTGCGCCGCCAAGTTCACCTATGGCGCTGTCTCGACTGATCGGTTTGCAGATTGGGACACATCCATCGACCAAGTATTGCGGGCAACCATCCGACTTACCGCGCATGTCTTACCTGCGGTCCGTGAAGCAGAGGGAGCATTTGTTTTTATCTGCGGGCCGACATCTTGGGTTGGCTGGAAAAATCACGCCATTCATTGCGCCCTCAGACACGCTCAAGCTGGTTTCGCGAAGGCCCTATTCGAAGACGTCCGAGAAGACGGTGTTCGCGTCACCCTTGTGCACCCCGGGTTTGTAAATACTCCAAACGTGTCCGACGCAGGCAAAGACCGCTCTAAAATGATTCAGCTTGAAGAAATTTCGACGCTAATCTCGACTGCGATAATGCTACCCAACAACACCTGCGTGACAGAGCTCACGCTGCGCCCCCAAAGGACGCCTTATTTGTGAAAGGCTCGCTACGGCTGGTTGTTCAAAAGGCGTCGATCCAAGAACGCAGCAAATGCTGCAAGGGAACGTCGCAGAATGCGGACCGGCCCGCGTGACGCTTCCACCATGTCGTCGTGTTGGTTCGACCGAGCTTCGCCGAGTTCGGCTTGTGCTGGATCGACGTGAGGGCTTTCATCGTCTCTCCTAGGACAACCTTTGGAGCTGTCCCACCTGTCCGGATCAATTACAAAGCTGGACTCGCTAAGCAACACTGATCTTCCTGCGCTTGGGAAAACCTGAACGACACCCGCATCTGCATTACAAGATCTAAAATCGTTCAGATATTGGTTTGCACGCTAAATATGGGGATTTCGCCCTTACCCTTGATGTCGCGAATGCCCTCTGCTTTCACAGTGAAACGGTCGGGCAAAAGTTTGGCGGTGTTCTCCGTGACAATGATTTGGCCAGGCACACCTTGGCTTTCCATTCGTGACGCCAGATTTACCGCATCACCCCAAAGGTCATATGCAAACTTGCGCTTGCCAATGACGCCGGCCACAACCGGCCCCGAATTCACCCCAACTCTCAAATTAACATTGAAATGCGTGTGCGCACTGATCGCGATCGCGGCCTTGTGCATCTCCATCGCAAGCTCAATTGCGATTTCAGCATGGTTGCGCTTGTCTTCGGGTACCCCGACAACAACCATGTAGGCATCACCAATCGTTTTTATTTTTTCTGCGCCATAGCGGCCCGCCAAATTATCAAATTCAGTGAAAATCAGATTCAGGGACTCAACAAGTTCGGCTGCAGAAAGTTGCGAACTCGCAGCTGTGAAGTTCGCGATATCTGCGAAAATAACCGATACTTCTCGATGTTCATTTGCAATAACGCGCTCGCCATTTTTCAATCGCAAAGCAATTGGGGCCGGCAAAATATTGTGTAACAACTTCTCGGCTCGTTCATATTCGCGCTTCATACCTTCTTCTGCGGTTTCAACCAGATACTGATTAATTCCAAGATAGAAGACCAATGCCGAGCTTACGCTGATAGTGTTCAAGGCAAAGAGGAAAATCATAGACACGTCGGGCATAATTACCCAAGGCTGCAATGTGATTGCCAGTACACCGACAAAGACGGCAAAAGCAACGAGTGCTGTGCAGATCATTGCTTTGCGTGCCCATGAAAACTGCGGAGTAACTAGGCATACAATGGCAGACACAAGCGGGAAGAGCCAAAACATTGCTCCGACACCTGCATAGAGCGTACCAAGCAAAGCGTGCAGCGGTATTTCTCCGAAATAGAGGAGATGGACATACCACATAGGGCCTTGGCGATGCCGCCAAAGAAAACCGTATACGGCGAACAAAACCGTCACGGCGATGTTGTAGTACGCCATCGTGGTGACGCCGTTCAGGGCAAAAATGAGCGCCCACGAACCGTGAGAAAAGCTCGCAACCCAAGGTCCAAGCCGGTGGAACATGTAGAACCGCGCCTCTTTACCTTCGATCCCCGGCGGCGTCCAAAGCATAAGTTCGATGGTTCGCTGGATAAAATCAAACATGAGAAACCTCCAGCCAATCATCGCAAAAGTCCACCAAGTGACCTGATCCACTCAGAAGAGGGTGCCGCATTGTAAAGGCCCAAAAATCTGTTCGGATCTATTCTTGTGACACAGCATAAGCCACAATTCGACACGCTATATCGCCGCTAGTATTGGTTCAACGGACACACAGTTTAAGTTATCACATTTGGCCGCTGTGGGCTCGCTGCAGACGTTCGCTGCGCAGTGCATCAGTGACCGCTATGCGGACAAAGCTGCCCTTGGCCGCGATGTAACTCCATCAAGGTCGTTCCAGTCGTCGCTCCGCGAGCAAAAGCGACACCACCATGGTCCCTCTCTCGGAAAGCCACAATGCCTTATCGACCGGCCTTATGTGGCAGCAACAAAGCATAGAGGGCTTTGTTCATTGGTGCCTCCTGTCCCCATTTATCGGACAAACGTGCTGCAGCACCCGATATCCATTCGATCTCAAGCCGCCTACCATGTTCGACATCAACTGCGGTAGAGGCCCGCATGGTTGGTGGAAGCGCTTGCACCCGCTCCCATGTCTTTGCTTCGATGTCATCCGGCAGAGCAACTCCAGAAGCACGGCCCAATGTTGCGGTTTCACTCAGAACTTGCCGGAAGACGGCAGCCAGTTCTGGGATACCTGTGATGTCGGCAATGGTGCAGCGCGCTGCAGCGGTAACACCTGATACGGCTGAAAAGAGAACAAATTTGGACCACAGTTCGCACTCGATATCATCTGTTTCCGGCGCCGCAACGCCCGCGTCAGTCAATGCCTGCTGGAGTGCCGCAACTCGGTTCGAGGGGCGACTGTCGCGTTCGGCAAACACAAATTGGTTGAACTCTCCGGTTTGTGTTATCACTCCTGGGGTCGAGATGGTTGTAGAAACCTGCGCCATTCCATTGGCGACATTGGCCTCGGGTAATATCTTCGCAAGTCGGTCGGAGGCCTCCACGCCGTTCAAGAATGGCACGACGACAGTATTGGTTCCCAACAGAGGTTTGCAGACCTCGGCAGCGGATTCCAGATCATCTCCCTTGACCCCAAAGATGATCGCGTCGACCTCTCCGACCTGGGATGTATCATCCGTCGCAATCCATGGGTGGTGGGTGAGCGTGCCGCTGGATGTTTCAAGTTTGAGACCGGTCTTGGAAATGGCCTCCAGATGCTCTCCGCGCGCAATGGTCGCGATTTGATGCCCACGCAAGCCCAATTTTACAGCTAGATAGCCACCAATTCCACCTGTCGCTACAGTCGCGATCTTCATAGTCTCCATCCATTTTCTAACAACGAAAAGAGGATAGCACGACTGTCAACTCTGGGCTCAGAGCAGCCGTTTGCTGGGCTCTGTTTGAGTGACCGCTACGCGGACTTAACAGACGTTCCCGACAGAGCGAACTAGCGACCACTTCGGTTTCAGAAAATAGACGCGCGGGGTGCCGAGGTTATTTCACCCCGCGCAACACTCAATCGAGTGTATTCTTGTAAATCACCCCATCCTTCATGATGAGGTCGATGTTGTTTGTGTAATCGACGAGCAATTCAACGTCTTCGACAGGGTTGCCCTTCACAAGCAGAAGATCGGCGTAAGCGCCTTCCGAAATAACACCCAAAGGGCCATCTTGGTAGGGATTGAGCGGACCAGAAAGTGCCAAAAGTTCAGCTGTCTTCGACGTCGCTTGCTGCAGAATTTCGTGGCTGCTCCAGACTTCAAGACGATACTTAAACTCATCGTTCTGCTTGGTCAGCGCAACAGGATCACCGATGATGTCCGTTGAGAAAGCAACGTTCTCGATCCCAAAGTCCTTTATCAGCTGCATTTGTTTTCTCGCACCGGCCTGCACGCTAAGGAATTTTGCACCAGCGCTTGGCCCCAATGCCGTGACGACGGCCTCCTCTTCCAAACCCAAGAGAGAATAGAAAGGCACAATCCACGCATCCGCATCCTTGATGGCCTGAGCACCGACTTCGGTCATCAGTTGTCCGTGTTCGATACTGATGACGCCTGCCTCAATGGAGCGCACGATGGATGCGTCTGTGTAGGCGTGCACCATCACGTAGGTTCCCCAATCAGCCGCCGCTTGCACAGAAGCCTCCAACTCTTCGGGCAGTCCTTGCACCGTGTGCAGGGGATCAACGCTGGAGGACACGCCGCCTCCCGCCATGACTTTGATCTGCACTGCACCAAGCCGCAGGGCCTCGCGTGTCGCACGAAGTGTTTCAGGCACACCGTCTGCCAAAAACTCTACGTGCTGATTGAAGAAAGACGGATGCGCGCCCATGAAATTGGGGTGCGGTTCATTGTAAAGCCGGTGCTCACCATGTCCGGAGGTTTGTGAAATAACCGGTCCCGATGCATAAATGCGCGATCCGACTGCTTTGCCACGTTCAATCGCCTTGTGCAGTCCAATCGCGGGGCCACCGGCATCACGGACAGTTGTAAAACCTCGCAGAAGCATCTTTTCTGCTTCAATTGTTGAAACTGCGCCCCAATACATCCAATCGAAGTTGTCCCTCAGATCGGCGAGCGGTTCTGTGATCGTCATGTGGACATGCGCGTCGATCAATCCCGGCATGAGTGTCCGACCGCCCCCATCTATGATCCGAGCATTCGCTGCGGCAAGAGGCTCGGCAGATACTTCAGTGATAAGATTGCCGACCACCAGCACGTTGGCATTTTCGATCCGCTGCTCATTTACACCATCGAAGACGTGGACGTTCGTGAAAAGAATTGGAAAGTCTTCTTCTTGCGCAACGCTTTGTGACGCCGAAAGTCCCAAGATGGAAAGCGTCGAAGCGGCCGCAACTGCCTTGAGTAAAACATATGGATAGAATTGGAAACCCATCAAGATATCTCCCTGATTTGTAAATTCTGACCTTAAATGTACTTTAGCAGGAAGCGGGAAATTCGCGTGTTGCCATTTCTGGACAATTTCTGTTTTCTCAGTCCAGTAAGGATAACTCATTGAACAAGCCACTGATCGCCCAAACGACGCTTCCAGTGATGCAGTCAAAATTTTTGGCAGAGGTGATTGACCGAGCCTGTAAGTTGGGTGCGGATCGCAATCAAATATTGGAAGGGTGTTTGCTGCGGCCCGAAGTATTCGACGCACCAAGCCAACCAATACCCAGTGCCTGCGTCTATCTGGCCTCGACACAAGCAGCAGAGCAGTCGGGTAATCATTACCTCTGCGCGGAGATCGCACGAGAGTATGAGTGGAACACCGGCTTCGTGCCTCCGGCCACCATGAGCAACACGCCCAGCTTAGGTGATCTGCTGGTGGCCTGGTTGCACTTTGTCGAGACAGTTCAAGTCTCGATGCACTACCAACTGATCGTTGAAACAGAACGCGCCAATTTGGTCGGGAGGCGCTTTCTCAAAGCGCCGCAACCGCCCGGGCAAGCGGACGCATGGGATGTCGTTGCTTGGTCTGAAATGTTGAAGGCGAGATTGGGGAAAGTTTGGGATCAAAGCGAAGTCGAAATTCATGTGTTTGATCCTCACGCTATCCCAGCCGAATTGGTGCCGTCGCCCAACGTGAAAAAAGCCGACGCTTGGGGTTTGAGCATGTCGTTTCCGTCAGCTTGGCTTATGCAACAATCCCCGTTTCCCAGAAACACAGAACCGGACAATGCTTCCACGCAACAACAACCGCTGGATTTGTTCGCACTGTTTCGAGTGTTCGACTATTCTGACTGGCCCGGTTTGGACGGGCTGGCTGCCTTTGTCGGAGTTCATCCAAAGGCGCTGCAAAGAGAACTCGGCAGTCATGGAACGAACGGTGCGGAACTAATAGATCGCGCGAAGGAGCATCTCGCTGATCTGGGGCTGAGAGAAGCTACGCGCTCCATAACTCAAATCGGACGCGACCTGGGGTACAAGAACGCCAGCGCATTCACACGCGCCTGTCATCGCTGGTTTGGCACTTCTCCAGAGAAATATCGTCGGCAGTACGTTGCGGCGGCGCGTGAGTAGTTAGTGACCTTTTGAAGTGACTGCTTTGGGCTCAACTTGGTCATCTGACCATTTTTCTCAGATGACAGCTTATGAGCGGAAAGTAGACACAAAAGGGTATGGCGGTGCGGGTTAGGGCCTGCCTCTGCCGTCCAAATACTCTTTATCAGGCCCTTGATATCCAGCTCCTTCATGGCTGCACACCCTCACAACAATGATTATGAAGAGTGCCATCAGGATTGCTCTGGCACTTGGGGTTTGGAGCAAGTATTTCATTATTCTTTTTTATTATTGCGTGAGTGACTTGGCAAAGAAGTCTCGCGCCTTTTCATTCAGCCCGCCAGTTGAGCTCAACTAACCGGCAGCAGGCCGCATTGGGAAGCGGTTCGGAGGAGGTCACTTGATTGGTTTTTGCTCCAAGCGCCAACAGTTCGTGAGCATCCGTGATTTTAGTTATCCGGATTTCAACGTAACAAACGACAACCACTCTGTAAATTTAACGACGTCAGAGTCAGTAGCGCGATTTTACGAAGGCTTTGATGTTAAGAAGGAAATGACGCAGGATGAAACCTTCCATTCAAACGCCAAGGCAAAATGACTTCTCAGTTCTGATCCTCAGCATGATTGGTGGGACTACCTGAAATCCTTGTTCCCGCATCTTAAAGAGTTCGCATTTAACTGCGTTTGCAATGCGACCAGAATCACGCCTTGAATACGCCGTTTCTCACAGCTACGAAATCCACAAGGTGAGGAACATAGTCGTTCGGTCCGTCACCCCCAGCGGCAAGCGCCATTGCAAAACTGTTTTTTGCGGCGTTTCCGATTGGATTGGACAGCCCCACTTCATCTGCCATGGCTTCTAGGTAACGCAAGTCTTTTAGAGCATTGGATAGAGTGAATTTGTGAGACTCTCGATTGCCTTCAACGGCGTACCCCATGAAGGTTTGATAAAACCCGCAATCCATCCTGCTGCCACGAATGACCGAGTCGAATTCCTTGGTGGATATTCCGACTTTTTCGGACAGTGCCAACGCTTCCGAATAGAGCGCCGCATATCCCAGTGAAAGAAAGTTATTCAGAAGCTTCATTTTGTGCCCTGCAGCACATGGGCCGATGTGAACGATGGTCTTTGCCCAAGCTGCGATAACAGGCTTCAACCGCTCAAAAACAACAGGATCAGCGCCGACCATGGTCGCCAGCTCTCCATTCTGTGCCTGCACGGGTGTCCCGCCCAACGGCGCGTCCGCCATATGGTGACCGGCCTGCGCTAACTTATTCGCGAGTGCCATAGTGGAATTCGGGTCTGACGTGGAGCAGTCTACAATGACGCTACCGGCCTGCATGGACGGCATCATGGCTGCCACGATTGCCTCGACCTGAGGAGAACCGGGCGCACAAACATGGATAACTGATGACACTGCTGCAAGCTTCGCGAGGTTTTCCGCCTCCGTCGCACCCTGGGCGACCAACTCATCGACAGGTCCACGGTTTCGATGAGCAATCACATTAACTGTAAAACCGGCTTTTAGCAGATTTGAGGCCATGCCTTGACCCATCAAGCCAACACCAACAAATCCGATCGTTTCTTTGCTCATCGGGGTCTCCCTTTACCATTAACGGAGAGTCAGTGTGGACTAGTATAGAATGAAAAAGCAATGGCGGCTTAACTTTGCTTCGTGAACCAAGGCGCAGGACGCAGCGAATGAACGTTTCTAGTCCTTTTCGACAGATGCTTCGCTTGAACCAAATGTCTACATTGGGCTCGGTGAGGTCATTCGCCTGAATACCGCGAGCGACCGCTATGCGGACAAAGCTGCCATCCATCGCCATTGATGCAATGTCCGCTTCCATTCGAAACACTCAGCTATTCCTTGGATCAGAGTTCCTTTGCACAGACACGAAGTTACCCAGATTTGGCAAATCATCAGGTTCAAGTGCTGAAGCGATACAAGTGACAACTCAAAGTTACCTGGCCTCTTTGATCTTAGAAGACTTGTGCTGGAGCAGATTGCGGAATTGATCCAGCGAGCCGATGCGGAAAAGCTTTTCGAGGCAGATTTCAGTGTGAAAAGGTTGCCAAGTTAATTCCGACTGTCCACATTGGCTTGGAAACGCCCTATCGCTAGGTGGGATACTTGGGTAAGTCCGCACAACCAACGTACTCGGAAGACGTAGCTGGGGCTATTCGGGCCGTAGGGACGTCCAACTTTATGCCAGAGTTGTTGAACCTCATGCGCGGAGCAGCTTCGTTCAAGGGCGCGTTTGTCAGCCTTCTGAACCCAGGAAAAGCGCCCGAACATGTCTATGACAATGTACGTGCAGAACGCCGCTCGGTCGTTGTGGACCGATGGCTTGATCGCGCTTGGTTGCTGGACCCATTTGTTGTTCGTTTCATCGGTGAACGCCACGAACCGGTGATGGTGCTGAGAGACGTGGCGCCAGACAGGTTTGCCAACTCCGACTACTTTCGCATCTACTACAAGACCCTGTTTCTAAGAGATGAGATGGGGGTTTTCGTGACAATTGCCAACGGCACCTTGTTTCTTTCCCTCGGTCCCTCGGAGGGAAGAACCCGGTTCTCCCGGCGGGATGTCGAAAGGCTAACGGATCTACATCCAACAATATCGGCGCTTTGCGAGCAGCACTTTCATCGCACCCCCTCATCAGGCCAGTTCGAAGATAGCGAGGTCGATTTCGATGGGGTGATCGACAAGGTTTGCAAGGGTTTGACACAGCGGGAGATCGAGGTGGTGCAATCCCTTTTGCGCGGGCACTCGACGCGGTCGATAGCACTTTTGCTGGACGTTTCCCCTTCGACGATCAAAGTGCATCGCAAGAACATCTACCGAAAGCTGGGAATTTCTTCTCAATCTGCCCTGTTTTCGATGTTCCTGCATTCGACCAACGACTAGGCCTACCCCTTTGGGGGTACAAGTCACCCCGCCCTTTGGAGGTATTCACAGGTTCGGTCTCATGGCTCTAAGCTGATTCTGCATACCAACAAGTGCAGGTGTCTGGATCAGACCATGATCGACGTAAAGAATGTGACAAAACGCTTTGGCGAAGGCCAAGCGGCCGTAACGGCTCTGGGAGACGTGTCGCTGACCATTCCCGAAGGAAGCTTTTTCACGCTTTTGGGCCCGTCGGGTTGTGGCAAGACGACGCTTTTGCGATTGATCGCCGGGTTCGAGCTTCCGACCGAAGGCGAGATTGCACTGGATGGCGAGTCGATCGGCCATTTGGCTCCAAACAATCGCCCCGTGAATACAGTGTTCCAGAACTATGCGCTGTTTCCCCACATGAGCGTGGCCCGCAACGTTGGGTTTGGCCTTGAGATGCTGAAGAGGCCCAAGGCCGAAATCGACAGCACCATCAACGAGATGCTGGACCTGGTCCAGCTCGGAGAGTTTGCAACGCGTCGTGTAGATCAGTTGTCAGGCGGGCAGCAGCAACGCGTGGCTTTGGCGCGCGCGCTGGCGCCGCGTCCCAAGGTTCTTCTTCTTGATGAGCCACTTTCTGCGCTGGACCTGAAACTTCGAAAAGGGATGCAGAGCGAGTTGAAGCGGCTGCAGCATGAGACAGGCATTACCTTTGTCTTTGTCACCCATGACCAAGGTGAAGCGCTGGCAATGTCGGACCAGATCGCAGTGATGTCGGCAGGTGCGATACGCCAAGTTGGCACACCGGAAGAGATCTACACAGCTCCACAAAGCAGGTTCGTCGCGGACTTTATTGGCGACACCAATATCGTGCATGCGACGTTGCTTGGCTTTGACGGGGATGCGGCAAAAATCCAATTTGGCGAGGGTTCACCACTCACGGTTCATACAGCCAGCACCTCGCTCACACCCGGCCCCGTGCATGTGGCTCTACGCCCTGAAACCATCCGCGTGGTTGATGAGAGTGCAGAGACGGCGCTCTTGCGAGGTGAGGTCGTAGACAGCATCTATTTCGGGGCCGGGTCACAGATGCTCGTGCTGTTGGAAGATGGCGTCAGCGTTCATGTCCAGGTTTCCACCCCACGCCCCGTCGGATCGCGGGTTGGCCTCGAATGTGACACCTCCATGCTGCACGTGCTGGAAGACTGATGAGTGCCGCTGCACATATCTCGCGCACCGACGCCGAAACGAGATTGCGCGCGGCCCAAGAAGAACGCGCGCGTCAAAGGCGCAGAACGCGGCTCTTCCTGCTGACCCCAGCACTCGGGATCATTGGCATCTTTGGTCTGTTCCCGCTCTCGATTGCCCTGGTTTACTCGTTTCTTGAGCCCGGAACATACGGCGGCGTTGAATGGGTGTTCTCCTACGACGCCTACGTGCAGTTCCTTTTCGAGAGGGACATCTTTGATGATACGCTGAGCTTCAACAGCGCCTATCTGCAAATCTTCGGGCGCTCCTTTGGTCTCGCCATCACCACCATGATTGGCACCCTGATCCTCGGGTTTCCCGTGGCCTACTTCATTGCGGCCCGCCCTCCGGAGCAACGCAATTTCTGGCTCTTCGCCATCACGCTACCGTTCTGGACCAACCTCTTGATCCGTACCTACTCGATGCTTTTGATCGTACGGGACGAGGGCTTTGTGAACCTGATGTTGATGAAGATCGGCCTGATCAGCGAACCGCTTGAGATGTTGTACACCGACGGCGCGGTACTTGCCGGGCTGGTCTACAGCTACCTGCCATTCATGATCCTCCCGATCTATGCCTCGCTCGAGAAGTTCGATTTTTCGCTGCTTGAGGCCGGACATGACCTCTATGCGACGCGTACGCAGGTTTTCCGCCACATCATCATCCCGATTACCCGCCCGGGCATCGTCGCAGGCTGCGTGCTGGTGCTGATCCCGGCGCTCGGGGCCTACATCACGCCGGAACTGTTGGGCGGTGGCAAGAAACTGATGATCGGCAACCTGATCGCCTTGCAATTCGGGTCGGGGCGCAATTGGCCCTTTGGGGCCGCGGCAGCGCTGATCCTGATGGCAGTTGTGTTGATCGCGCTCCTTGTCAGCCTGCGGGCAGGTGCTTCGAAGGAGGGTGGACATGGATAAACTGCTGTCGATATTCCGCCCGTCGACCGGGTCTCGCGAGTTGCGCAGGCAACCCCTGTTTACTGGCATGTCCTGGCTGGTTCTGTTGTTCCTCTACGCACCAATTGCCGTACTGGTCGTGTTCTCTTTCAACGACAACCGCTCTGTTGTGCGGTGGACCGAGTTCAGCTTGCGCTGGTACGCGGCAGCCTTGGAAAACGACGACATCCGGCGTTCGGCGATGATCTCTATTCAGGTTGCGCTCACGGCGACCATGTTTTCCACCATCATTGCCACAATGGCAGCATTGGCAACAACGCGCGGGGGCGTCTATCGCGGTCGCTCTGCGGCCATCGCGCTCATAAACCAACCCCTGATGATCCCCGAGATTGTCACGGCGATTGCCTCGCTGGCCTTCTTTTCGATCCTGCGCCAGCTCACGGGGGTAACCGGGATCGGCTGGCTGATCCTCGCCCACACGGTTTTCTGCGTGCCCTTTGCTTACATGCCGATACGCGCACGTTTGTCAGATATGTCCGTGACCTATGAAGCCGCCGCTGCGGATTTGTACGCAACACCCTGGCAAACATTCCGCCATGTGACGCTGCCGGTCCTGATGCCCGGAGTCATGGCGGGCGCCATGCTAGCCTTTGTCGTATCGCTGGATGACGTGATCATCACGCTTCTGGTGGCCGGCCCGGGCGAGACCACTTTGCCTATCTACATCCTCGGCCAGATCCGTCGTGGCGTGACGCCAGAGGTCAACGCCGTCTCGACAATCCTGATCGGGCTGACCGTGGCCATGGTCACGCTCACCTTCTTTCTGCAACGCAAACGAAAATAACAAGAAGCCCGCGTCGGTGCGGGACGCTAACCACTCAACGGAGGACTAAAATGAAACACTCACTACTCAAAGCCGCCGCTGTCTCAGCCCTCGCGCTTAGCGCAGCCTCGGCCCACGCCGAAGGCAAACTGAACATCTACAACTGGGGCAACTACACCAACCCCGAGATGATCGAGAAATTCGAAGCCCAATATGGCGTCGAAGTCACGCTGGATGGCTATGACAGCAATGAAACCATGTTGGCCAAGGTCAAGGAAGGCAACACCGGCTATGACGTCGTTGTGCCCGGCGACTACATGATTGCGATCATGGTTGGCGAAGGCCTGCTGGCCGAGATCAACGCGTCCGAAATGGAGAACTTCAAGAACATGGATCCGAACTGGGTCGATGTCTACTGGGATCCGGGTCGCAAGTATTCAGTTCCCTACCAGTGGGGCACCACCAGCTTTACAGTCGACAGCGCAGTCTACAGCGGCGACATCAACACGCTTGGTCTGATCTTTGATACTCCCGAAGAACTCAAAGGTCGCATCAACATGCTCAATGACATGAACGATGTGATCAACGCCGGTCTGCGTTACCTCGGATACCCGCGTTGCAACTCGAACCCCGATCAGATGAAAGAGCTGATGGCGCTTCTCGCCAAGGCCAAGGGCGACTGGCGCACGATGGATTATGCGGTGATCGAGAAGCTGACATCGAAAGACGTAGACCTGTCGCAAAGCTGGAATGGCGCTGCCATGCGCGCTCGGGCGGATCGCCCCTCGCTGCAATACGCCTATCCAAAAGAGGGTTTCACTGGCTGGATGGACAATGTTGCCGTTCTTGCCGATGCACCCAACATGGAAAACGCAAAGCTCTTTGTGAACTTCATGATGGACCCGGAGAACGCCGCGATGACCTCGAACTTCGCGCGCTATGCCAACGGTATCAAAGGGTCGGAGGCCTTTATGGACCCCGAGATGCTCAGCGCGCCTGAGATCGTCATGCCCGCCGATGCACCGGTTCCGGACTTTGTGAAGCCCTGCGATCAGGATGTCGTTGACCTTTACAACAAGGTTTGGACCCGCCTGAAGCAATAAGGCTTGAAGTCTCCTGAATGACGGCCCGCCGTTGGCCGGGCCGTCACTTTCCGAAGTTTCTTACTCTGACTGCGACCCCTTTTTGGTCGCCCTGCGGGAGCGTGGAAAATGCACGACAGCAAATCCGGCACCAGGCCCAAGACGGCGCGTGAGATCGGCATCATGCAGGGCTTCCCGCCCCCGCCTGAGAAGCGTCCTTCGCTCGAGAACTGGGACCTTGCTCCGTTCAATCGCTGGACTTTCCAGAACATGCGAAGCCTGTTTCCTACGGTAGATGTGCGTCCAGGACCGGAGACCCGAGAATTGAAACAGGCCCACCGCGACCTGTTGGAAATCGAATTTCAAACTTTTGACGACCGCCCCCTTTCCGTCGCGGCCTGGCTCTCTGAAAGCTACACAGATGGTTTCCTGGTGCTGAAGGGTGACCAGATACTTACCGAGATTTACGCCAACGATTTCACTCCAGACGCTACGCATCTGGGCCAATCCGTCTCCAAATCCCTGATTGGATCTCTGGCCGGTGTGCTCCATGGAGAGGGCAAGCTCGACCTCACGGAACCGCTTGAAAACATCGTGCCGGAATTGGCCGCGACAGGCTATGCCGGATGCACCGTGGATCAGGCGCTTGATATGCAATCAGGGGTGCGTTTCACCGAGGATTACGGCCTTCCGGACAGCGACATGACCCGCGTCGATGTGGCGTCAGGCTGGCGCCCCGTTCGCAAGGGTGAAATCAAGCCAACCATTCGGGACGTTATTCTGACATTGCCTCAAGTCAGACCCCATGGGCAGGTGTTTTCTTACCGCTCGATCGAGACGGATGTCGTAGCCTGGGCCTTGGAACGCGTCAGCGGAGAAGACCTTGCTTCGCTCTTGTCGAGCCGTATCTGGCAAAAAATTGGCTGCGTGCATTCCGGCTTTTTCACAGTGGACGACGCCAAGACCGCGCTCGCGGACGGTGGGTTCAACGCAACGCTGCGCGATTATGCGCGGTTCGGTCGGATGATGGCCGATGGTGGCAAAGTTGGTGACCAACAAGTGGTGCCGGAAAGCTGGGTTTCGGGGATTTGTTCGGGTGCGGACCCCTCGAAACATGGTGATCCCTATGACGTGCTGTCTCCCCAAGGGGCATACCGAAGGTTCTGGTGGGTTCACGACCCCGGTCGGGGCGTGTTCATGGCGCGTGGAGTTTTTGGTCAACTGATCTTCATTGATCTGATGGCGGACGTCGTTATCGTCAAGCTGTCCAGCTGGCCCGACTATCTGATCCAGTCCTTTAGCCACGATGCCGTGCGCGCTTGCGAGGCCATCATTCGCGCGCTTGGTTAGTTCGAAACCCATCTCAGACACACGAGGCCGCATGTCGCCGACGCCTGATCTGATTATCCTCAACGGCTCTCTTCTGACCTTTGACGAGGCCACACCAAAGGCTTCGGCATTGGCCATTCGGGGCGACACAATTGTGGCTGTCGGAGACACCGACGACATTCGCGCCATGGCTGGGGCCGGAACCAAAATCATCGACGCTGCCGGTGGCACAGTTATGCCCGGCTTTATTGACAGCCACGTGCACCTTTTTGGCGGGGCGGCCGAGTTGGGAATGCTGGACCTGCGCGAAACGATGGGCGCAGATGCTCTGACCAAGGCGTTGCGAACTTTTGCGGCTGAGCACCCAGAAGAACCTTTGCTGATGGGCGTTGCGGCCGATTACGAAATTCTTGGACCAGGCGTTAAAACCACTCGGCAATATTTGGATCGCATTCTGTCTGAGCGTCCCGTTGCGCTGATGTCGGCTGACCACCACACGGTCTGGGCGAACACAATTGCCTTGGAGAAGGCAGGCATTCTTCACGGCTCAGTTGTTCCCCCCGGTTCGGAAATCGTGATGGCTGGGGACGGCACCGCACAAGGTCAGCTGAATGAAACCGGTGCTTTTGGCCCGGTTCTGCGCCTGTCGCAACTGGGAGGACGTGATCTGCTGGGCTACGTCACAGGAGCGGATCCCGAGCCACCCGCAACGCCCAAAGAACGCGCCTTTGACAAAGAGGTCATCCTACGTGGCCTGAACCACTGTGCATCCCACGGGATTACGGGGCTGCACAACATGGATGGCAACTTTTATCAACTTGAACTGCTCAGCGAACTTGAGGCCGAGGGGCGCCTTCCGATCCGTGTTCAGGTGCCCATGCATTTGAAGAACACCGACCCTCTGGATCGGTTGCAAGAGGCCGATGAAATGCGCCGCCGTTTTGCGTCCAATATGGTTTGGTCAGGGCGGGTTAAGATGTTCATGGACGGCGTGCTGGACAGCTACACGGCGCTGATGCTTGCGCCTTATCCGGGAAAACCTAAGAGCTTCGGTGATGCCGTTTTCAGTGCGGAACACTTCAACGAAGCCTGTATTCGCGCTGATGCAATGGGGTTGCAACTCAGCACGCATGCCATTGGCGACGGTGCCGTTCGGCGTACGTTGGACGGTTACGAGGCAGCGCGCAACGCCAACGGCGCCCGAGATTCCCGACACCGCATCGAACATATTGAAGTAATAGACCCCGCGGACCTGCCCCGGCTGGTTGCCTTTGACGTCGTTGCCTCTCTTCAACCCCTGCACTCACCCGCAGGAGGATTGTTTTCCCCCTATTCCGCCGGAGATATTCTGACAGCGGAGCAAATCCCTTTTGCTTTTGCATGGAACAAGATCCGTGAGAGCGGCGCCAAAGTCTGTTTCTCGACGGATTGGCCAGTCGTCCCTGTCGACACAATGATGACGGTTGCCGGGGCCGTTAACTGCACTGAGCTGCCACCTCCTTGGCTGGACAACCGTCAAAGCCTTATGGCTACGCTGTCTGCCTACACGCATGACAATGCCTGGCTAGAGTTTAACGAGGACCGAAAGGGCCGCTTGAAGCCAGGATACCTGGCCGACATCGCCATCCTCGAACAGGATCTGTTTTCAATTGATAAAAACCAGTTGGCCCATGCGCGCATTGCGCTGACAATTTGCGGGGGAAGAATCTCTTTTGGAGATCTCCAAAGCTGATTCCGCCAGAGAGGCCATGAAAAGATTGTGTCAAAGTTTCGATGCTCCTCCTTTTCATCGTCGGTTGTCAGCCTTGGGCACCGCAATGCCGACATTGGCACACGGTGCAGCGTTCCGTATTTTGGGCTCGAAGCAGTCTTTCGCCGCGTAATGCATCAATGACCGCTGTGCGGACACTGCTGCCGTTTGAATTTATTCAAAGCGAGTTCAGCGCGGATTGCTTACTGAGTCTTGCCTGTGCGACGTCGCAAAAAACGTCCGCACCTTCGATCAGTGGCCTTCGCAAGGGCATTCATCCATCTTCCACAATAGAACAGCCTTACAAGGACGGCAGGAACAAAGCCAGGTTTGGGAAAACGATCAATAGAACGACCAGCAGGATTGAGCAGAAAATAAACGGGAATGCGGACGTGTAGATTTCGCGCATCGTTGTGCCGGGCGGTGCGACACCTTTCATCACAAACAGCAGCAACCCAAATGGTGGTGTGGTGAAGCTGATCTCGAGCGAGAGCAACATGATCAGACCGAACCAGATCGGATCAAACCCGAGTGTCTGCGCCAGTGGAAAGAAGATTGGCACGGTCAGCAACATGATTGAAATCTGCTCCATGAACATGCCAAGTAACAACAAAACAGCGAACATCACCGTCAGCATGGCCAATGGAGCAAGTTCAAACGCGATGGCCCAGTTCACCAGTCCCCGCGATGCTCCGGAAAATGCCAAAAGCTGGCTGAACGTGGCCGAGCCGAAGACGATCAAATAGGCCATCAGCGTAACCTTAAGAGCACCGATGACCGACTTTTTGATCGCCTCCCACGAAAGGCAGCGAAAAATCGCGGCCAGGATCAATACGCCCAATGCGCCAAACGCTGCTGCCTCGGATGGGGTGACAAAGCCACGGATCATCAAGACAATAATCACGACCATGACACCAACCATCGGCAGGACCTCAGTCATGAGCAGTTTCAGGCGGTACGCCAATGACATAGGCTCGACGTCGTACGCAGGAGCCGCCTCGGGATCCAACCGAGTTTGGAGCCAGATCGTGCCGATGTAGAACAAGGCGAGTATCAGACCGGGAACGACTCCGGCTATCAACAAGGCTGCGACGTCTATCTGCGCGAGCGTGGCCAATAGAACGGCAAGCGCCGAGGGCGGGATGATGATCGCTAAGCCACCGGTTCCCAAAATTGGTCCAATGCTCATGTATGATTTGTACCCGCGGCGGTTCATTTCGGGTACCATGAGCGATCCCAAAAGCGCGGTTGAGCCCATCGATGACCCCGACAACGTTGAAAACGCGGTACCGCCAAGAACCGTTACATAACTCAGCCGTCCCGGCAGTCGGCCAAGCAGCTTATCTATCGCGCTGAACATACGTCCACCCAACCCGGTGTGAAAGAATATCTCACCCATCAACAAGAACAGCGGGATTGGCATCAACGCGTATTTGGTCAATGCACCCAGCCCATTGTTGAGGAGTTGCGTGACGCCGCGCTCCCCCCCCATAAAGACCCAGGCGCCCAGAATGTTGGCTGCAAGAAAAGCCAGTGCAACAGGCATTCCGATGGCCATAAGGAACACTATCGACCCAAGCAGCAAGGCAAGCGCTTCGTACCACTCCATTACTCGTGTATCCCTGCTTCTCCGCTGTGCATCAGCTCGGGCCCGAAGACAAAGCGCGAAAATTCTATCGCCATCATTCCAAACGATAGTGGAAAGGCGATAGTCAGCATCCATCGGGGGAAATAGTAAGCGCGAGTGTCGTAGTCCCCGCGCTCGATATTCGTCAGGACCAGATCAGCCCCTTGCCAGCCGAGGATCAGGCAGACCAGCACGCAGGCGGCTGCCACCGTACGGCTGACAATCCGGCGCAAACCAACAGGCAGCGCGGCCGTCACCAGTTCGATGTGGACATGGCCCTTTTCCCGTACCAGCCAAGGCGCGCCCAGCATGGTCATGTACAAAAGCCCGTATTCTGCAGAAGTAAACAGCCACGCAAAGGGTTGCAGCCCGGCATTGCGCATCAGAACTGACGTGATGACGGATAGCATCAGCCAAACCAGCAATAGACCAGCGATAATGGCCATGCCAAACAGCACTGCGTCATAGATCCTTTTCATAATCCCGCCTGCTCTGCCCCTGGTAGTGAAAGGCCCGTCCGTCTGGAACGGGCCTGTCGGTGGTCTTAGTTCGCAGCGTCGAGATCGTAGAACAGCTCGATCAGGCGATCATAGTTATCGGTGCCGCCGGGCTGCTCGGCCATCAGGCCCTTCATACGCTCCCATGTCTTTTCGCGGGCCGCGGCAAGGTAGTTTGCCTTTGCCTCCCCTTCCAGCGTGACAACCGTCATGCCTGCAGCGTCCAGGGCCGCAAAGTCTTCGTCGCGTTTGCTGCGCAGGGCTTCAACACTGTCCTTTTCGTGTTGGATCGCAACGTCTTGCAGGATCGTGCGCGCCTCGTCAGACAGCGAGTTCCAGCGGTCGAGATTCACGATGACGCCGAGATCAGTCGAGAAGAAGCACGGTTCGATGCGATAGTTCAGGAATTCGTTCCACTTCAGGTCGATCAAGCCGATCTGGGTCCAGCCTGTCGCATCAACGACGCCACGCTGCAGGGCCGAGTAGACCTCGCCCGTGGGCAGGTCGATTACTTGCGCACCAAGGTAATTGGTAAAGAAAGCATTGTAGACGTTATTGCCGCGCAGCTTCAACCCTTCGACTTCAAGATTGCCGTCAGCATCGAAACTGGGCTCGTTACGGGTCCAAAGGTTGTAGCAGACGCCGCTGTCGAACCAGCCGAGGTATTTCAGGCCCATTTTGTCCTGATGGATCTGGTCGATCAGTTCCGTTCCGCCATTTTCCCTGGTTTCAATCGCGGTCAGGTTCGACGCGACCATCGCATCTTTCTCGGGCAGAGCGCCACCGTAGAACGAGCCCGGCGTGTAAACCATGTCAACGATCCCGTCGCGCACCGCATCGGCCTGTTGGAACATGCCAATTGCTTCCGGCCCACCCCTTACGTCGATCTGAATGACCCCTTTGCCCGCTTCGTTTACCTTGTCGACAAAGTCCAGAAAGCTTTGGGTATAGATCAGCGTTTCGGGAAAGGCGTGAACCGCCGAGATCGTTTCTTCGGCTTTGGCCGTTCCGGCGACGATCACGGCCCCAGCCAAAAGGCCAGCCAATGCGTTCAACTTCATAGTTATTCCTCCACGTGTTTCAGGGGTATTTTCCTGGTTTCCCCTAATTTCAGGTCTCTTGACCCGTATTGCGTCGTCTTTGCGCGACGTGTCCTAATCCGGTTTGTTCGGCCAGGCCCAAGGGGCGGCCTTGTTGCGGTTATCCCTATGAGCATTGATCGCCTGCGTATGTTGCTGGGTCAGATCGATGTCGTCCCAGCCGTTGATCAGCTTCACACGCCATCCTTCGTCCAGCTCAAAGCTCGCTGTTATGTCCCCGAGGGTCAGGCGGTTCTCGGTCAGATCAATCGACGCAAGGTATGGGGCATCTTTCAGCGCCTGCTGCAGTTGCGCCACCTTCTCAGCGTCGACACGAGCGGGCAGCAGGCCGTTGTTGATGGCGTTGTTGGCGAAGATGTCGCCGAAACTGGGTGCGATGACCGCGCGAATGCCTGCGTCGACCAGCGCATAAACTGCTGCCTCGCGCGAAGAGCCGCTGCCAAAGTTATGCCCGGCGACCAGAATGCTGATCCCCTCGTGGCGGTTCAGTGGAAAATCCGCAGAAAGCTGTTCATTGTCGTCGCGCCGCATGTCGTGCAGCAGATAGCGGCCATACCCCTCACTGCGCGGGACTGACATGAAACGCGCCGGGATCAGCTGGTCCGTGTCGATGTTATCGAACGCCAGTGCCAGGGCCTGCCCCTGTTGAGTGCTCCACCCCGCCATCACGCCGCCCTGCCCTGCAAAAGCGGCCTGACATCCGTAATTGTACCCGTTACGGCCGCTGCGGCGACCATCGCCGGGGACATCAGATGCGTTCGCGCGCCGCGCCCCTGACGTCCGCGGAAATTGCGGTTGGTTGAGGATGCGCAGCGCTTGCCCTCGGCCACAACGTCGCCATTCATGCCAACGCACATAGAGCAACCTGACGCGGCCCACTCCAACCCGGCATCTTGGAATATCCTGTCCAACCCTTCGGCTTCGGCCTGCGCCTTTACCCGTGCTGAACCGGGCGCGACAAGCCCCGGCACACGCGCCTGCCGCCCAGACAACACCAAAGCGGCCTCGCGAAGATCTTCAATCCGCCCATTCGTGCAGGAGCCGATAAACACCTGATCCACCGTGATACCGTCCAAAGGCTGCCCCGGCCTCAACGCCATGTACTCCAAAGCTTCTTGTGCTGAATTTGACTTTGCTGGATCAGTGGCGTCTGGACTGGGGATGTTGGCTGTTATGGGCAGGGCCTGTTCCGGGCTGGTGCCCCACGTCACTGTTGGTGCGATGTCAGCTGCGCTCATCTTAACCTCGCGTTCGAAAACGGCCCCCTCGTCCGTAATCAGGCCGCGCCACGCCTGTTGCGCTCTTTGCAGATCTGCGCCCGAAGGCGCGTATTCGCGTCCTTCAAGATAGGCAAACGTGACCTCATCCGGCGTAACCATGCCAAACCGCGCCCCGCCTTCGATTGAGAGGTTGCACAGTGTCATGCGCCCCTCCATCGACAGATCCCGAATTGTCTGTCCTGCATACTCAATCGCGTGGCCCTGCGCACCGCCGCTGCCCAATTGCGCGATCCAGTTCAGGGCGATGTCCTTGGCAGTGACGCCGAATCCCAAGCGACCTTCGACGCTTATTCGCATGGCCTTGGGTTTTCGCTGCCAGACCGTCTGCGTCGCCAACACATGCGCAACCTCTGTTGCCCCGATCCCGAAAGCCAATGCGCCAAATGCCCCGTGAGTGGATGTGTGACTGTCCCCGCAATTGATAAGCAGCCCGGGCAATGTCAGACCCAACTCGGGCCCGATTACGTGAACGATGCCTTGCGACGGGTCGCTGAGATCGAAAAGTCTGATGTTGTGGTCCGACGCGTTGTTCCGCAAGGTTTCGATCATCCGGGCGATCTTTGGATCGGCAATCCGGTCTCGGTTTCTTGTGGGCGCGTAATGATCTGCAACCGCAAAGGTGAGAGCAGGTTCAGCCACGGATAAGCCGCGCTCTGCCAGCTTGGCAAAGGCATGATGCGACCCTTCATGCACTAAGTGGCGGTCAACCCAAAGCAGCGACACACCATCCTCGCGCCTCAGAACCTCGTGCGAGGCCCAGAGTTTGTCGAGCATGGTGCGCGGTGCGCTCATTTCCCGGTCTCCTCGCTGCGTCCGATCGCGGGCTCCCAATGCCGGGATGAACCGGTTCCCACACGCGCCAAAGGCATCTCGAGCCGAAACATGTCAGAACGATAGAGGCCAGAAAGATACTCGACCCCATTTCCTTCGACATCGCGAACGATGCGCTTAAGCGATAGCAGAGCTGAGCCGACAGCAACGCCCAATGCCTCAGCCACGTCAGGCCCCGCCAACGTTGCGGAAACGGTCTGATGCGCCTGCTCAATCTGCACGCCGCTGCGTTCCAGAAGTTTGAACAGCGGTGTCGTGGCGAGGTCGCTTTCCGAGTAGTTCTGCGCAATCACAGCCGGCACATAGGTCGTCAGATGCGAAAACGGGACGTCATCAGTCAGACGCACCCGCGTTGCGATCTGCACCTGATGGTCGCTCGGAAGCCCCATGGCCTTCGTCACCACCTCTGGAGCTTTGCCGTAAGAAAAGGACAATAGCCGCGCGGTTGTGCTCTGCCCCATTTCGACCAGCTGCGGCATGAGCGTGTTGAAATCCATCGCTGCGGGTGCACCGAGGGTGGACTGGCCTGAAACCCGGGTACCACTACCCGCCTGACGCTCGATCAGGCCATTGCGTGAAAGCGCGTCCAGCGCCCGTCGTATTGTCACTCGCGATACACTGAATTTCTTGGCCAGCCGCTGCTCACCGGGCAGGGTTTCCCCCGCCGAAAGCTGCCCTTCGGTGATTTGATCGTGCAGATGCAGGTAGACGCGTTGCGCCTTGGTCCCGTCCGGTAGATTGGCCGCGTTGATCCTGTTCACCCGTTGATTCCCCCTTCACAGCACCTTCAATCGTAAAACCGGAACTTGGAAAATCAAGCTTTAGTATTATTGCCTCTCCCAAAATAGTCTTACAATTATTTAACAACCTGTATTAAAGATAATACAATAATCGGAGGAGCTTTTGCATGCCGATCGTCGAATTGCATGTGATCGAGGGCTATAGCGCGCAAGAAAAACAACGACTTGGCGTGGCGCTGACCAATGCTGTGCGATTCGTAGTGCCTGCTGCGACAGAGCTTGTGACCGTCGTGATCCACGACATTTCAGACCAGAACTACTATCGCGGCGGCAAGAGCAGACATCCTGCTCGGGCCAAACAAGACTCCGAGCACATCGTGCGCGCCTTCCTGGCCGAAATGAGTGATCGCGCGTTTGAAAGCGCCCGGAAAAGACTCAGCTCGGACTTCGTGATGCAGTTTCCCGGAACCGCGCCCATGCGAGATCTTGAGGACCTCAGGAGTTGGGCGGCAAACCGGTATCGCCGTATCGCGAAAACCTACGAGAGGTTCGACGCAATGCAAAGCGATGGCGACGCTGCGATCGTTTACTGCCGGGGAACGTTGTCCGGTGAATGGACCGATGGTTCAGCATTCGAAGGCATTCGCTTCATTGACCGGTTCGAGATTCAGAACGATCTGATCACACGTCAGGATGTCTGGAATGACATTGCAGAAACAAGGGCGCAGGCATGAGTGAGATTGACCCAATTACCCTTTCTGTACTTGCAGGCCGCATGGAACAGATCGCCGACGAAATGGACGCAACCCTATTTCGAGCGGCCTTTAATCCGATCATCGCCGAGGCGCATGACGCCAGCCATGGTCTGTATTCTGCAACAACGGGCGACACTCTTGTTCAGGGTAAGTCCGGGCTGCCGATCTTCGTGGGTGTGATGTCTTTTGCCGTGAAAGCGGTGATTGAAAAGGCCGCGGCTGACGAGGATCTGGAAGACGGCGACATCTATATCTTCAACGATGCACATATCGGCGGAACACATTTGTCTGATATGCGTTTGGTGCGTCCCTATTTCTGCGATGGCAAGTTGTTCTGCTATCTCGCGTCGGTTGGGCACTGGCATGACGTAGGCGGTGCGGTGCCGGGAAACTACAACCCCGCTGCGACCGAAGTTTTCCAGGAAGCCTTTGTTCTGCCGCCGGTAAAACTGGCGCGCAAAGGAGAGGTTAGCCAGGACATTATTAACATTCTGCTGCGTAACACCCGCCTACCTCAATCAGCGATGGGGGATTTGAATGGACAACTGGGTGCACTGGATCTTGGGGTCCGTAGGATGGACGAGCTGCTGGACGAATATGATGCCGAAACAGTCTCAGCCGCTCTTGAGGCGCTCAGCGATCGGGCCGAGGTGCTTATGCGATCTGAGTTGCAGGACTTGCCGGACGGTCGGTGGGAGGCCGAAGACTTCCTGGACAATGACGGTATCACAGACGATCCGCTTCGCATCAAACTGGCTCTTGAGATCAAAGGCGATCAAATGGCGCTTGATTTCACGGGTTCTTCTTCGCAATGCGCCGGGCCTGTGAACATCGCCCTGCCCACGACCGTTGCAACCGCCTATGTGGCTGTTAAACACGTTTTTCCGGCGCTGCCTGCCAACGCCGGCGTGATGCGTCCCATCGAAGTCATCGTGCCCGAAGACAGTCTATTGGCGGCCGAGTTCCCTGCCCCGACAGGTGGATACACAGAAACCATTCTGCGAATGATCGATGTTGTATTCTCTGCCTTCTCCAACGCCGCACCGGATCGGGTTGTCGCCAACGCTTATGGGACAATCAATGCGCTTTCTATCGCCGGAAAACGCTCAAACGGACAGCCATGGGTGATGTTCAGCTTTTTTGGTGGGGGGCACGGCGGCTCGGTCGAGAGCGACGGGCTGAACCACGGTAACGCTCCGATCTCGACGGCGACGATCCCGCCGATGGAAATTCTTGAAGCCGCCTATCCGGTCATGTTCCGCCAGTGGGCTCTGCGCCCCGACAGCGCAGGTACAGGTGCGCATCGCGGGGGGCTTGGGGCTGTCTATGAAATTGAAGTTCTGGAGGAAAACGGCGCTCAGGCGTTTCTGTTCGGCGAACGCGGCAAGTTCGCGCCGAAGGGTATCGCCGACGGTGGCGACGGGGCCATGAATGTCTTCACGTATGAACAAGACGATGGGTGGAAGGCACCGCCACTGGTTTCAAAAATGAGAGGGATCGAATTGAGACAAGGACAAGCGGTTCGCCTTGAAACACCCGGCGGTGGCGGCTATGGCGCTGCGGGCCACCGCGCTCCTGCAGCGATCGCCAAAGATGTGGCTCGGGGTCTTGTGAGTGCCGAACAGGCGGATCAGGTCTACGGCACCACATGGCGGGAGGTTGCGCCATGACCGGACGTATGATCGGCGTGGATGTGGGGGGCACGTTCACGGATGTTTTTGTTCTGAACGAAGCAGACGGGAGCGCAACCGTCGCCAAGGTTCCAACCACACGCCCGGATCAATCAGGTGGATTCCTGGACGGGATCGGGCGCGAGGTCGACGATCCGTCCGAGATCTCAGTAGTGGTACACGGTACCACGGCGGGCACAAATGCTCTGCTGGAACGCAAAGGGGCCAAGACAGGGGTGATATGTACTGCAGGTCTGCGGGACGTCTTGGAGATGCGCCGAAGGGACCGACCGCGCACCTGGGGATTGCGCGGGGATTTCGAACCCGTTGTGGATCGCCGCGACCGTCTGGAGGTGCCGGAACGTACACTGGCGGATGGCACCATTCGCACACCTGTCGATCTGATTGCCGTGCGCAAAGCAGCCGAGCACTTGCGAGAGCAAGGATGCGAAGCCATCGCAATCCTGTTCGCCAATGCCTATACCAACCCTGAAAACGAAGCCGCCGCTGTCGCCGCCGTACGCGAAATTTGGCCGAACCCGCATGTGTCAGCCTCGTCAGAAATCCTACCGGAAATCCGTGAATTCGAACGGTTCTCTACCACGGCGCTGAATGCCTATCTGCAACCCGAAGTCTCAGGCTATCTGACCCGCCTGGAAAACGCTCTGCAATCCGGCGGGTTTGATGGCGAGTTCATGATCGTGCAGTCCAATGGCGGGGTAATGGGGGTCAACACCGCGTCCCGCCTACCGGTGCGTACGGCACTGTCTGGTCCGGCGGCGGGGGTGATTGCTGCAGGTTACATTGCGCAATCTGCTGGATTCGACAATGTAATCACGGGGGATATGGGCGGCACCAGTTTTGATGTTTCGCTGATATCACAGGGGCAGACGATGTTGTCGGCCCAGACCTCCATCGATTTTGGGATGGTTGTGCGCAGTCCAATGATCGAAATAACAACCATCGGAGCAGGCGGAGGGTCAATCGCCTGGGTCGATAAGGGTGGATTGTTAAATATCGGCCCTGAAAGCGCAGGATCAAATCCCGGTCCTGTTGCCTACGGTTTGGGAAATGATCGCCCCACGGTTACGGATGCCAATGTCGTGTTGGGTCGCATCGATCCGGACAACCCAATCGGAGGCAAACTGGAAAGGCTGGATGTGGAGGCCGCTGGCAAAGCGATCGATATCCACGTCGGCGAACCGCTCGGTTTGTCCAGGCTTGAGGCCGCCGAGGCTATCCTGCGCGTCGCCAATTCCCGTATGGCCGGAGCCATCCGTCTTGTAAGTATCGAGCGCGGCTTCGACCCCAAACGATTTGCCTTTATGCCGTTCGGCGGTGGCGGAGCTTTGCACGCAGGAGCAATGCTGGCCGAAGTGGGGATCGCCCGCGCAATCGTTCCGCGTTATCCCGGTGTCACCTCGGCACTAGGCTGTGTGATCGCTGACATGCGGCAAGATTTCGTACAGACGGTCAACACACTGGTCACGCAGTTGGACAAAGCTGCTTTGGGCACATTCATGCAAGAGCACGTGGAACAGGGTATGGCGCTTCTTGACGCATCGCGGACCACATTCGACAAGCGTCAGATCTCATTCGAGCTGGACATGGCCTATGTGGGTCAAACGCATACAGTGCCGGTGCCGCTGACTGTTACGATGACAGATGGCAAGGTTACACCGCCAAGCAAAGCCGACATCGAAGAGGCCTTCGATACGGCCTATCAAGCCACCTATGGAAGACTGCTGAAAAACGGCGTGCGGCGCATATTGAATCTACGTAGCGCTGTAACGGGCAAGCGACCGAAATTCGATCTTTCTTCCCTTGCGCCCACAACAGAAGGCAGTGCCACGCCCTCGTCGACACGGAAAGTTCACTTCGGAGATGCTTGGCATGACACAACCATCTATGATCGCTTGTCGCTTCCGGTTGGCACGTTAGTCAAAGGTCCAGCCATTCTGACGCAACCGGACACGACCGTCCTGATCGAACCGGATTTTCAAGGGCGCGTGGACTCCTTTGGCAACACGATTATCGAACCACGGGAGGAGGACTAAATGAGCGAACCAGAATCCTGGGACCCACGCCAGACGGCGCTGCTGACTATCGATCTTCAGAACGACTTTATTCATCCTGAGGGAGCCTATGGCCGGGCTGGCCAGTCGGCGCAAGAAATCGCGGCTCTTCCCGAACGCATCGCGCCCTTGGCGCGAAAGTTGCAAGCCGCGGGTGGGCGCTATTTTTCGGCGCAGTTCACACTTGTACCCGACCGAAACGGCGAGCCATTGATTGCGCCGCACCTGAAGAAACTACGCCCGTTCCTGACCAAGGGCGACTTCGCGCCGGGCGGGTTTGGTCACAGTTTGGTCGATACGTTGCAACCCTGCGATTTCGTCATCGAAAAGGTTGCCTACTCGGCCTTCTATCAGACTCGGCTGGAATATCTGATGCGCGCTTTGGGTATCGAGAACCTGATCGTTGGGGGCATCGTGACCAATGGTGGCGTTGCCTCAACTCTGCGCGATGCGCATTTGCGGGATATCGACACCGTTATGCTGACAGACGGATGTGCCGCCTTTCGGCAAGAGGTTCATGACGCAACACTCCTGTCACTGGGCACCGTCACGCATCAGCGAAGTTGCGATCAAATATTGAACTGGTTGGAGGGAGTCATATGAGCCTTAAATCCCGACTGGCAAAGAAAGAAATTCTGGTTGCACCGGGCGTGTATGACGGTCTGACGGCTTCGCTGGCTGAAAAAGCTGGCTTCGAGGCGCTATATCTGAGCGGCGCGGCTGTTGCCTACACGCGACTTGGCCGTCCCGATATCGGGCTATCCACGGCGTCCGAGATGGCGGACACGATGACGCTGATTGCCGATCGGGTCTCGTCACCCGTTATCATCGACGCCGATACCGGCTTTGGAAACGCATTGAACGCTCAGCGTACCATGCGACTATATGAGCGAGCCGGTGCATCCGCACTGCAAGTCGAAGATCAAACCTTTCCGAAGCGCTGCGGTCATCTGTCGGACAAATCCCTTATCCCGAAGCAGGAAATGGCTGGAAAGATAGCAGCGATGGCCGAAGCGCGCGCCAGAAGTGACACGCTAATCATTGCCCGCACGGACGCCATCGCCGTTGAGGGGTTCAGCGCAGCTATCGAGCGCGCGGAAACATATCTTGAAGCTGGTGCGGATGTACTCTTCCTCGAAGCTCCGCAAAGCCGCGAACAGCTGACGTCCATCGCTGACCAGTTTGCCCCACGCGTTCCCTTGTTGGCGAACATGGTCGAAGGCGGCGCGACCCCGATACTTGGTGCTGACGATCTAGAGGTTCAGGGTTATTCCATCGTCATTTTCCCTGGCGGGATCGTCCGGGCTTTGGCCAAAACCGCTCAGGCCTATTATCAGAGCCTGGCAGAGAATGGCTCGAACAAGCCCTTCGCACAGAACATGTTCGACTTCGGCGGTCTGAACGAAGTCATCGGAACCGCCGAGATGCTCGATGCCGGGGCCCGCTATGATGACGCCCAAGATTGAGAGTGTTGCACCCGATCGGTTTGATCTGAAGACCGGTACCCTGATCATCGGCGCAGGGGCTTGCGGTCTGGTCGCGGCCCTGTCGGCGTCGGAGGCGGGACAGGACGTGCTGGTGATCGAAGCCGATCCGGTTCCAAGCGGTTCAACCGCGTTGTCCGCCGGGTTGATCCCTGCTTCTGGCACAAAAATTCAACAAGCCGCGGGGATCATGGACGATGCGGTACTCTTTGCCAGCGACATTCAGTCGAAGGCCCACAGCGAAAACGATCAAGCGCTGGTCGATTTGTTGACCAGCAATGCCGCGGAAGTAATCGACTGGCTGTCTGAACGCCACGCCCTGCCCTTCTCGGTTGTCACGGATTTTGACTACCCCGGTCACTCGCGCCGTCGGATGCACGGGCTGCCGGCACGCTCGGGACAAGAGTTGATCGACGCGCTTCGCAGCGCCTGCGAGCGAGAAGGTTTGGACATCATCTGCAATCGCCGCGCGACAACGCTCTATCGGGATCAGGACCAGATTTCAGGTGTTGCCGTAACAGGCCCGGACGCAACAGTGGAAACCATTGCCTGCCACCGGCTTATCCTTGCCTGCAACGGTTTTGGTGGCAACCCCGCCCTCGTTTCCGAGCATATGCCGCAAATCGAAGATGCATTGTGGTTCGGGCATAGCGGTAACCGAGGCGAGGCTGTTCTGTGGGCAGAGGGGCTGGGTGCCGGGCTGCAAAACCTGGGGGCATACCAAGGCCATGGTAATGTCGCGCACCCACATGGAATCCTGATAACCTGGGCGGTGATTACCGAAGGCGGCATACAGGTGAACCGCGATGGTCATCGTTTCTGGGACGAGTCACAAGGCTATTCTGAGGCCGCCCGCGCGGTGCTGGCGCAGCCCGACGGAGAAGCCTTCGCCATCTTTGACGGCCGCATAGCTGCCATTGCGCGCCAGTTCGAGGATTTCAAGCGCGCGGAAGAGACAGGTGCGATCCGATCCGCTGATACAATCGAACACCTATCGAAGGCACTAGGCCTTCCATCTTTGGCTTTGGAGCAAACAATACGAGAAATCCCCATTGGCGGCACGGATCAATTCGGCCGGTCTTTCAACCCGCCACCTTTGGCGCCACCTTACATGGGCGTCCGCGTCACAGGGGCCCTATTCCACACCCAAGGCGGTTTGCGCGTTGATTCCTCTGCGCGCGTCCTCAAAGAGGACGGTTCCGCATTCACCAACCTTTATGCAGGCGGCGGCGCGGCTGTTGGTGTGTCGGGCAAAGGGGACAGCGGGTATCTTTCCGGAAATGGCTTGCTTAGTGCCGTTGTGTTGGGTCGCATAGCTGGGTTGAGTGCGTGATGCCAAATTTGTGCATTCTAACTATCGGAACCGGTGGTGTCGTTCTGTCTGGGAGCTAAACGTTCGAAGGCGGTTTGATGGTGTTCGGAAGAATAGGTTGGTCTGAAGGCAATGACATGGTTGCAGAACGCAAAGCAACTGCCAGCCTTGCTCGGCGGTCGAGTTTTCACGAAGACTTGCACACAGTGTCCGCGACTTGGGCGGAACCCGCCGCCGATGGATCAGAAGGCCGGACGACGTAAGATGCGTTCTACCCACTGTGTATATCTGATCACCCAACTTTGACCGTTGACGTTTAGTGACTTTAGAACCCCGGCTTCAAAGCAGATAATGCACTCGTGTTTGGGGTAAGATTGCGGCTCAATCTGTGTCGACCGAAACGCCAAAAAGAAACCCAATCGAATTACCCATCAAGGCTGCTTCTCGCTAACTCAAAGGTAATGCGGGAAGGTCACCTTTGGGCTCGATGCGGACATTCAGTTAATAACGCCCAATGTATGCAATGCGGACATAACGGGCATTAGTCTTATTGACGGCAATGACTGCAGTCGGCCCAAAGCAGACATCGCCATTTTGCTCATCGGGCGGAAACCGGCCATTCGCTGCGTGCGTGAGCCTGTCAGGTCGAATATTCAGAAGCAGACATTCAAGTAGCCTTGAGACCGGATTTCAATCTGCGCGACTGAATGACGCCGGAGCGTTAATAAATAGATATTGTCAAGAGTTTTCCGGATTTTGATTAAGGTCTCGTGCCCAGCTCTTCATTGTCTGGTCGAGTAGATGTTTATTTTGATGATTTTATAGTTTCCTGGCCAATATGTTCGAAAATATGCCACTAACGTTCGCCGCGTCGGTAGGGTGCCATCAACGCCGCTGGGACTTCGGCTCTGCGGGCGACAAGGACGAGCGCAACGATCGAAAGTACATACGGCGCCATAAGGAACAACTGATATGGCACACCCTCAACCGTTGTCTGCAATCGCAGTTGGTAGGCATCGAAGAAAGCGAACAACATCGCGCCAATCAGAGCCTTACCGGGCCGCCAGCCAGCGAAGACTACCAATGCGATGCAGATCCAACCGCGCCCCTGCACCATGCCCGGGAAAAAGCTGTTGAACGCCGTTGTGGTCAGGAAGGCCCCGCCAACCGCCATCAAAGCCGACCCGACAACAACTGCGCCGATACGGATACGGATCGGGTTCAGCCCCTGCGCCTCAACCGCATGAGGGTTCTCTCCGGTCATACGAATGGCCAACCCCAAAGGCGTGCGGGCAAGAACATAGGCCATCACAGCCACCGCAGTGAGCGCCAGATAGGTCGGCAAAGCTTGGTTAAAAAGGATCGTTCCCAAAACGGGAATATCTGACAGGACCGGAAAATCGAGCGGCTTAAAAGTCTCGATCGTAGGAGGCAGATCTCCCACCTCAACAAGTAACCTGTACAGGTAATAGGCTAAAGCGGATGCAAACAGCGTTATGCCCAGCCCTGAGACGTGTTGCGAAAGCCCAAGTGGAACTGTCAACATGGCATGAAGCAATCCCATCACCGCGCCGCAAAACGCTGCAAAAATGAGGCCTGCAAGCAATGGCGCGCCCATGTAGACGACAAGCCAACCGCTCATCGCCCCCATGGTCATGATCCCCTCGATTCCCAGATTGAGCACGCCCGAACGTTCGCAAAGCAACGCACCAAGAACACCAAATATGAGCGGTGTCGCAATACGCAACACGGAAGCCCAAAGACTGGTATTCAGCAGCAGATCAATTGCATCACTCATCGGCGCACCCTGTAGGTTGTGAAAAGAAGGGCCACGATCATGGTGAGCAGGCACAGCGCCACGATCACATCGGCAATGAAACTGGGTACACCCGTCGCACGGCTCATGGCGTCGGCCCCGACAAAGACTGTGGCGACGAAAACAGCGGCAGCGACCACTCCGGCCGGATGCAAAGCGGCGAGCATGGCGACGACAATGCCTGCATAACCAAATCCGGGGCTCATAGTAGTGGTGACCCCCGCAGTGACCCCCATGACTTCGACAGACCCGGCAAGCCCTGCCAGCGCGCCCGAAAGCAAGGCAACACCCATGATCGTGTGGGGCAGAGCAATTCCGGCAAAGGCAGCGGCACTGGCATTTAAGCCTGCGGCGCGTGTTTCAGTGCCAAAAACAGTACGCGCAAGGATCAGCCAAACAGCACTTGCCGCTGCGATGGCAACAAGCAGCCCGATATGGAGACGTGTACGGGGGATCAGATCCGGAAGGCGGTAATCCCCGTCTACGGGCACCGAAGAGGGCCACCCAAAGGCCAGCGGATCGCGCAAAGGGCCCTCAATCATGAGGCCAACAAAAAGGATCACGATGAAGTTGAGCAGCAGGGTTGTCACCACCTCATCCACGCCGAAACGTAAGCGTAAAAAGGCAGGTCCTGCCAAAAGGGCCGCGCCTGCCGCCATGCCCGCCAACATCAAGATCGGAATACCTATCCACCCTGGAACCCCGAGTGAATGACCGATCCAAGCGGTGATTAGCGCTCCAATAAAGAACTGTCCCTCGCCCCCGATGTTCCAAAGCCGCGCTCGGAAGGCGACAGCTGCGGCAAGCCCCGTAAAGATAAGCGGAGTGGCGCGGGTCAACATCTCGGCGATGGAAAGGCGCGAGCCGAATGTGCCATTCACCATTTCGCCATAAGCCGTTAGCGGATTTACGTCAGCAGCAGCGATGAGACCTGCGGCCAAAAGCAATGCAGCAAAGATCGCGGCCAGTGGTGCAATGATCGCAAGATGCAGCGGCACATGTGAGCGTCGTTCAAGCCGCATCATCATTTTCCTTCCAGACACCTGCCATCATCAGGCCAAGGCGTTGTGGGTCGGCTTCATCAGCCGATATCGATTCTGACAAGCGACCTTTTACGATGGCCTGTATTCGGTCTGACAGGGCTACAGCTTCTTCCAATTCTTCTGAGATGAGCAGGATTGCGGCACCTTCGGCCCGTGCTGCCAAAAGCTCGGCATGAACTGAAGCAATTGCACCTTCATCAAGACCACGCGTTGGCTGGTTTGCGAGCACAAAACGCGGCCCATTGGTCAGAACCCGGCCAAGGATCAGCTTTTGCATATTGCCGCCGGACAGCAGCCTTGTTCGCGTGTCGGGGCTGGCGCCGCGGATATCAAAACGTTCTATCAGCCCCGCAGTGTAATCCCGGGCGGCGCGTTGTCGAACAAAGCCGCGGTGCGAAAATTCCGGTGTGCGCAAGCGCTCAAGCACCGCGTTTTCCCACAAACTCAATTCGCCCACAACGCCTTCTGCGTGCCGGTCTTCAGGCACCCTGCCTGCGCCCGCGTGGATCATGCCGCGCGGACCCAGATGGCTGATATCTTCGTTCAAGAGTGTTAACTGACCCGCACTTGGGTGTGCCAATCCTGACAGCAGCGCACCAAGGGAGGATTGACCATTGCCTGAAACGCCGACGATACCAAGGATTTCACCGGCATGGACAGCGAAAGACACATCATCCAGCCGCAAATCACCGTCTTCTTCCACGCTCACGTCCTTTGCGATCAGGACTGGCGCTCCAATCTCATGGTCTTGACGTACGGGACGCTCAACCTTGCGGCCAACCATCAGTTCCGCCAACTCTTCTGGTGTGGTTTCGGGTGTTTTGCGTTCCGCGACCATCCTGCCGCCACGAAGCACCGCCACACGGTCAGAGGCTGCCATGACCTCATGCAGCTTGTGGCTGATGAAAATAAGCGAGAGGCCCTCTTTTGTCATATCACGCAGCGTTTCGAACAGGCGCATCGCCTCGGGCCGGGCCAGAACGGCAGTCGGTTCATCCAAAATCAGAATACGTGCGTCGCGATAGAGTGCTTTCAGAATCTCGACCCGTTGACGTTCACCAACGGAAAGCGTCCGAACCTTGGCCTCTGGATTAACAGGCAGGCCGAACCGCTCTGAGATCTGCAACAGTTTCTTGCGCGCCTCGCCACGAGCAGAACGCGTGCGCGTCAGCGGTTCGGAACCCAGCATTACGTTTTCAAGAACCGTGAGGTTGCCCGCAAGCGTGAAGTGCTGGTGTACCATTCCCACCCCCACTTCGATCGCTGCGCGTGGCAGACCCGGGGGCAGTTCTTTGCCAAACACCCTGACAGAACCTTTATCGGCTGCGTAGTGGCCGAAAAGAATATTCATCAGTGTCGTCTTACCCGCACCATTTTCGCCCAACAGAGCAAGAATTTCCCCGTCTTCTAGTGTGAGGGTCACATCGTCATTTGCGGTAAGCGTTCCGAAACGCTTGGTAATGCCGTTTAGTTCTAGAACCTTGGTCATGCGGGCAGGCCTGCGATTGGGTGCGGAAAAGTGATTGTGGGCGCGCGTGCTTCGACAAGTGCGCCAAGTTTCAGCAGCGCAAAATCCGAGCCGGGGGGACCAATCAGTTGAACGCCGAGTGGAAGACCATTTGCCATGCCAAAAGGCAGCGCCAAAGCTGGCAAGCCCGCTACATTTGCTAGTGCGGCGTTCGGGGCAAAAGCCTCGAGCCGCGCCATGTGATCGTTTGGGGAGGAGCCGGACAGATCCAAAGTGCCTACATCGGGCGGCGCAGACGAGAGGATCGGCATCAGGACAGCATCGGCAGACTTAAAAAGCTTGCGAGATCGATTTGTCACACGAGCGAGCTTTCGTGAGGCCGCAAAAAGCGCTGTGGCCGACGTCGCACGGCCCTCGGCAGCCATGGCTGCGGCAAGTGGTGGAATCTCATCATCAGTTATCTTGAGCGCAGTCAGCCACTCGGCCATGGAAACAGCTAGTATGGTTCGAGCGATTGCGTGAGCCTCATCCCCCAATTGGTCGGGGGCACGAATATCGCACACCTCACAGCCTGCATCGCGCAGCGCGTCGGCAGCACTTTTCGCGGCCTTGCACTGGTCGGCACCGCACCGCTCCGGCAATGCCAATGCGACGCTGGGGCGTTCTGGCAGATATACCGGGGCCAAGGGCTGGGCTACCGCGTCAAAGGCCGTCTTCACATCGCGGATCGACCGCGCAAGGACCAACTCAGACGCTATGCCCATCAGGTGATTGGCAAAATCAGGGCCTCCAGGCACCGCGCCACGAGAAGGCTTAAGCCCGGTCAAGCCGCAACATGCGGCGGGAACCCTGATGGACCCGGCTGCATCCGTGGCATGAGCAATTGCAACAATACCAGCTGCAACCGCGGCTGCGGCGCCGCCGGATGAACCACCGGGTGTCAGTGCGGGGTTCCATGGATTGCGGGTCACAACCATACCGTCGGGTTCGCATGTTAGGGAAAGGCCAAAGGGCGGTGTTGCGGTCAAGCCGAAAGGGATCAGGCCGGTGCGGCGAAGACGGTGTAGCAGGTGGCTGTCACTTTCGGGTCTACAACATTGTGCTCGGATTGCCGCAGATCCTGCCGCCGCCGGCAGCCCTTTTGCGAAACCACCGAGGTCTTTCACCAAAAACGGAACCCCATGAAATGGCCCGCGCTGGTCTGGTGGCAAAGCGTTCGCCGCCCTTGCCCCAGCGCGGGCCATTTCTTCGTCCAGATATACCACCGCCCCCAAATCCGCCCGTGCGTGGCAGGCAGCAAGACTTGATTCCATCAGTTGGCAGGCAGAGATCTGCCCTGCTGTGATGGCAGCTGCAAGAGCCGTGGCATCGGTCACGTCAAAACCCTCTGGATCAGGAGGGCTCGCTTTCATCAATCGGAACGTCCCATTCACCGGATTGAATCGCGGCCTGTTTGGCCTCCATCCCCGGGATGGCGTCGGCGGGCACTTCATCGGCGACATAGATCAACTCATTGCCGCCATGGGCCATAAAGGAATATTCCGTGTAGTTACGACCTGTTGGATTACCGGCCTGAACATCCGCCACGATGGCCTCGATTGTGGGACCGTAATTCCAGATTGCATTGGCAAAAACCGTGCCCGGGTATCGCGGAGTATAATCGATAAGCGAACCGATCGCCTTCACACCTCGCGCTTGGGCCGCATCCGCAGTGCCAATGCGCTCACCAAACAGAATGTCTGCACCCGCATCAATCTGGGCAATAGCAGCCTCTTGCGCGCGGGCCGGATCGAACCATGCACCGATAAAGCCGTTGACGAAGGTGGCGTCTGGGTTCACTTCGCTTACGCCCATGCGGAAAGCGTTGATCAAAAGGTTCACCTCGGGGATCGGATAACCCCCGACCGAACCATAGACATTGCTTTCGGACATTTGACCCGCGAGCATACCAGCCAGATAGGCTGCCTCGTGGTTACGTGTGCCAAAGACACCGAAATTGTCACCTTCTGGCCCACCGGAAGACCCCATCAGAAACGCGGTGTCGGGGTAGTCACCCGCCACTTCGCGTGCTTCACGCTCCACAGCGTAAGATTCACCCCAGATGATTTGCGCACCTCCCTCGGCATACTCGCGCATCGCGCGGGGATAGTCGGTCGGCGCTACTCCTTCTGAAAACTCATACTCTATCAGGCCAGTGTCGGCGGCTTCCTGCATCGCCAGGTGAATGCGGCTGTTCCACGCATTTTCAACCGGAGACATGTGTACTCCGGCGACGCGGATCGCAGATTGCGCATTCACGCGATGGATATAAGCCGGCAGGGCCAGCATGGCCGCAGCGCCGACCATCAGTTGACGGCGGGTTGTGGTGAGTTTCATTGGTAGATCCTCTTCTGTTGGTGGCAATTCTTCTTGTTAATGAGCTTCCTAAGTATTGGGCCTGGGCGCGTAATCTGCGGGATCCAGGGTCGTGGGACGGCCAGGCAAAGAAAGCGCGGCCATTCGTGGTTCTGTGCGGGCCAGCACCTTTCCGTTTTTGATAACGGCAAGCCGGGTGGCTTTCATGCGAACTGCTTCAATCGGGTCCTGCGCTTGCAGCACTACCATATTGGCAGGGCCGCCTTCGCGGATCGTCGGGTCGGGCAAGCCCATAGCCTTGGCACCATTCTGAGTAACGGACGTAAACGCCCACTCCATCGCCTCGCGGGATGTCATCGGCACGGCATGCACGCCCATATGAGCCACTTCCAACATGTCGGCGGAGCCAAGCGAATACCACGGGTCCATCGTGCAATCCTGCCCGAAGGCGACATTTACACCCGCCGCTCGCAGCTCTGGCACTCGGGTCAGCCCCCTACGACGCGGATAGGTATCCGAGCGACCTTGCAGCGTTATATTGATGAGCGGGTTGGGCACCACGTTCATGCCGCTTTCTGCGATCAGAGGTATGAGCTTCGACGCATAGTAGTTGTCATACGAGTGCATCGCGGTGACATGACTTGCTGTGACCCGCCTGCCAAGCCCAAGGCGCGTGGTCTCATAGGCTAAGGTTTCCACGTGGCGCGACATTGGATCGTCGCTTTCATCGCAATGCAAATCCAGCATCAGGCCTCGGTCCACCGCTATCTCGGCCAGTCTCCTGACCGACCGGGCACCTTCCGACATCGTACGCTCAAAATGCGGGATACCGCCCACTACATCAACACCCATATCAAGGGCTTGGATCAAGTTTTTTTCTGCATTCTCTGAGCGGTAAAGGCCATCTTGCGGGAATGCTACCAGCTGCAGATCAATATAGGGAGCGACCTGCTTGCGGACCTCCAACAGCGCTTCAACGCCAACCAAAGGTGTGGATGAAACATCCACATGCGAACGGATTGCCAGCAATCCCTGCGATACGGCAAGGTCGCAATATCGCATGGCGCGCTCAATTACTGCTTCGGGTGTCAGCAGAGGCTTTAGCTCACCCCAAAGCGCGATGCCTTCCAATAGTGTACCCGAGACATTCATGCGAGGCGTTCCAAGGCTCAGGGTCGCATCCATATGGAAGTGCGGGTCGGTAAACGGGGGCGAAACCAATCGTCCAGCCGCGTCAATGTCCTCGCCTGCCTCAGCCTTGATCTTGGGGGCAATTTCTGCGACGCGGTCATCCTTGATCGCTATATCCAAAGGCCCTCGGCCATCCGGCAGTTGGGCTTGTCTAATGATGATGTCGAGCATTCATCTTCCCCCAAATTTGACCACAAGGTAAAAGTATTCTGATAAAATGCTACATTTTTTTGCTGTGTTTCAGGAACCAGCGCTTCGGATAGTCTGACGCAATTCGCATGCCTGCAAGGCGGAATGCGAACGCAGCAATTCGTCGTATCGATAGATGGCGGCTGTGGGCCGTTTGTTAAACTTTGCAAGGTCCGGTTCCTGTGCAAAGCCGCCCTCAGTGATTTTCACAGCATTGTTCTCCTTGGGCTCGAAGCAGACCTTCGCTGCAACTTGATTGAACGTCTACTTTGAGGACAAAGCGGTCGTTAAACTCCGGCGATCCATGGCCTTTTCTTACAAAGAGAATACGCATCAATCCTCAATTTTTAAGTTTGCAAATTGTTTACTCAACCAGCCAGTCGAAGTGAGGTTGCCGCCATAGCGCTCCTCAATTCGGCTTTCAATCTCTTAGATATCTCGCGATCTTTGAAGTATTCAGTTTGAATGAATGTAGAAGGTCTAAAGTCCGGATCGTGAAGCAACAAATCGCGAACTGCTCGTTCAAGCTTGTGGTCATTATTCAGGTGAGTTGCGGCCGCAGTCCGATATGCTGCCGCCCGCCGGGTAAGCCTCGCAAATTCATCCACGGTGTTAAAACAAGCCTCAAAATCATGCATGACATAGTAGGCAATTGCCTCTAGTTCGCGGCAATATTCGGGCAAAAAGGGATCAAGCATCTTTGCACGCTTTTGGTACTCAAGAGCAGTCTTCCCATCTCCGAGAAAGTTATGGAGTTCACCGGTTCGCCCGACAATGAAAGCATGATTGGGGTTTAACTCCAGAGCGCGATTGAAGTGGAACTTAGCCCGTTCAAAGTCACGAACATAGAGCGCCAAGGAACCGGCAATTCGATGGCTTTCAGCGTCCGTTTCATCCAGCTCGACAGCTAGGTTCCCTGCTTCGACCAACTCATCCCATACATCTTCACCGGTCCATTCTGCTACTGTAGCGACAGCGCACGCCCTCCACGCATGAACTCGACCATATCCTGGATCTCGTTTCAGCGCTTCGTCAAACCAATGAACCGCTTCCTCTGCATTCTCCTTTGTGACTCCACCAATCCGGTGAAAATACAAACCGCGGATTAAACATTCATAGGCTTCCAGGTCACCTGGACGTTTTCGCTGTGCCGTGGCTTCCAGTTGCCGTTCGATCTGGCCAGCCACACTCGCGACGATTTTGGCAACAAGGTCATCCTGGAAATCGAAAAGATCCTCCAGATTGCAATCCGCCCGCTCTGTCCAAAGCTGTTCGCCTGACACTGCATCCGTCAGATACGCGTTGATCCGTATGCGATTTCCCAGCTTGCGAACCCCGCCTTCAAGACAGAAATGCACGCCGAGTTTCTGTCCAAGTTCACGAGCGTCCGCCGCAACCCCTTTTAAGCCAAAACTAGTATTCCTAGATATCGTGAGAATGTCAGGGAATCGGGACAGCTCTGTGATGATGTCTTCCGTCAGGCCATCGGAAAAATACTCCTGCTCGGGATCATCGCTCATGTTCTTGAAGGGAAGCACAACAATTGAGTTGTTGGACTTTTGCAGTTCCGCCACGTAGGGAAGGCTACTGTCCTCGATAAGCGCAGTTCCGCAGCTGTGCGTTCCAAGCTCGCCTGCAACAGCGTAGACCGTAATTGGTTCGGAAATATTTTTGAGCTTTCGGGTGCCCTGATTCTCAAATTTGAGCTGGGCCGACCGCTTGGCGTGTTCAAACACCGCATTACTTACGAGGACCATACCTGGCTCAGCTTCAGACTCAATACGACTTGCTACATTCACCCCATCGCCAAGCAAATCGTCGCCATCTACTACGACATCGGCAAGATGGACCCCAACCCTGATTTCTAGTCCTATCTCTCGCTTGCTTACTGGTGCAGCGAGTTGAAGTTGTAAGTTGTAAGCACAGCGAACTGCCGCCACTGGGCTAGAAAACTCCAAAAGAAAACCATCACCCGCGCGGTTAAAGACCCGCCCATTGTGCGTGGACGCAACAGTTCCGATTAACTCGTTTAACAGTGTAACACGATTTATCGTGTCGATTTCATCTTCACGCATCCGAGTGGAATAACCGACAACATCAGCGGCCAAGATCGTAGACAATCTCCTATTCATATTGGAGGATCCTTTTGCGCATAAATTTTAAGCCCAAATGCACGATTGACCTATAGTAAGCCATTTGACTTCAAGAGTCTGCAAGTCGGACAAGCAAGCTTTGATTTAATGATTTGAATATTGCCGACTCTACCCGGTTGTGGCGAAAGTCAGATACCTACAACTTGGTCCTTGAGGCTATATAGAATGTATAAGACCTCTTCTTGTTCCCGTTGACCGACGTCGTTGGCCTTCAGGGCGTTCATGGCATCGTCCAGAACTGCGACAAACTCATCTCCGCTGATGTTCATGTACTGATGCGCTGCAACCATATCCTTGCCTCTATACATCTCAGGCCCACCAGAACCAGTTATGAAGAAGTCTCCTGCCATTTGTTTGAGGTGCTCCATATCGGTTCCCGCAAATCGTGCAGCGACAACTAGGTTTTTGGAGTGATTGTCCACCAGAACGTCGACTATTCGACGAATACCATCCGTTCCTCCCAGACGTTCATATAGCGTCTTTGACATGGTGCCCCCGTGTCTGGCTCACCTCAAACCTCGATCTCTTGTGAATGCTAGCATGCCGAGCTGATTGGCACCAAATCTTTAGCATTCAAGCGATGTCTATGATCCTAGACCATCACCAAATGTGATGTCTGCTTCGGGCTCGAAGCCGTCGCTCGTAGAGTTTGGGCGAATTTCTGCTCTGCGGACAAACGCGCCATTTGTGTCTGCTAACCGCACATCAGCGTTCAATCGCCCTTCGAGCGCCTGCTCGGAGGACAAATCACCAATTTTTTAGTGCATCAATTTTGGGTTAAAGAAAGCTCACTCTTTTGATTATGATGAATCGTCACCATTCTTCGTGGCTGAAGTAATCCAGTTTCTTAAATCCGGTGCAATTAGTCAGAAGTACCTCTAAGACGCTCGGATCTACGGCGCAGCAATTCAAGTGTTGCTAAGAGAGCTATGGATAGAAGCACCAAAAGCGTTGCTACCGCGAGGATCGTTGGATTTATCTGCTCGCGTAGCCCTGAAAACATCTGGCGAGGGATTGTTCTTTGTTCTGGACCCGCCAAAAACAACACCAAGACTACTTCATCAAATGAAGTTACGAAAGCAAACAGTCCTCCAGAGATGACACCAGGCCGGATGATCGGAATAACCACATCGAAAAACACTTTAGTTGGCGAAGCTCCTAGACTAAGGCCAGCGCTGAATAGTGAACGATCAAAGCCAGTCAGTGTTGCGGTGACAGTGATGATAACGAACGGTACGCCAAGGGCTGCATGAGCAATTATTAGGCCAGGGTAGGTGCTGACCAAATTAAAGCTTGTATAGAAAAAGAACATGCCGGCAGCGATGATGATTAATGGCACGATCATGGGCGAGAGAAGAAGCGCAGTGATCAAGCGCTTAAATGGCATCCAAGGCGACGCGAGACCAACCGCCGCAAGTGTTCCCAATCCTGTTGCTAAAATCGCAGCGGCGATGCCCACGACAAAACTATTCCAGATGGCAAGCGTCCATTTCTGGTCCTGTGCGATTGCCTGGTACCAGCGCAGGGAAAAGGCATCCGGGTCTAGCGAAAGCATACCTTCAGTGAACGTAAAGAATGGTTCTGCATTGAAAGACAGGGGCACAATAACTAAAATTGGCAACATCAGAAAAACGAGTACCAGGTAAGCTGAGAAACGCAGACTATAATGTCCAGCGATGTGCCAAAAGGTAAAATACTCTGGGAACTTCCGCATCGCTCTAACCCAGTTTGATATTGCCCGCGCCCACGAACCGGTCATAGAGCCAGTAGAGCGCAAGGATTAAGAACAACAGAAGCGAGCCAAGGGCAGCTGCAAGCTCCCAGTTGTTGGATTGCTGCATGTGAAAGGCGATGATGTTTGAGATCATCTGGCCATCCGTGCCCCCAACCAATGCCGGAGTGATGTAGTAGCCCACTGAAATTATGAAAACCAACAACGCGCCCGCTGACAGGCCTGGCAAGCTCATCGGAAGGTAAATGCGAAGGAAGGCCGGGATCGGTGGGCTGCCCATCGACATTGCCGCGCGCATGTAACTGGGATCAATGCCACGCATGACCGAATAAAGCGGCAGGATCATGAAGGGCAACAGGATATGCGTCATCGCAATGATGGTCGAGAATTGCGTATACAACATCTCAAGTGGCGCATCGGTCAGACCCAGGGCAAGCAGGGTGGAATTAACCACTCCGTTTGTTTGTAACAGTGCGATCCATGCGGTGGTTCGCACAAGAAGCGAGGTCCAGAAAGGCAACAGGACAAACACCATCAGGAGGTTCGCCGTTCCGCTGGAGCTGTTGGCCATGAAATAGGCTAGCGGGTAACCAAGAATAACAGTCAAAATCGTTATGATCAGCGCCATCCGAAGCGTCTTGCCATAGAGCTTGACGTAAATCTGCGTCTCGCGGCGTTGGATGCCGCCGTCAGGGTCATTCTCGAGGTCGAGCGCAGTCAGGTAGTATCCGGCGGTATAGACCTGACCGGTTTTTTTTAGTGCTTGCCAGATCTCTGGTTCTGCCCATTTGGCGTTAGCATCAATCAGGATCGCGGCGCCATTATTGGCTAGCTCGCTGTCATCAACACGACGCAGCTTGCGAGCGGAGGATTTGATGACGCTGGAGGACCCGGGAAGGGCACGATTCACTTCTTCCGCCAGTTGACCAGAAGTGCGATCGTTGGCGAGCCTCTTTAGATCAAGGGCGAAGATGCTAAGAATCTCATCGCTTGGACGTTCCTCGCCTTGCCAGCTTGGCAGTTTTTCGAGCGTCTCGGGTACGAGGCTGGCAACAGTCGGATTATAGACACCGCGGTACAGCATCGAGGCTATAGGTGCGACAAATGAGAAACCAATAAATGCCAGAAGGGGCACAACGAACAGAAAAGCTCTCCAACGCCGTGACCGGTATTCACGCGCGGCGTTACGGGCATCTTCGCGGCTCAACCCATCTGGGGTGACGCTGGTGGCTTCGGGCAATTGTTCGTCTCCGGTCGATGAACCTGCGCCGATTGAACGGCGCAGGTTGGTGCTCTTAGACTATTGAAGCAGCCACTCGTTGAACTTTTCGCCTAGTGACTCACCGTAGTCGGCCCAGAAGATGCCGTCTGCTTTGACACCTTCGTCAAGATGTGCTGTCGGCAGATCCTGCTTTACGTCATCCGGCAAAAGCGCCTGAGCAGACTTGCGCGTTGGGCCGTAAGCCACGTCTTGCATACCTGACAGAGGCACGGTTTGAGTTGCGAATTTGACGAACTCAAGCGCAGTATCGAGCTTATCAGTACCTTTCATGACCGACCAAACATCAAGGTCATAGACATGGCTATCCCAAACCATTGTGAAGGGGGCGTTTTCTTCCTTGATGGCGGCGAAGATACGACCATTGGCGGACTGCACCATCTGGGCACCACCGTCGTTCAGAAGAACAGGTGCTTGTGACCAGCTATCATACCAAACGATATCGTCTTTGATTGTGTCGAGCTTCGCGAAGGCTCGTGCCTGACCTTCATCGGTGGATAGAACGTCATAGACCTCGTCTGGTGCCACGCCATCGGCCAGAAGGGCCCATTCCATGTTTACCTGTGGACGTTTGCGCAGGCCGCGCTTGCCGGGGAACGCTTCCGTATTGAAGAAGTCTTCGATCGTTGTAGGGCCGTCGGAATACGCATCGTTGTTGTATGCGAAAATAATGGTCCAAACGATGTTCCCGACGCCACATTCGTGCAATGCCTCGGGAATAAAGTCCTCGGCAGCGGGTGTGCCGTCGTCGCCCGGAGGCAAAATCGAATGATCGATGACTTCCAAATACCCTTCCGAGCAAGCACGCTCTAGGTCGATCACCTCGATATCAACAACATCCCATTGGATGTTGCCGGATTCGCTTTGCGCTTTCATTTCGGCGACGCCGCCGCCGTAGTCTTCAAACAAAACGTTGACGCCGCTGTCGGCCATATATGGGTCGATCATGTGTTTCTGTTGTGCCGCCCCGTAAGCGCCACCAAACGACGTCACGGTCAGATCTTTTGCCATGGCTCCCGATGAAACCATTGCCAGTGCAGCAGCATATGTAAGCAATCCAGAATTTCTAATCACATTCACCTCCTGTTGTCGCGAGAAGCTTTGGGTCCCGCTTTCCCTTTCATTACTTCGCGCAACCTCATACAGGGAACGCAATGCAATCCGAAGTCAGCCACATCAGACTCCCGTCCTGGCCTTCTGAAAACTCAGGGGCGGACAAATCGTTCAGGACTTTGACAATAATCTCTGAACCGTTTGCCAGCCTGAAATAATAACGGATGAAATCGCCCACATAGATGCGCGTTATGAACGCCGCGGTCACCTCGTTGTCGTGATCATGCGATGTCGGGTGTATGAACAGCTTCTCGGGTCGTACCGACACACGACAACCGGAATTCTCGGTCAACCCTTGGCCAGCCATAGCAACCACGGTTTCGCCGCCCGGCGTAACGACTTTGGCCTGATCGCCTGAGATCGACTGAACGTGGCCATCGATAAAATTATTCTCGCCAATGAACTCGGCCACGAACGCATTTGAAGGCCGCTCGTAGAGTTCCGCGGGCGGGGCGCATTGCTGTACGACTCCGTCGTTAAAAACAGCGATCCGGTTGGACATCGACAGCGCCTCGGATTGATCATGCGTCACGTATATGACAGTAACCCCCAATTGCTCGTGTAGGCGCGAGATCTCATACTGCATTTGTTCGCGCAGCTTCTTGTCCAACGCACCCAGCGGCTCATCCATAAGGATAAGCGTCGGCTCAAAAATCATCGATCTTGCCAAGGCCACGCGTTGTCTTTGACCACCAGAGAGCTGGCCGGGATAACGTCCGCCAAACCCGTCCAACTCTACGAGCTTAAGCGAGGCAACCACTCTGGAATCTATTTCAGCCTTTGCCACTTTCCGAACCGAAAGCGGGTAGGCTAAGTTCTCCGCCACTGTCATATGCGGAAACAGCGCGTAGTTTTGAAACACCATCCCGATATTTCGACGATAGGGTGCGATACGATTGATCGATTGCCCCTTTATTGCGATGTCGCCTGAGGTAACGCTCTCAAAGCCTGCTAGCATCATCAGAACAGTTGTTTTGCCGGAGCCTGAGGGACCAAGAAGAGTGATGAACTCTCCTTCTTCGACTTGCATATCGAAACCCTTTACGACCAAGTTCTTTTGGTCGTAAGTTTTTTTCACGTTATCAAATACGAGAAACGGTTGTGATTTCCCAGCTTGTTGTTTGTGGGCATCCATGTTTTTCGCCACTATGTTGACCATTCATGTTTGCCGCCGTTATGGGGGCTGAAAGCAAGTAAATCGTGTATTCCGGCAAACTGCAACTTATCGTTTTATATCTATAAAATGAGGCTCTCGGGCAAAAAAAGGTCCGCGTTGGGCTCTAAGCCGACCTTGGAGCAAGCGCGGCATCTCAAAACTTGCACCGCTAGGCTTCGTTGAGGGCGGCCCAAGGCGGACCTTGGTCGCATCCTTGAGCGCCGCAATGCAGCTTCACCAAACCAGACATTCGTGCATCTCGCAGTATTCCGCTTCCCGAAATGACCGGGTCGCGGACAATGCGGCCACTAGCCGGACGCTCTTGAGCCTTGGGAAGCGAGGTATGCGTCTAACTCACTGACGAAACGGTCTGATCTGTCTGTGATCCATTCGACGAATAGCGCCCGCAGATTAGATTTCGCTCGGGGTCGCGCCCATAGGAGACGATAGGCGTACTTTGTCTGGCATATCATTGACGGTCCGAATGGCAGAATGAGCGATCCTGCTTTCAACGCGTGAAATGCTTCCACAATCCCGCAAAGCGCCAGCCCCTGACCCGCTGCCGCCGCTTGAAGCCCTGAACCTGTTCTAGAGATGCGTACGCCATGTTTTAGATGATCGCGGTCAAACCCAAAGGAATCGCCCCATGCTTGGAAGTCAAGCCATCCCGGGTCCTTGGTGCGATTGGTGACGTGGATGAGCGGTACACCCTTTAGCGATCGCACATACGGATCCAGCCCTTGCTGGTCTGCAAAAGCGGGCGAGCATACTGGGGCAACAAAATCACCGAAAAGCACGCGTTCTTCCAATACAGTGTCACGGGTGGGTCCGTATCTGATCGCAAGATCATAGTCTTCTCTCACTAAGTCGATATCGCGATTGGATGGGTCCAAGTATAAGTCCGCATCCGGGTATTGCAGGTGGAACTCCACAAGCATCGGCGATAGCCAATTTTCCGAAAAGGACTCCGGCAGGGTAATGCGTAGACGGCCAGCCGAGTAGTTCGGCTTCAGTTGCTCAAATGCCTCGGCAAGCCTTGCAAAGCCGTCTTCCAACAATTCCCGAACCCGCAATGCATCCTCAGTTGGCTCGATGCCCGAGCTGGAGCGAATGAACAGACTTTTTCCGAGGTAAAGTTCTAGGGACCGTACCCTTTGCCCAACTGCAGCCGGAGTAATTCCAAGTTCGTTGGCGGCCAGTGAAAAGCTCCCATGCCGCAATGTAGCCTCCAGCGCGCGCAACGCGTTCAAATGAGAAAGATGCATGTCGACACCCTAAAGGTTTCCTTTAGTGGGGCCAAATGAAATCAAGCGTGCAAAGCAATCGAACCCACCCATACTGAGCATTGGTGCATAGGATGTCGCCATGAAAAACAGAACCATGGGGAAGACGGGGAATGTTCACGCTTTATTGGGAATATTTGGCAGGCTCGATTGTGGTGCAGTCAGTCCTTGAAGAAATCGGTGCAGAATATCGACTACACTACGTGGACATGGGCGCAGACGGACATCGGACTCCAGATTTCCTGCGTCTAAACCCAACCGGCCGGATACCGGCGCTCGGCTACGCAGATGGCAAAACGATTGGAGAGACTGCCGCGATCGTTACGCTACTCGGCGAGATGTACTCTGGGAGCAGGGTCGCTCCAGCGCCCGGTGATGATAATCGTGGAGAGTTTCTGTATTGGCTGAATGTCATGACGACCTCAGGCTACATGACGGCAGCGCGCCTCGGGCACCCTGAGCGCTATGCGAACAGCAGCAAAGCGATCGAGGAGGTCGGCGCAAAAGCGGCTATCGATTACGATGCCTTTTTCGATGTGATCGAAGATGCAATTGCGGGCGATCCGTACTTCATGACGCGCGGTCTGACCGCACTGGATTTTTACGTCACAATGCTGACCGAGTGGCACGCCAACAAACAGTCTCTCTTTGGCTCACGACCCAAGCTCAGCGCGCTGTGTGAATCTGTGAATGAAAGCCGCTCCTACAAGGCCGCAATGGAGACACATGCACTTCCACAGACCTGAATATTCAAGCGGTCAGCCGAAATCTGCACTCTGGACTAGCGTCTGCGCAGGTGGAGCAATGCGGTCCCTACTTTCAGAGTTTTGATGCTAAACTACTTGGGCTTGAAGCAGATTATCTGCACTGGGCGGGTTCGGCGTTCTTCGATGTTTCGTGCAGCGTTTCGCACAATCTGCGGAGCCAATTTACCCAACAGGATATGAGTGTCAAAAACCGGCGCTTCGCCCTTTTCAACAAATGCTGCGTTTCGCAACAACGACTGGATTGGGCTCAAGGCAGTCATATGAGTCTTTCAGTCAGATGACGGCTTAGGAACGGAAAGCGATCATTGATGGTGGTCATTCCGAGAAATTTCGCCCGAAGGTCTGCATTGAACGGCAGCGGACGTTCGCTGAAATCTGCTGAACGTCTGCCAAGCGGACATACCCGCCGTTGCCGTCAGAACACTTAGAGACTGCTCCCGACCCCATTGGGCAAACAAGTCATCGTTGGCCCGAGCGTAGCGTATCGCGCCGGCCACCCCATGTCCGGTCAGTGCGAGACGATCGCGAGCCCCGCGAATACAAGCGCGCCGCCTGTCCAATCGCGCGGCTCTAGCCCTTCGCCGATACTGTAGGCGTAGGTCAGTACGATCAGCGTCTCGAGCGCAATTATTATTAGATACAGCTCGGAAAGTGGAACTGTGCGCATCAGCACCACCTCGGATTGGGTGGCGGCAAGAAAACCCAGAATGATCAGAGCGAGCGCCACCGCCGTCCATTCGGCTGAGGCCAGTTTCATTCCGATGGTTGCAACGCCATACCCCCCTGCCGCCAAGACGGCCAAGGCCAGTGGTTTCAACGCCAGAAGCTCCATTTTTCAAATCCTTCACCGTGCGCAAAAAAAACCGCGCACCTCTCATGAACCAACATTCTCTGCGTAGGATTTTAGCATGCGTATGATGGCGCATCAGTGAAGCCGATTACTTTATTTTAGCGAAGTGAATGCCGGTAAGAGTATTGCTTATTCAGATGAAGCGAATAGCTGATACCCGCCTTCGAAACGGATGCTGCGCCTGACCCAAAGTCTGAAAAGGACTCGGTTCGGTCATTCGCAGTATTATCGTGAGCGTTTGCTTCGCGGACGAAACAGACGTCGCTACAATCGAATATGCTGAGCTAACTTGCTTGTAATCTATGTCCGCCATACGATTTGCGTATAAGCTCCAGCTCGAAGTTCGATCTGATCATTTACACGGCGAGCGTACGCCGCCTAGTATCGCAATGCCGAAACGAAAGACTTATGCGGGAGTATTACTATGAAAACGACAACCAAGGCTCTTTTTGTTGCTGCCGTGCTGGCCTGCGGTGCAACCGTCGGGAATGCCAAGGACAAAAACATTCTGCCGAAAGACAATGCGGAGTTCGTAAACTATGGCGAAGAATCCGGCTGGAACATCTTTGTGGACAAGAGCCGGAACACCTGCCTGATAGAACGGGTCGATGAGAATACCAACGTCGTGCAAATGGGTCTGACCCCGGACAAAGAGTTCGGCTACATGGGGGTCTTCACCAAGGCGGACATGGAGTTTAAGGATGACAAGGTCGAGCTACTCATGGACAACAAGTTGTACTACGGAGATACAACAGCGGCGCCGCCCAATCTGGCAGATGGTTACAAGGGCGGTTATCTTCTAGCCAACAACCCTGACTTCGTAACAGACGTTATGGAACGCGAGTCTATGATTGTAATGCCAGAGAGTAATTTTGCTTTCGAAGTAAGCCTTGCTGGAACAAAGAAGGCAATAGAAGCGGCGCGTGAGTGCAATGCCTCTCTAACCAACTAATTTGACTCAAAATCTCAAGGTCGCTCACGTTGTGGGCGGCCATTTTTTTGGCGATATGACCCCTAAACAATATAAACAACGGTACTCAGCCTACAGCCTTGTATGAGCTTCCCCAACTGAATTGGTCCACTGCTATATTTAGGAAACGGAGGACCAAGAATGGCAAGCAAGAGACCGAAACCTGAAGCGTTGTCCGCCCAAGCACTCAAGATTACGTGTGCGCTCTGGTGGAAATCTGATGCTCGAGAACTTCGGTCCTTGCTGATGCTGACTGACAAACATCTTTGAAACTGCGAAGCGGTGTGGCAACGTTTGGCTATCCTGCGAAACTGTGTGCTACTTTGCAGACTTCCATCATCAATCTCATTAGGAGAAGACATGCTAATCAAACTTCTAGCGTCCGCATTTTTCTTGATTTTGCCCGCGCTCAGTTTCGCTCAAACAGCTGAGCGCAGCGTGACCATCGAAGCCGATGCGACAGTTAAGTCGGTTGATCCGGACACTCGGCTTATCGTGCTGCAAAACTCAGAGACGGGCGAAGAAGAGACCATTGTTGCGGGACCGGAAGTCGTAAACTTCGACCAAATTGAAGAAGGCGACACAGTCAAAGCGGTTTACACACTGGGGGTAGCTGCAAGCATGGCCTTCCCCGGTGAGGTTGACAGTATGGTTGAATTGGAAGCCCAGGCTGCAGAGGGATCAACACCGGGCGTGGCTGCCGGAACGATGGTTACGTTAATTCTGACTTTTGTTTCCTTCGACGCCGCGAGCTCAATCGCCACTGTGACAGACAGCAGCGGCACGGAACAAATGATCGAGGTTGAAACAGAAGTTGGTCGTGAGTTTGTTGAACAGCTTAGCCCGGGAGACAGAGTAGCTCTGAGCTTCACGGAAGGTCTCGCCGTGGGAATTGTCGAAGAATAGGTGTCCGCGGCGCAGCTTCTTCAGGTGTACGTTTTGTTTCTTATGCCGCCACCAATGGAACAACTCGTCCCACCGCTTCCGGTGCCCCAAAGCTCTTAGCATTGTTGGTCCAAACTGGGCCTCGAAAGGCGGAGGAAACCCGCCTTCCAAAAAGGGATAAGGCAGAGGTCATACAATGGTCTCTGCCATCGTATCGATCCGGCACGCGATGGATCACAATAGGCCGCTTTGGGCTCGAAGCTGTCGTTCAATCCGACCTGCCGAGCATCCGCTTTGCGGACGAATCTGCCGTCCCGATTGTTTTCATTAACGGCAGCTTTCCGTAGTTGCGTCATCGGTTTCTGCCGAGGAAGTCGACGAGCAATCCAGAGATCTTTTCCGGCTGATCTTCCATTGAGAAGTGACCGCAGTTTTCTAGCACATGCAGTTCTGATCCTGGAATTGCCGAGTGTAATTTGTGCGCCCAATCCACTACCTGCCATGCGTCATCTGCACCCCAAATCAGTTGTACTGGCTTTTGACCAAGCTCGCCGTAGCGCGGGGCTATCTCGTCTGTGTGCTTCGGATCATAGTGCATCACTTGATGCTGAAAGAAGCTGCCCTGTCCGACTGGGCCGCAAATGAAATCGAGGTAGGTTTCCATCGACGTCTCCGCCAAGCGCTCCTTGTTTTGAACCGTCGAGTTGAGCCAGTTGCGAAAGTGTTCTCTGTGGTCTGTATCGGGCGCTTTGATCAGCTTTTCCAAACCGGCCTGCATCTGCTCGCGCGTGCGTTTGGATGGCCAACTGTCATAGCTTACTACGTCAATCATGGTCAAACTGCGCAGCCGTTCCGGCGACTGAATGCCGAACCTCTGGGCAACGCCGCCGCCGATATCGTGTGCGATGAAGTGGAAGTCTTTAAGGCCCCAAACATCCAGCAACCCCTCAAGGATCGGCACTTGGCCCGTGACGGACGTATCAATGCTCGGGTCTTGCGGGCGCTCTGACAGGCCATAACCGAGCAGGTCATACAAATGTACTTTGTAGCCAGCTTCGACAAGCGTTGGCAGTACGTTCCGCCAAATATACGAGGAAGACGGTGTGCCATGCAGGAGAACCACGGGCTCACCCTCTCCGTGTACACCATGTGTAATACGGGTGCCGTTGATGAGAACATGTTGGTCGACGAGGTGGGTCATGAGGGGAACTCCAATTTTTTTCTTTCGCAAGTCCTAGCGCTTTGATACTTGATCAAGCAAATGAATGATTGTCATGTAGCGATAGAAATTCCGAATGGCTGAGCGTTTGGACATCGAAGGTTTGCGCGCCTTGGTCGCGATCTCGACCCATGGCGGTGTAACGCGCGCCGCCGAGCATTTAGCGCTGTCTCAACCTGCAGTGAGCCACAAAATCAAGCGGCTTGAGACTGTTCTAGATTGTGAACTCCTAGCACGCCGCGCCGGTGGGCCATTGTTCACCGAGGCCGGTACACGCCTGTTAGAGTATGCGCACCGGATGATGGATTTGCATGACGAAGCGCTCGCCGCTCTTGGAAAGAAGCCTTTGGCTGGCACCATTAAATTGGGCATGACCGAAGATACAACGGGCGGTGACGTTGCGCGCATCCTTGGCCGCTTTACACGTCTGCACCACAAGCTCACTGGTGCCGGTGTTTCTCGTACACTACGCTACACTATGAATTTAATGAACATGGCACGTGATGACAGGTTCCCAACTTTGTTGCGCCAATTTTTAAGCGCAAACAAGCGGCACTCACGAAACTTGGTTGGGCCTAACTGCCCGGGCCAAGAGAACAGGTCAGGTTGCCACCATACCACCCGGCAAACACGCCGCGCGAACGTTTGCCTTTGAGCTTTCTTTTCAAAAGCAATCCTGCTTCGGTGTTAGGATAGTTGCGAAGATAAGCCTCCGCCCAAGCGAGATTGTGGTACCTATCGCTTCGCGTAGTCCAGAAAAAGGTGTCTTGGGGACCACTTAATCCAACTGGATTTTTCGGCGCGACTGATGATTGAACAAGCCATACCAATGCTCCATGGATATCTGTCTGACGGCTCTTATGCCTAAAGCCTTTTCCACCACCACGCCGCGATGCATCCATCGCAAGCACGAGGTATCCGTATGTGATAAACGTGTAGTGTAGTTGTCGTTTGGCCGGACGTTTGTTGCGAGCTTGGTCAAATGTACCGGCCAAAGGGGCATTCGGGCGCATTTGCCGTGCTAAATATGCTAAGTCTCTTTCACCTTTTTTGAACGCCTTGCGATTTCCTGTTTCTGCACCCCATGCCAAAAGCCCAGCCGCACGGGCGGCATGGCCTTCTTTACCATACATCTGTTCAAAACCGCCTACTGAGCCAGCTCTTGCTGCAAGTCTATCTCCCCAATCTGCAATTGTGACAACCCTTGGGTCATTTTTTCCCAGAATTGCGCTTAGCGAACCGTACACCATAGACAAGTTGAGCAAGATGTTCGCTTGCCACCAGGCTGCGTCTATCTTCACGCCATCGTATAAACCTTGTTTTTCGAATGCTCTGGCTTGAGCGGCAACTGCAAGCTGATCGGCAATCTGGCTGGCGTCCGCTTTGGAACCGGTACGAAGTAGATGGGAATTTGCTGCGCCGAGCTCATTCATAAAAACAGCGGGAGGTCGGTCTTTGCCGGATGCTGTTTTGAAGGGTTGAGTGATCGGTGCGGTTGTGAATTTGGAAGGCTTACGTTCCGGGCACCAGGCATTTCGGTAGGAACTATTCGCGGAGAAGAATTCCAGTCTTTTTTGGGCGTTTGCGAAATCGGCCACAACCGGTTTTACGCCTAAAAACCCAACACAACAAATTAAAATTAAAACGAAAAAAAGTCGCATATCACCAATACTCCACCAGAATACTTATCACTGATGCTAGTGAGGTGTTCTGGAATCAGTCAAGCACCAGGCTTGATTTATGAACCTTCCGCAAAAGTGTGTCTGGTACATTGCGGAATTAAGGTTTGGGAACCTCAACTATGAATGAACGCTTCCATACTGTTGTGTCGTTCCATAGAGGGCTGGTTTTGGGAACATTAGGGCCTTGAAAATTTCCGAAATCCTGATTGCCGCTGCTGTTGTCGGGACTACCTCGCTTCCAATTGGAGAAATTTATGGGCTCACTATTTGCCCATCTCCAGCCACCATCAGGCTCCGCGCCTTCAGGGTCCTGCACCAAACCAATTAATGGTCCCAGAGCGAGGTTTCCTTCAAACGCCCAGTGCCCATCATCTTCCAGCGTCAGTTGATACACAAAGTCATTTTCTTCTTCGTCAGTGATGGTAACGAGGTGGCCACCTAAGGCTTCGGAAACCTTTTCAAGAATCTCAAATTCTGCGCCCCACGTTCTGATTACGTAGTAAGTCGAATCCCTGTATTCGCCGACGGTTACCAAATCAAAAAAATCGAGCAATTCTTCCGGAGATGGATCTAACGTCAGAAAGTCCTCGAGGTATTCAGGGTCAAAATTTTTGGCTTCGTCGGATTTGTTTGACAGAAGGGCAAAGGCTGAGAAGCCAATAGATATTAATACAACCGCGAACAAAAGGGGCAAAAAGTACTGCCCACGAACCCAAGCTTGAAGTCTACGCACGGCCTTCTCGTAGGTTGGCAGGGTGGCCTCGCCTACTTTGTATACCTTCAATGGTTGATCAAGGTTTTTGACAAAATGCTCGCCGATTTTTGTGAATCGGTAATCCAAGCTTCCTTTGACTTGCTCAATAACGTTTTCGGCTAAACAGATACCACCGGGTTCCGAAATCGTCTCAAGTCGGGATGCTACATTCACTCCATGACCCAGCAAATCACCGTTGGGTTGCTGAACCACCTCACCAATATTGATGCCGATCCGGTACCTCATACGGTCGCTTGTTCTAAGCTGAGCGTTGTTGGCATTGTGTTGTTCTTGAATAGAAATAGCTGCTTCTACCGCGCCGGACGGATTGTCAAAACACGCCAGCACGCTATCGCCTGCCGTGTTTGCGATTCTGCCTCCATAGGACTCGATAATCGGGTCCATAATCGAACGAAGCTCTGCGAGACGATGTAGGGTAGCCTCTTCATCCTCAGAAACGAGCTTCGTAAACCCAGCAACATCTGCCGCCAATATCGTCAATAGTCGCTTTGAGTTTTTGTACACATCAAACTCGCAAAAATACTCACATGACGTTCGAAGTAAGACATTTCAAAGTATGCTGGCAGATTTTGGATGCTGTATCAACAAGTGGTGATGGCGCTGCGCGCTTAGCTAATTTTCAAGCGAAAGGATTTCATTTGTCAGAAAATGTAGCCAAGCCTACTGGAAAACGTCTCTAAAACTTAGATAATGCTATTTCTCGACTAATGTAACACCATCCAAAGTTATCATTTATTGATTGCCCGGAGCAATAGCAGACGTTGGTAGCCATATCGCAAACGTCAGCTTTGTCCGCACAGCGGTCGTAGACGGCGTTTTTCTAACGTCCGCTCTGCGGCCATCTACCCGCGTAACAGAGGAACTAACTGCGATTTTCGCTAGGATGCAAACCGCACCATGCATCCCTTCCAACAACTGAAAAAGTGTTACAGTGGGTTGTTACAGCGCAGGAATTTTCCTACGTTTAAGATACTGATTTTATTGAAACCTCTCACCTCTGGATCGCATCCCCTAGGCTCCACCAAAACCTAACAATACAACTAGATAGCAAGCATTAGAGCGGTGTGACACACAGGTGTGACACAAAATGAAGCTGCATGCGTATCTCTCACTGTACAGACACTGCATTTATAACTTCCGTCGGCCACTGTCCTATACGACACCACCCCCCCCCCCGCACGAGACCAAGCACCACACCTAGAACCGTTAGGATGAAGTGTATGGCGTTGTCATGGACGCTCCTGTGCAGTAGCGTCCAGCACCATGGTCATCCGGCGATACCCATTTGTGCTTTTGGTTAGCTTTCTGGTCATCCTGACCGGCATAGCTGGCGTTGCTTACGCGGTATCAAATGGTTGCATTGGCATTCATTGTGAAGAACATGCGCAAACTGCGAAACACTCTGTATCAGCAATGAGCAGCGGTGACATCTCGGTTCCAAGTCATCATCATGACCCAGAGAGTTCTGGAACCGGAGAATGTAATCCCTTTATCTGCCAAGTAGTGGTATTGCTCGTCGAGAACGGTGAACCCGCTCAAGGTCAACGTGATATTGACCTAGAGCTCCAGGATAGTGCCCAAGCCAAGCTGAATGAACCAGATAGCCCATACAGGCCCCCTGACCTTTGAAGCAGCGTAAATCCTTGCGGACGCAAGCGACAAGCCCGTGCGGCTGTTCGCGATGTTTCGCAGCACTAACAGCTTCCAAAATGTCAGGACCAATCTATGAAAAAAAGATACTTAACAATAGGCCTATGCACCGTCGCTGCTGTCGCCGCTTTCACAACTCTTCGGCCCGGTTCAATCGAAGAGGCCGCACCACAGGAACCACTTGAAGGCGATGCTATGGTCGCAATTCAGATGCCGCCCATCGAGGGTAACGCTGAAATCGGCCAGCGTGTCTTTGAGGTCTCCTGCGCCTCTTGCCATGGTGTCAATGCGGTCGGTGTGGAAGGCGCAGGACCGCCTCTGATCCACAAGATCTACGAACCCAGCCACCACGCGGATGAAGCCTTTCAGAGGGCAGTTTCACAAGGTGTGAGAAGCCACCATTGGCAGTTTGGCGACATGCCGCCCGTGGAAGGTCTGACGCGAGGTGACGTTGCCATGGTGATCGCGTACATTCGTGAAATTCAACGTGCCAACGGGATAAATTGAGGACAGGACCATGAAAAAGTTCATAACACTCGCACTCATGGCTGCCCTTCCCAGCGGCGTACTCGCGCATTCCAAGATCGAAGAAACAACTCCTGCCGACGGAGCCACAATAACCACTGTGCCCGCTGAAATTGGCCTCAACTTCTCTAAGGATATCCGGTTGACACGGATACAGATGGCCCATGAAGAACACTCGGCCGTAAGCCTGGATTTGGGCGACCAGACAAATTTTGGTCAGGAGTTCACGATCCCACTGCCGAGCAATGGAACGGGCACCTATGTCATCGAATGGCGTGGTTTAGGTGAAGACGGCCATGCGATGCAGGGCAAGTTTTCCTTTACCGTGGAATGAGCATGCCAGACATTTGGGGTATTGCCTCGATCCTCGCAAAGCTAGGGCTCTACATCGGCTTTGCGGGGTCCACCGGGCTTGTGATTGTTAGTTACCTCTATTCCGGCTTTGTCGCACCGATAAGCCTCGGGATAAAACGCCAAGCTAGAGCCTTAGCGTGGCTTGCTCTCGCCGCAACGGTTGTTGGTTTCCTGCTTCGTGGAGCCGCCTTAACAGGCGGAGTTGACGGCATGGTCGATCCAGAAATGCTTGGTCTGCTTTGGCAGACATCCGTGGGAGACGCCTTTGTCTACCGCCTTATCGGCGCAGTGTTGATCCTTGTGGGGCTGTCTGTTCCTCGCTTTGGTCAATGGATCGCACTGTTGGGTGGCACAGTGGCTTTGTGGTCCTTTGCACAGATCGGGCACGTACCCGAGCTAGAGAGTGTCGGCATCCAGCTCTTGCTGCTATTGCACCTGCTATGTGTAGCCTTCTGGGTGGGCATATTTAGCCCGCTGCGGAGTTTGGCTCTCATGCCTGAACATCTGACAGATGCTGCTGGACTGGGGCACAGGTTTGGACAAGCTGCTGCATTGATTGTTCCGACTTTGATCGTGGCAGGTCTCTGGATGGCTTGGTTGCTTGTTGGCAATCTCCAAGGGATCTTGTTCACTGACTACGGGCAGGCACTGTTGTTCAAGGTGTTGCTGGTGGGGCTGTTGTTGATCCTCGCCGCAGCGAACAAGCTTCGATTTGTTCCGTCCATGCAAAGCGGAGATGCTAAAGCAGCGCGACACCTCGCCCGATCTATCGAGGTGGAGGCAATAGTCGTATTAGTGGTTTTGGCGACAACAGCCACACTCACGAGCGTACTAACGCTTCCGAGTTAAGGTAGGCAGAGATGAAAAAACACCTTTCCGCACTTGCTATATGCTGCATTGGTACCAGCGTCGCTGCAGACCATGAGTTGTTAGATAGAGACCTCGCGAATGGGCAGGAACTCTATGCAGAGCACTGCGCCTCATGCCATGGAGTTAATCTGGAAGGCCAACCCAACTGGCAGACACCCGACGATGACGGAGTGTTGCCTGCTCCACCACATGACGTGACAGGGCACACATGGCACCATGATAATCAGCTGCTGTTCGAGTATACCAAACTAGGTGGGGCAGACGCGTTGGCAGCACGCGGTGTTAAAGACTTTAACAGTGGCATGCCCGGCTTTGAAAGCACCATGACTGACGAAGACATATGGGACGTTCTGGCCTACATACGTTCCACTTGGCCTGACGATGTTCAACAGATGCAGGCTAGTCGCAACCTGCCGCACCAGTAGAAGACAATATTCCAGAATGGGTTTGGGTACTGGCCGCAGAAGGCGTCTCGGGTAGTGAACTAATCAGCATACACCAATTACTTGAGAACTCGAACTGGAGTTTTGATGCCGCGCACCACTGTTTTGATGCGCGGCTTGCGATATCACTCGCTCCGAACGATGTCCGAGTAAGCGCCATTTAGGTTGAGTGTGACGGTTACCGCCTCATCGTCCCTGTTTCGCCAGAACCAGCCGTGATCACCGGCGAAGGGGGTTTCAAAACTGCCCTCGCCTTCGGTTTGACCGCGCCCCTTCTCGTAGGTCACGTTTTGGTCGCCCGCATGCGCGTGGAGGTCGAAGTTGATACGACCACCTTCAGCCGCCCACGCGTAAAAGAGGGTCGCGCCCTCTTCCATAGTTGCCTTAATCTCGGTGAACTCGCCAGGTTCGAGCGTGAACGTGATTGTATCCTGCCACGCCTCCTGAGCAAGTGCTGTGCCAACGAACAGACCGAACACGTTATCCCATAAGCTTGACGACTGATCGGCCCCATGAAGCTGTTGGTCTTGTTCGGCTTCATCCGCCAGGTCCTGTTTGATTTCACCCATCTCGGTCAGGCCAAGCACGCGGCCGGCACCCGTTGGGTCGATCCCGTATTCCGCAGGCAGCACAACAGCGACCAGTATTGCCACGGCGCTGACACCCGCGATGATGGTGGACCGAAGGAGTTGGGCTGAGCTTGGTAACTCTTCGAGGCTCGGTTTCTTTGCGTTAAACATCTGTGGTGTTCCTTATGCGGCCACAAAATAGCCGGTGAGTTGGTATCCCATCAGCACAAAGCCGATGGTCATCATGACGACATTGACGGTGTAGGCTTGTTCGAAAAACTTGGCGCTCTTTCGCCAGTACCCCATGACGATGAGGATGGCAGCCAATGCCAGAAGTTGCCCGATCTCGACGCCAACGTTGAACGCCAGGAGGTTGGGCAGAAGCCCGTCGGGTGCGATCTGGTAGTCGAGTATCTTCGTGGCCAAGCCGGTGCCGTGAAACAGGCCGAAGATGAAAGTCGCCGCCTTGGTGTTGGGCTGAAAGCCGAACCACCGTTGATAGGCCCCTAGGTTGTCGAGTGCCTTGTAGACAACGGACAACCCAATGATGGCATCCACAATGTATGAACTGATGCCCCAGCCAAACCAGACGCCTGCAAGCATCGTGATGGAATGCCCCACTGCAAAGAGGCTCACGTAGACTGCAACGTCTTTCGACCGATAGAGGAAGAAGACGACGCCAAGGAGGAACAGGATATGGTCGTAGCCCGTCACCATATGTTTGGCGCCGAGGTACATGAAGGGGATGATGTGCACGCCCCAGATTTCTTGGATGTAGCCAGCATCGCCGGGCGTAACATCATGCGCCAAAGCTGCGCTGGTCGATAGCAGCAATATGGATAGGACGAAGAACGCGAGACGCTTAGAATTGCGTCTGACGCCTTCAATGAAGGTTCTCATGGAGTAACTCCGCTTAGTATTTAGATTGATCGGTGATGCGCATGAACTGCGCAGTGCCGATCAAGCGCGCGGAGGTCGGTCTATTCTGAACTTACGGGTGGGGCCGTTGGCCGAAGCTAGCCGCCGCCACGCCTCGCCTATGTGCAATTCAGGAGCAGTGCTGGGACCACTGGAGAGAAACGCCTGGTTGTGGTCATGATCGGCCACATCGTGGCTATGACCGTGCATCGCCCAAAAGAGGTCTTCTTCAAACCCATGTGAGTGGCCATGATCTTCGACCATTTCCAGATGATCTTGGATTGTCTCAAAAATCGCCGGTGCGTGCGAGAATGATGGCGTTACGGACCAAACGACCAACGCGAGACAGAGGACAGCTAGGCCAGCCCTCAAAAAGTGTTGGTATGCCCGATTCATTGCATGTGCCCGCCTGTCAGTCGCGACTTTCTCGCCGCCGTCGAAGTTATGTTTTGTCTACAATAGTGCTCGCCTCATGGTCAATTGCGTCTAACTACCCTGCGCAATGTGCAGCAGGGGTGACTGGGATACTGCGCGACTATAGTTTCGATAGCATCAACTTCTCCGCGATCAACAGAACAATAAAAATCACTGTTGGAAGAAATAATCGACCACATGGTGCATACTACTGTGGAAGGGAACAGGGTGTTGACCAACTGATAGAGCAAACAAAAAACCAGACCCATAGATGCACTGACAAACAAACATTTGTACACACTTCGGTGTGGCACACTGTAAACCAACACACTGCAATAGTGTTTACTATCAGTGCATTAGGCGTTCGGCGGCATTTCCCTAGGCTCCATCAAGACTTTCACGTGACCACACACCCCTCGCCGAAGCCATCAGGTTTCATTGCCACTGCTGAAGTGCGCAACTTTAGCGCGAGTTTTCTGGTCGCCAATTGGCCTGTCTCATAGCGTCACCAAGGTCTTTCCCATATTTTGGGTCCGCGAACAGCTTTTGAAACAGCGCGTCCACGCGACTGTCGGGCCACTCACGTGACAGTTTTTCTGACAGGGCCTGCGCTTTGCTTTCGTTGCCTAACATCTGATAAGACGCCATCAGGTAAGCAACAGACACAGGTCCGACAGGGCCGCCATTTTCGGTTGCTTGTTCAAAGGCTGATACAGCGCCTTCGTAGTCCTTCAAATGAAACTTGGCCGACCCCATTGCGTTTTGAAACACATATCCACGCTCGAGGTCGAATTTCGACCGCGCGTCCTCACTGATCACAATGACTTCTTCAAACGAACCCGAGTACAGCATTATCAGTGACACAAACTCCAATACATGAACGTCATTGGGCGCCAAACGCTGTGCTCTTTGGGCAGCCTCCATGGCCTCTGGCCAGTTATTTTTGGCGAATTCGACCCAAGCCTTTGCGGATTGGCTCCAACCCGTTTCCGGGGCCAACTCGACGGCCCTATTGGCTCGCGTGTCTGCGTAGCTCAACATGCTACTGGCCAGATCGGGATCCGGTGTCAGCACAGCAATCGTCGCCGCAACCTGCGCGGCGCCCGCATGGCCGCCAAAATAGCTTTCGTCGTTCTCGATCGCCCCTTTGAATATGGTCAAGGCCGCGTCAAGTCGCGCGGGTTCCAGGGCCGGAAAGATCAGGTCCCGACCAGTATTGGCCAGATTTACAGCCTGAAGGCGCATTGGAGAGGCATCAAAAATGGCGCTGCGCTCATCTCGGCTCAGGCCGTCGACTGGCAAATCGGTTGCGCTGTCCTGCCATGTCGAAGCCAACCAAAAAGCAATCACACAACAGCCCAGTAAGAAAACCCCAGCGATCCCTGCACCTGGCTTTACCCATGCAGTCGCCTTGGTTTCGAACTTTGGGGTCTCAGGCAGGGCCGCCTCACCCAACCTTTTCGAGATCAGCGGGGCGTATCCGCCCTTTGGCAGGTCGAACACCGTTTTCTCGTCGCGCCCATCTGTGGCGTAGTATTCGGCAAGCTTGCGGCGCAAGCGACCAGCATCCACCCGCACCACGTTTTCGCGGCGCGGCATCTCGGACATTGATCCGCCATAGACATCCATCGCAATCGTTTTGGCCCGAATGTCGTCGGCCCGACCGCTCAGAGATTCCTCGACCACATACACAAGAAAGTCCTGCAATCTCTGTGATCCCTCGAAGGTCGAAGACCTCACAAGCCGCTGAAGCGCGGCCTGAACATCCTCGGCACTAGGGTTTATTCCCTCATTCACCACTGCTGATGATCCTCGGATAACTTCATTTTTTCAAAAAGTTACACCTTTCGTTATACCGTATTATGCCCCGATAAACCTATTGAGAGAAGTGAATTTGTTGTTCGATCGAGAAAACGTCTTACCCATCGAACGTGCCGCCCAAATGAAAAGCAACGCCATTGATACATTGTTTCCCAAGAACAAGGCCGCAATCGCGGACTTACGCCGAAGGGATGCTGTATTCGACGAGATTTGCAGGGACTACCAGCTTCTGAGTGAAGAATACCTCTCAATAAACGCTGAGCCGGGAAGTGAATCCGACCGGTTTGCCTGCGATATCCGTGAAACCCTGAATGGGCTTCGAGATGAAATTGCCCAATCGCTGCGGCGCGCGGGGAAGATGTAATTCAAACACGGGGAAGGGATACCAATGAGGTCAGTATTGATACACACCGCGGCGATGGTGCTGACGGCAAGCGCGAGCTTTGCTCAGGATGCGCCTATCATTCGTGACGGAGAATTTGAATATCTTCGCGCACAGTTTGGAGAGCAATGGGATGCTCAGGATACAGAAATTGAAGCAAAGCTTGCCGAGATCCGAGACGCCAATGGCGGCAAGCCACCCAATATCCTCTACATTCTGATAGACGATGTCAGCTTTGGTCAGATGGGCAACCGGACGATGAACTACGTCACCGGCTTCGACACGCCCAACATCAACGACTTTGCCACGCAAGGCATGTCTTTGATGAGAATGTATACCGAGCCCTCCTGCACACCGACACGAACGGCCATGCTGACCGGTCGCCATCCGGTACGTGCCGGTGTGGAGGAGGTCAAAGTAGCGTTGGTTGGCGAAGGTCTTTCAGCCGAGGAGGTCACGATTGCCGAAATCCTGAAGGAAGAAGGCTATAACACAGCGCATGTCGGGAAGTGGCATCAGGGCGATATAGAACAGGCCTACCCGCACAATCAGGGTTTTGATTGGGCGGCCTTCCCCTTGCATCAACAGGTTCAGCTCAGCCTGATGACACGGGACGCCATGGTTGCAAACAACATGCTTGGCTTCCATCCGTCGGGTCAGTCGAACCAATTCCAGCTGGACGAGCGGTTCAAACCCTACGGCCTGGTAACCGGCGTGGAAGCGGAAGCTGGCGGTCTGGCGCGCGAAGTCGACATGGCGCCGGGCGAAGAGTGGACTCAGGCTAAATACGAGGAAATGAACCTGCGCTATCAGCGGCAAGCACTGGAGCAGCTTGAGCGGCTCGCAGCACAGGACAACCCGTTTTTCATGCAGTATTGGCCGCTCTATCCACTGAACTTTGCCTATCCCGATCAAGCCGTATCCCGCAATGGAGGCTTCCATGCCGACAAGTTGCAAGTTCTGGACGGCTGGATCGGGGATGTGCTGACCAAACTTGATGAAACCGGCAAAGCAGACAACACCATTGTCGTGATCATGGCTGACAATGGCTTGATGTATCACTACGAAGGAGCGTCCGGCCTGAACCAACTGATTTATCGCGGCGGCAAGACGCAGCATCTTGAAGGCGGCGTGCGCACAGATACGTTCATCCGGTGGCCCGCCGCGATTGAGCCGGGCAGCGCAGCAGGTGACATCGTGCATGTCTCGGATCTGTTTACAACCTTTGCCCGTATCGCAGGCGCAACGGACCACATTCCGCGCGACCGCGTGATTGACGGTATTGACCAGACGGCGCTGTTGCTTGAGGGCGAAGGCAATTCGCGCCGCGACTTTGTTTATGTTTACGAAGGGCCCGTCTTACGCTCGGTGGTCAAGCAAGATTTCAAGATGCATCTTCCAGCCCCTGGACAGCCCGGCGCTGCGGCACCCGTTTTCAATGTCTATCGCGACCCACGTGAAGAACATCCGCTTGTCGGGTACTCGCTTTGGTCCGGGGCGTCCTTTCAGGACATGGTCAAGCGCCACCAGAAAACCATCGCAAAGCACCCCCATCTGCCACTCGGAAAAGGTGTGCCTTATGAAGGCATCGAAAACCTTCGCCCTGAAAGCGAACTGACCCGAGACGTTTTCTCTAGCTGGCAATGACGAATTCAGACGGCGGTACCAAACCGCCGCCGTCTAATTACCCGCACCCATTCCGTCAGGTGAACTATGTCACGAATTTCCCTTTGCTCTGCTTTCCTGACCTCAGCGCAGCTTATGGTGGGTGCTGCCGCCGAAGCCGAAGAAAATGCTTCAAATCCACTGGCTGCAGTGAACAACACCGACATTCGCTATCAGTATTTCGATCTCGAAGGGGATGCCGACCGTCAGGATGCTTTCATCGACGGTGCATACATGTTGCGCCCCGATCTGAAACTGAAATATGAGCTTCACTACAACTCGACGAACGCGACCGGCACGCGGTTCAGTGGATTTGAAAAGACCAATTTCAAGCTGATCTATTTCCCCTCACAGCAGCCCCTGAATGACACCTGGCGCGTCAAATCCGCGCTTGGTTTGGAGTGGATACTTGATTTTGGCGAGCCGAACGAAGGCATCGGAACCGGATCGGATCAGATTGCACCATTTGGCGGGTTCGCCTTTGCAAATGCGAACACCGGATTGACTTTGATCCCTTTGCTCCAACACTTCGCTTCCTATAACGGTCCGACCGATATCAGCCAAACAGCGATGCGCCTGATTGCGCTTCAGCCGTTTGGTGATGGGTATTGGATCAAAGCGGATATCAAAGCGCCATACGATTGGGAGAATGACGCCTGGCCCGCCACTGCAGAATTCCAGATCGGTAAGAACCTCAGCCCCAGAGTTGCGCTCTATGCTGATATTCTGATCGGCATCGGTGCAGACCGCCCCTATGACCAAGGTGCCGGAATTGGGCTGAGATTCAACTACTAGCCTTCGCGACTGAAATGGTTTGCCTCAATACTCCATTCCCGGTCAACTTTCACCGTAGGAATTGCCACGGTTTTGTAACGCCTGCGGGGTCTTACCTGCGCTCACATTCGAGTATTGTTACTTTAGCGTCGACCATAACTATACCCAGAGCGCCGGAGCATTTGCCCGTGACCTAGCCCAGCGTGGCCCTGTTTTAGCATCAAGAGTTTTCTAAAGTGAGTTTGTGAAGCCCGCGCCTCGCCCAAACAAAGATGCGGAAATTGTCTGGCTGTTGATTTTCTTGGCGCGCGCAAAGAATATGTAAAAACATGATAAGATTAAGGCGGCTGAGTTCCGCAGGCAGACTGGCATGACCAAAATTAAGAACATGGAAGAATTCGCGGCCCTAAGCGGGATATCGCGGCCTACAGTTTCAAAGTATTTCCATGATCCCGATAGCGTTCGCCCAACAACACGAGCGCGCATAGAGGAGGCGCTGGAACGGTTTGACTACCGCCCGAACATCTATGCAGTGAACCAAAACCGGAAGCTGACAAAGAATATTGGCATCGTCGTGCCCTATCTGGCCGATCCGTTCTTTGCCGAAATCGCGCGTTATCTGGAACAATCCTGCATTGCAGCCGGCTATCGCCCATCCCTGTTCAGCTCACATGGCGAACAAAAGCTCGAGAACGAGATTTTGGATGGGCTGCAATCCTTGAAACCCGCAGGAGTGCTTTTGGCACCTTTAGGGCGTACCTCGGACAGATCTACTATCGAAAAGTTCTGTGCCAATGTGCCGACAATCCTGTTCGACAGTAACCTTGATGGCCTGGGGGCAGCCTTTGTCGGTTCGGATAACTTTAGCTTTGTGTCGCAGACCGTGGAGTACATGACAAGGACAGGTGAGCCACCGTCCTTTTTTGAAATGCGCACGCCCGCAAACCCAAACGCGAATAAACGACGTAAGGCCTATGTCGACGTGATGGAGCGGTTGGGCTTCGAGCCACATATCATTAAAGTCGATGGCACAGGCTGGGCCTTTGAAGAGATCGGCCACCGAGGCGCATTGAAAGTCCTGCAAGAGCGCGGGCTGAAGACAGATTCTGTTTTGTGCAGCAACGACCGGTTGGCCATCGGCTTTCTGGCAGCCTGTTTCGAACAAGGGATTCGGGTTGGTCGGAAAGAAGATTGTTCGCTTCGTGTCGCCTCAAACGATGACCACCCATTCGCAAAGTTTACCTGTCCCTCTTTGACGACAGCTGCGCATGACTACGATAATGTAGCCGGCCGAAGCGTCGAAACTCTGTTCGAACTCATTGAAAGTGGTGGGAAATTCTCAACGCGCACTGAAACCTTGTTCCCCGCGCGACTTGTCTTGAGGGATTCTGCATAATTCAACATTTTTAACGCGCGTAAAGTTTTTATTGACGGCGCGACAACTTACACTCTAGGCTCTCTGTACGACATCCAAGCTCAGGGAGGACAGGGATGTATCTGAAGAACGCACTTCGTGCGGCGACTGCACTGACTTTCGTCGCAACGGCAGCGGCTCATGCACAATCCATCACGATCGCCACTGTGAACAACGGCGACATGATCCGGATGCAGGGCTATACCGACAAATTCACCGAAGCGACCGGCATTGACGTGGAATGGGTCACGCTGGAAGAAAACGTACTGCGCCAGCGCGTGACCACCGACATCACCACCAAAGGCGGTCAGTTCGATATCATGACCATCGGCATGTATGAGACGCCGATCTGGGGCGCAAATGGCTGGCTGGTGCCGCTGGACGGCATGTCAGACGAGTATGACGTTGACGACATCCTGCCTGCTATGGCTGGCGGTCTGAGCCACGATGGAACGCTTTACGCGGCACCTTTCTACGGCGAAAGTTCGATGATCATGTACCGAACCGATCTGATGGAGAAGGCCGGCATGGAAATGCCCGAGGCACCGACCTGGCAGTTTATCCGGGAAGCCGCGGCTGCGATGACGGACCGCGACAACGACATCAACGGCATTTGCCTGCGCGGCAAGGCCGGATGGGGTGAAGGTGGTGCCTTCATTACCGTCACCGGAAACTCATTTGGTGCGCGTTGGTTCGACGAGGACTGGAAACCCCAGTTCGATCAACCCGAATGGAAAGAAGCGCTTACATTCTTTGTCGATATGATGAGTGAATCGGGTCCGGCAGGCTATGCCACCAACGGGTTCAATGAAAACTTGTCCCTGTTCCAGCAAGGCAAGTGCGGGATGTGGATTGATGCCACTGTTGCGGCGTCTTTTGTGACCAACCCGGATGACTCGACCGTTGCAGACAAGGTCGGCTTCGCTCTGGCTCCGAACTCGGAAGGCGTAGACAAGCGCGCCAATTGGCTCTGGGCCTGGGCCTTGGCAATTCCGGCCGGCACACAGCAAGAGGATGCGGCGAAACAGTTCATCGAATGGGCAACGTCGAAAGACTACATCGAATTGGTGGCCGAAAACGAAGGCTGGGCCAATGTACCACCCGGTGCGCGAACCTCGCTCTATGAGAACCCGAACTACAAGGAAGTTCCCTTTGCGAACATGACCTTGGAGTCGATCCTGATGGCCGACCCGCAAAACTGCTGCGCACAACCAACGCCTTACACAGGCATTCAGTTCGTCGCGATCCCAGAATTTGCAGGCATCGCCACGCAGGTGAGCCAGGAGTTCTCGGCGGTCTATGCCGGACAGCAAACGGTGGAAGAAGCGCTTGAAAAAGCTCAGGCCTTTACTGCCGAAGAAATGGAAGCCGCAGGCTACTGAGGCCCCAGCTGAAGCGGGCGGGCAGCCCCCTGCCCCCCGCCACACCAGACCCTTCCCTAACCCGCGTTTATCTCGCAGGCTAAGCTACGCCTGAACAGAGAGGTCTTGCGTCATGGCTACCGAACATTCCCGATCCGTTGCTCGCCTTATGATGGCACCCGCAGTGGTCCTGCTGCTTGGCTGGATGCTCGTGCCGCTGACGATGACGCTGTATTTTTCCTTTAAAAAATATCTGCCCCTGCGTGGTGGTGACTTGGGCTGGGTTGGCTTCGACAACTATGTCCGATTTGTCTCCTCAAGCTCTTTCTGGCCAGCGGTGCAGGCGACATTGATGATCGTTGGCGGCGTTCTAGTCATAACGGTCGTGCTGGGTATCCTCCTGGCGATGCTCCTGGACCAGCCGATGTGGGGTCAGGGCGTTGTCCGCATCCTCGTGATCGCGCCCTTCTTCGTAATGCCGACCGTATCCGCGCTGGTCTGGAAGAACATGTTCATGGACCCGGTCAACGGCCTGCTGGCGCATCTGTGGCGTTTTTTCGGGGCCGAGCCGATCTCGTGGCTGTCCGAGGCGTCGATGACCTCGATCATCATGATCGTTTCGTGGCAATGGCTGCCTTTTGCAACGCTCATCCTGCTGACAGCGATCCAGTCGCTGGACAGTGAGCAGCTTGAAGCAGCGGAAATGGACGGCGCGCCGGTGCTGAAGCGCTTCTACCACATCATCCTGCCGCATCTGAGCCGCGCGATAACGATCGTGATCCTGATCCAGACCATCTTTCTACTGTCGATCTTCGCCGAGATCTTCGTGACCACCGGCGGCGCATTCGGCACCCGTACACTCACCTACCTGATCTTCCAGCGCGTGCTGGAAAGCCAGAATGTCGGCCTTGGATCAGCCGGAGGTGTCTATGCCATCATCCTTGCCAATATCGTTGCGATCTTCCTCATGCGCATCGTCGGCAAGAACCTGGACGCGTGAGGAGGTAAGACCATGGCCCGCGCCGTCACAACCCGCCGTAAATCGCTGAACACTGCCCTTGCCTGGGCCGTCGGACTGCTGATCTTCTTTCCGATCCTTTGGACCATCCTGACCAGCTTCAAGACCGAGGCGCAGGCCATTGCCAGCCCACCGCTGTTTTTGAACTTCGACTGGACACTTGAGAACTATGCCATCGTGCAAGAACGATCGGACTATATGCGGTTCCTTTGGAATTCGGTCATCATTGCTGGTGGCTCGACCATTCTGGGTGTGATCATTGCCGTTCCCGCCGCTTGGGCGATGGCCTTTGTGCCTTCAAAGCGTACCAAGGACATCCTGCTTTGGATGCTGTCCACCAAGATGCTGCCTGCGGTTGGCGTGCTCTACCCGATTTACCTGCTGTTCATCCGTCTGGGCCTGCTGGACACGCGTGGAGGGTTGGTCGTGGTCCTGATGCTGATCAACCTGCCGATCATCGTCTGGATGCTGTATACCTATTTCCGCGAAATTCCCGGTGAGATCCTGGAAGCCGCACGGATGGACGGGGCGACGCTGAAAGAGGAAATCCTCTACGTCCTCACCCCAATGGCCATTCCCGGCATCGCCTCGACCGTGTTGTTGAACTTCATCCTGGCTTGGAACGAAGCGTTCTGGACGCTCAACCTGACGGCCGTCGACGCCGCCCCCCTTACCGCCTTCATCGCCAGTTATTCCAGCCCCGAGGGCTTGTTCTTTGCCAAGCTCAGCGCGGCCTCGACCATGGCGATTGCACCAATCCTGATCCTTGGCTGGTTCAGCCAGAAACAACTTGTACGCGGCCTGACATTCGGCGCTGTGAAATAAGGAACACGACACATGGGACGTATTCAACTCAAGTCCGTGACCAAAAGCTTCGGCGACGTGCAGGTCATTCCACCGCTTGACCTGACCATTGAGGATGGTGAGTTCACAGTTTTTGTCGGCCCCTCGGGTTGCGGTAAGTCCACGCTATTGCGTCTGATCGCAGGGCTGGAGGATATCACCTCGGGCTCCATCGACATCGACGGTGCGGACGCCACTGATGTCCCACCTGCAAAACGAGGGTTGGCAATGGTGTTCCAGTCATACGCTTTGTACCCACACATGACGGTACGCAAGAACATCGCCTTTCCTCTGCGTATGGCGAAACTGGATCAAGCCGAGATCGACAAGCGTGTCGAAGGCGCAGCCAGCGTCTTGAACCTGACCGACTACTTGGATCGACGCCCCGGGCAATTGTCCGGCGGTCAGCGGCAGCGTGTCGCCATCGGGCGTGCGATTGTCCGCGAGCCGGCCGCGTTTCTGTTCGATGAACCGCTTTCAAACCTCGACGCCGCGCTACGGGTTGGCATGCGGTTGGAGATCAGCGAGCTGCACGAGCGACTTGCGACCACCATGATCTACGTGACCCACGACCAAGTCGAGGCGATGACAATGGCCGACAAGATCGTCGTTCTACAAGCCGGTGTCATCGAGCAAGTTGGAAGCCCGCTAGAGCTGTACCGATCGCCCCGCAACCTGTTCGTGGCAGGTTTCATTGGCTCACCGAAGATGAACTTCATTGAAGGGCCCGAGGCCGCAAAACACGGCGCTCAAACCATCGGGATCAGACCAGAACATATTGGGGTTTCTGAAACCGAAGGGGACTGGTCCGGCGTTGTGAGCGTCTCGGAGCATCTCGGATCGGATACCTTTTTCCACGTGCACGAAACCGGTCTGGCAGAAACAATCACCGTCCGTGCAGGTGGCGAGGTTGGATTTCGTCACGGAGATCGCATTCACCTGACCCCACGGACGGATGTAATCCACCGGTTTGACGCGCAAGGTCTGCGTATCGAATGACACGTCTGGCAGGCAAAACCGCCCTGATCACCGGGGCCGCAAGGGGCATCGGGCTGGCCTTTGCCAAGGCCTATGTGGCCGAGGGCGCACGTGTTGCCATCGCTGACATCGATTTTCAACGCGCGCAGGTCGCAGCCGCCGAATTTGGCGAGGATGCAATTGCAATCGAGATGGACGTGACCAAACAGCAGAGCATAGACGCGGCCGTCGCCATAACAGCCTCCTGCCTTGGCCCCATCGACATCCTCATCAACAACGCGGCCATCTTCACGGCCGCACCAATCGTTGAGATCGAGCGTTCCGACTACACCCGTGTTTTCGACATCAACGTCGCTGGTGCATTGTTCACAATGCAATCGGTCGCGCGCCATATGATCGAACACGGCACCAAGGGCCGGATCATCAACATGGCGTCGCAGGCCGGGCGCAGAGGCGAGCCCTTGGTCGCGGTATACTGCGCCAGCAAAGCCGCGATCATATCTCTGACCCAATCTGCCGGGCTGAACCTGATCACTCATGGGATCAATGTGAACGCAATAGCTCCAGGCGTGGTTGACGGCGAGCACTGGGACGGAGTGGATGCTTTCTTTGCGAAATACGAAGGCAAAGCCCCCGGTCAAAAGAAACGCGAAGTGGCAGCATCTGTGCCGTATGGCCGAATGGGTTGCGCCGAAGACCTGACCGGCATGGCGGTGTTTTTGGCGTCGGACGATGCGAAATACATTGTCGCACAAACCTACAACGTCGATGGTGGGAACTGGATGAGCTGATGGACCCCGTGGCGAACGCAAAAACTCCGGTACGATTGCGGCGTGACAGGCTTGAAGACCTGCCCGTAACAGTCAGGACACCTGCATATGCCCCCTCGGATCTGACGCCGGGCATAGTGCATATCGGGTTGGGAAATTTTCACCGCGCGCATCAGGCCTGGTACATTCACCAGCTTATGCAGCAAGGTCAGGCCCGCGATTGGGCGATCATCGGCGCAGGTGTTCGAAGCTACGACGCCGAAATGCGAAGTAAGCTGCTGGAGCAGGATTGCCTGACAACGCTGATCGAGCTGAATCCGAACGGCGTATCAGCCGAGGTGATTGGTCCGATGATCGACTACCTGCCGATTGAGCCGGGCAACACAGCGCTGACCGTCAAGATGGCAGACCCTTCCATCCGTATTGTGTCCTTAACTGTTACCGAAGGCGGGTACTATCTGGACGCCAATACCGGCGCTTTCGATACACATCACGAAGACATTCGTCATGACGCGGCCAACCCAAATCAACCACGCACAGTTTTCGGAGCCATGGTTGCAGCCCTCAGACAACGACGAATGAAAGGCATCACCCCCTTCACGGCGCTGAGTTGCGATAACCTTCAGGGCAACGGGACAATCCTGCGAAACTGCGTTGTAGGTTTGGCGCGAATGTCCGATCCTGATCTGGCCGACTGGATCGACCAAAACGGCGCGTTCCCAAACTCGATGGTCGACAGCATCGTGCCGGCGACGACGGAACAAGTAGTATCTCAATGCAGGGCACTTGGCATCGATGACCGCGCTCCGGTCTCGCACGAAAACTTTCGCCAATGGGTGATCGAGGATGACTTTTGCGCAGGTCGGCCGCCATTGGAACAGGTCGGGGTGACGCTGACTCACAATGTTCACAGCTATGAGACGATGAAGCTGCGGATTTTGAACGGGGGACACCAACTGCTTGCAAATGTCGGGGAAATCTTGAACGTCCCGACGATTTCCGACTGCATGCAGGATCCGGACATCCTGGCGTTTTTCGGAAAGGTTCAATCCGAAGAAATTCTTCCTCATGTCGACGCCGTTCCCGGAACCACCGCGAAAGAGTATCTTGAGCTGGTCGAGACGCGATTTGCGAACACCGCGATTCACGATACGACGCGCAGGGTTGCGTTTGACGGATCGGCACGACACCCAGGGTTCCTGCTGCCATCGCTGCGCGACGCATTGGCGTCTGGATCTTCTGTGAACGGGCTGGCGCTGGCCGAAGCGTTTTGGTGCCGAATGTGTGCCGGTGTTCGGGAAGACGGCTCTGAAATCGTGCCCAATGACCCGCAATGGCAGAACCTGCAAAAAACAGCATTAGCGTCCCGATCTGACCCAGAGTGTTGGCTGCAACAAGCCCAGTACTATGGTGAGATTGGGCGCAATACACGTTTTGCCTATGCCTTTACGTCCACGGTGTCTGAGATATGGCAAAACGGTAGCCGAGCAGTCCTATCAAAATACGTCGCTGAAACCTCAATACCGTGAAGATCGCAAATTGAAAAAACGGTCAGCCCTGTAGGCAACTTGCTGCTTTTACAGCAGGAACCGAGGCCTTGGTTCAGGTTTGGGTATCTTCCCAGGCAAATACTGTCGCAAGTATTTCTTTCATCATACTGCGGCCAAAGCGAAGCAGCCATCAATCCTCCGCGCAAATGAGGCCTAGTGAAAGCCCACCAAGTACTTTGGGACTTGTTTCCGCGTGCATTCGCGTCAGTAGTTCTGAGCGTCGGCATGACACTGAACGCAGCAGTGCGACCGCTCACCTAGCCACTGGTGATTCACGCAAAACTCGCGACCACGCTCTGGCAACCTAATTGTTGTCAGTCGGTCAGAACTCTCATCGGCTATTAATTCAACAGGTTTTCGTCGTAAGGATAGCTGTCGAGCTGTTCGAGACCTGTCGCGGTAACCAGAAACTGATGCTCGATCTTGACGCCGCTGCCGCCTCGATCTGATCCAACATACCCCTCAACGCAGATCATCATGTTTTCCTCTATGATCCCGTCATAGCCAATGTCGTCCCAGTCCTGCGGGTAGGGAACATAGGGGTATTCATCGCACATCCCCACACCGTGCATGATGCACGGATAGCGGTGCGCGTGGAATTCTTCAGGGTGGCGGAAGCTCTTGTCCACCAGTTCTTTGAACGACACACCGGGTCGCACATTGGCCTTGTTGTGTTCGATTTCGTCCAGAGCGCGTTTGTAGAGGTCTCGGAATGCGTTTGGCGCCTTCCCTTCGCCGCAGTACCAAGTGCGCGAAATGTCGGACATATAGCCAAAAGGGCCGACCATATCGGTGTCAAAGCCCATCAGCTCTCCTTTTTGAACGCGGCGTTCGCCTGCCTCTTGCAGCCAGGGGTTTGTCCGCTCGCCCGAGGCCAACATGCGGGCTTCGGACCACAGGCCGCCATGGGCGATGTTGACCTGGCTCAGGATGCTCCACAGCTCGTTTTCCGAAATGTCGGGCTGGAAGGCTTCGCGCATCCGGGCGATACCCAGCTGCGCCACTTCGATTGCATAGCGGCACAGCGTAATTTCTTCCTCTGATTTGATCGAGCGGGCCTTTTCCAGAAAACCGGGCGCGTCGACGACCTCGAACCCGGCCTGCATCAAGCCCTGAACAGCAGAGGCGTCCAAACGGTCAAGCGCCACACGGCAACGCCCTTTGCCGGCCAAACGGCCGCGGACGAAGTCTACGAATTTGCGCGTATTCTCCACCTGATCAAAGCCCGCAAGGAATGGCGCAAGCCCGAACATTGGGATGTATTCCGTGACATGGTCCAGATCCTTGATGAACGCGCCGCTGAAGACCACCGGGCCGTCGGCAAAGACAAACAGCATCATCAGCGGGATACGCGCCTGGAACTGCATGTATTCATGGTAATTCACCGCATAGCGCATGGTCAGCGGGTTGGTAATGACAGCCAGTTCCACGTCCCGTTCGGCCATGGCCTCGCGGATGCGGCCCATGCGGTAATCGTTCAGTTTGGTCCAATCGATTTCGGGCGCTGGCAGTATCGCTTTGCCAAAGTCAGTAGGAGTGTTCATACCTTCAACCTTTCGTTTTTCGGATCGAACACCGCATCGGCCAGCACTTTGGCTTTGCACATCTGGCCAAATACGATCACCTCCAGCGCCGTACCGGGGTTCGCTGCCTTTGGTTTGACAAAGGCAAAGGCCAGATTGCGACCAGTTACCGGGCCGAACCCGCCTGAGGAAACCGACCCTACTTTCTCGCCATCCAAATAAACCGCCTCGCCGCCCAGCACGTCTGTGTCCACCAGCTCAATGTCGAGATACGCAATAACCGAACTGCTGCCGGTTTCGGCGAGGTTGCGCAGCGCGTCTTTGCCTATGAACTCTTTGTCGAATTTCACAAAGCGCATCTGGTCGGTGTGCACGGGACTGGTGTCATTGGCCAGTTCATGCCCACCGCGATAGGCCTTTTCCATGCGCATCATTTCCACCGCCTTCGATCCAAACGGGACCATGCCATGGGGTTTGCCCGCGTCCCAAACCGCATCCCAAAGCTCGCCAAGTTGGTCCAAGTTTGCGTGCAGTTCCCACGCCAGTTCGCCCGAGAATGACAGGCGCATCGCGATCAGCGGGATGCCCGCCACAGCGATTTCGCGCGCCTTGAGCCACCTGAAATCGGAGTTTTCCAGAAACGCATCGCTGAGCTGACCCAGCACCGCGCGCGCCTTGGGTCCGGCCACGGTCAGGATACCCCAGTCATCGGACAGGTTCCTGACCGTCACGTCTTCGGACCCGCGCTGATGAACCGTGATCCAGTCCCAGACCCGGCGCTCTGAGGGGCCGCCGGTGACGAACCAGAACCGATCTTCGGCCAGCCGGGCAATCGTTGCCTCGCCCTCAATCGTGCCTCGTTCATTCAGCAAAAGGGTCAGGCACGTGCCGCCCACCTTTTTCGGCATTCTGTTCGCACAAAGGCGGTTCAGATAGGCCTCGGCCTCGGGTCCGGTGATTTCGAACTTGGAAAAGGCCGAGAAGTCGCCAATGCCGACGCTTTCATGCACCGCAAGCGCCTCGGCCAGCGCAGCCTCCCACGACGGGCCACGCTTCCATGATTGCGGTTCTTTGCCATCCCATTCCGGTTTGCCATAGACCCGCGGGCGTTCCCATCCGCCCGCTTCCTCAAACACCGCGTTCAGCGCCTTGGTTCTGTCATGCACGCCAGAGGTTCGGATCTCGCGGCAGGTTTCATATTGCAACTGTGGATAAGGCAACGACAGGCGCGTCATGTAATTTTCGCGGCAGCGCTGATAGGTGTAATCTTTATCAACGCGCGAATGGAACCGACGCGGATCAAACCCGCGCATCGAGATATCGGCCGTGCCATGCACCATCCATTGCGCCAGCGCCCGGCCCAGTCCCGGCCCCCAGGCAATGCCCACGGTCGCACCGCAGGCCAGCCAATGATTGCGCAAGCCCGGCGCAGGCCCGACCAACGGGTGCCCGTCAGGTGTATATGTGATTGCGCCATTGACGATGCGTTTGATGCCGCGCTCCATCAGGCAGGGATAGCGTTCAAAGCATTTCTCCAACCACGGCATAATACGGTCATAGTCGGGTTCAAACAGTTCGTTCTCGCTGTCCCAGGGGCAGCCATCGCGCCATTTGGCCAGCGCATCATGGGTGTCATAAAGCCCGATCAGCGCCCCACCCTGTTCGCGGCGCAGATAGCCGGTGAAGTAATCATCGCGGGTGACGGGGATTTCATGCCCCATCGCCTCGAACTCGGGCACCGCATCGGTGACCACATAGTGGTGCTGCATCGACACGATCGGCAGGTCCAGCCCGCTGAAGGCACCGATCTGGCGGGCGTGATAACCGCCTGCATTGACCACATGCTCGCACAGGATATCGCCCTGTTCTGTCGCCACTTTCCATTCGCCCGACGGCATCTGCCGTACATCTGTCACACGGTTGCGGCGCAGCACCTTGGCCCCGCGCATCCGCGCGCCCTTGGCCATGGCCTGACAGGTGCCGGATGGGTCAACATGGCCGTCATCGGGCGTACAAATCCCGCCGATGATATGCGACGTGTCATAGATCGGGTTCAGCTTGGCGATTTCTTCGGGAGTAACCCAGCGACACTCCTGCCCGCGGGCCAGTACCGCGTCACGCGTGTGCATCAGCCAGGCACGGTGATCCTCGGTTGCGGCCACGCGCAAGGACCCGCAATTGTGCCAGCTGACGCCTTGCTCGGTCTTAGCCTCGATGGTTTTATACAGATCCACCGCATAATCGTGACAGATCCCCAACGCACGGCCCGCCGTCATTCGGCTGACCAGCCCCGCCGCATGCCAAGTGGCCCCCGATGTCAGCTCGGCCTTTTCAACAAGAACAACGTCTGTCCATCCTTCTTTTGCCAGATGGTACAGGACGCTCGCCCCCATATTGCCGCCACCGATTACAACAACACGCGTGTGTTCAGTCATCTATTGTCTTTTCATGGTAACGGGAGTGTTGGCCCAGACGACCTGGGCCTCGACTTTGCCGGGATTGTGGTAACGGTGTGGGATGTCAGCGGAAAAGCTAAAGCTATCACCAGCCTGAAGGCGAAAGACCTGGCTATCCAAGGTCAGTTCGATTTCACCCTTCAGCACCATCCCGGCCTCTTCCCCTTCATGGGTATAGAGGTCGTCGCCGGTGCTGCCTCCGGGCTCATAGGTGGAAATGCCCATCGCCAGCTGTCGGTCAAGGCTGGCGGACAGCAAGTGATCTTCGAACCCCATATAGTCTGTCCCTGAAAGCCCGGAATAGGTCAGCTTGCGACGCCTGTCGGCGCGCACGACAAAGGGGCGTTCTTCGGCGGGAGCTGGGCCATCGGTCTCAAAGAACCATCCGACAGGTACTCCAAGTGCTTCGGCGACCTCCTGCAGCGCCGTGACTGAGGGTCGGGCCAGACCGCGTTCAATCTTTGACAGAAACGAAACCGAGCGCCCCGAAGTTTCAGACAGGTCGTTCAGGGTCATGTTCTGTGCTTTGCGCAGGGCGCGTAAGTCTTCACCCAACTTATTGAGCGACTCTTGATTGCGTGTTTGAAGTTTTTTCTTGACGATCATGAAAATTTACCGTGCATAATTTTCCCAGTTGCGCAAGAATTATCCGAATGGAGGCCTCATGAGTGGCCAGTTCCCCGATACACCGATCCTCAAAAAGGTTAAGGCATTGCTGGGTGAAGAAGGGTTAGTCCAGACATTTGCCCCGATTGAGGAAGCCAGCGGCCTTCCAAATGCAGCCTATTGGTCCAAAGAATGGTTGGCATTGGAGCAGGAGCATTGCTTTCGCAGGTCGTGGGTATTTGCGGGGGCTGACGCGGAATTGCCCGAGCGCGGCGACATGAAACCGGTCGACATTGGTGGTGCGCCACTGATCATCCTACGCGACCAGGACGGAGCCATTCGCGCAATGCACAATGTGTGCCGGCATCGCGGCGCAAAACTTGTCACTGAACCCTGCAAGAGATCAACCCTGACTTGCCCATATCATGCCTGGGTTTATGGTCTGAACGGCAAGCTGCGAGCACGGCCCCATTTCAACGGACCGGATATAACGGACCACTTCAAAGACGGAGGTGGCGACAAGCTCGATCTACAAGAGGTCCGGTGCGAGGTCTGGAACGGCTGTGTTTTCGTCAATATCTCAGGGGATGCAGAGCCGCTAGAGGACTGGTTGAAACCGATGCTTGCACGTACGCCGGGTTATGATTTCACATCGATCCGCTGGGCCGGGAAAATCGATTTCGAAGTCAATGCCAATTGGAAGTTGGTCTACGAGAATTACATGGAGGGCTATCATGTCTTTGCCGTGCATCCCAAACTTTTGAAGTTTGCACCGATGAACGTGCGGTGGTCGGGTGAATGGGACCAACACGTATTCTACAACGACTACATCTTTCCTGAATTGGGTGAAGGGCGCGGTGATCGTCTGCCGCACTATCCCGATCTGTCACAAGAAGATGCCAAACGCGGTCTTTGGTTCTTATGCTTCCCACATTTCGCCGCCGAAGTCTTCCCAGACCAATTTACAGTTCTAGTAAGTTATCCAATTGCACCGAACAAAACGCGTGAAGAGCTGCATGTTTTCCTGATCGGAGATGCTGCGACGTCAGAGGACCATGCCAACGCAAGGGCCGAACTCATGCAAATGTGGGATGATCTCAACCGAGAGGATCTTGGTATGCTCGAACTGCTGCAGCAGGGGCGCCTGTCGCCTGCCTATGACGGCGGTCGCCTCAGTCCGTATTGGGAAGGACCGACACATGAATTCGGGCGGCGCGTGGTTGAACGTATACTTTCTTGAAATTTCGCGCCGTGTTTTACCGATTTGACGAAGATCTCGTCAGCAATCGGTTTTGACGCCAAGGCTGCTCATCATCGGATTTTGCGCAACGTCTGAAACGCGGGCAAAAGTTGTTAACAAAGTGTGAATCAATTGGCGCTTCGGATCAAATTCATGCTTTGACAACCAACTTCATTTTGTCGTTCGATTGCGCAAAAGTGTCTTTTTGCAAGATACGCGACGCACCCTCTTTAGCTTTCCAAAACCACCATCGCGACAGCCTTAATTGGTTGATCGACTTGACGACTTCGTCGCAATTCGCCTTCAGAAGTTCTTTAAACTCCGCAAAGGAGCACCTTCGAGGATCATTGCCCTCATGTCCGTTTCTTCTCTGAAACCGATATGGGTGTAGTAGGCAAGAGCAGAAGGGTTGGTGCGATGGACCGCCAGTTTAAGGAAGCACGCGCCTGAAGATTTGTCCGCATCGAAAACCGCACGAGACAACAGTTTGTTTCCAATACCTCGCCCTCGCGCCGAAGAGGAAACCCAAAGATCACTTACAAACAAGCCGCCACCCCCCTTGGTCGTTGAAAACACTGGCGTCCAAACAATTGCGCCGACGACCTCGGCTTCATTGTAGGCGAGCAAAGCATTGAAGGCCGGATGGTTACCAACAAATGCAGCTTTCAAAACGTCAACATTCGCGACGTGCCTGTCGTTCATTTCAGCCGACAACGCCCTTAGCGCAAAATCCAGATCGTTTATTTTGTCGAGCGTCACCGGAGAGATGGCAACCTGTGTCATTCGAAACCTAACCTATGTTTCGCAACCGCCAACAAAAGACTGTCTGACCCTTCACAGTGCATCATAATCCGCCAGTCGGTCCTTGAGGAATGTATAGTCTTTTCTTGCTTGTAAGAGCTGGCCCTTGTTGATGGTCACGTGACGGAAATCTTCAGCTGTTTCGGCAAACCGCACAGGCAGAATATTTTCATCCATCCAAGGCCAACAGAAGATCGAATTGCCCCAGGTTTCTCCGGCCCGGTTAAGGGACAAGAAAAAGATCTGATTTTCCATCGCGCGCGCCATGGCGAAATTGTGCCAGGTTTCGAAGGACTCGTCGCGATAATATGCCCCGCAATGCAGGATGAGATCGACGTCGTGCCTTAGTGTCAGGGTGCGGGCAAGTTCGGGAATGCGGATATCGTAGCAAATGATTGGAGAGATAGTTATTCCATTGATTTTGAATGTGAATATGTGATCCCCAGCGTCAAAATATTCCTTCTCCATCGAAGCGCCATATTGGCAAAGGTGAAGCTTGTCGTAATAGCCGGTCAGCGCACCGTCCGGGTTGACGACCGCAATTGAAATATGCGTCCCCAATGCCCCCCGGCGTGCAAAACTGTAAGTGACATGGACACCGAATTCTTTGGCGACCTCGCGCCATTTTTCAAAAGAAGCGCCTTCCAGGGGTTCCGCGATCTCATTGAGCCGGTCGAAGGCCGAGCGGGCATAATCGATACTGGATAGCTCAGGCAAAACCACGAGGTCCACGTTCCGGCGGCTGAGCTGATCTCGCACTTTCGCGGCGCTTTCCGCAAGATGTCTGTCTCTCGCGGCGGCGCTCTTGGTGGCGGGGATTTCGATCTGACAAGCCAGCAGAGACAGGGTGTCACTTGATGTCATTGTTTGGCTTACCCCTCTTGGATCCTTGGCTCGATTGTTTCGGTTGGATTGTAGCTGCGCTGTTCAAGCGGCACCGATGCAAGCCGGTTTCGAAACATGTCAAGCAGTGCTTTTTCCGCGCGATTCAGGCGGGCGCTTTTGTGGTGCACCAGATGAATATCAATTGCCAACGCATTTTCATAAGGTGGCAAACGCCACAGTTCGCCGCGATTGACGAAGCGTTCGGCGATGTGAACAGGCAGAGGGCCAAACCCGAGCCCCGCGCCGATCATCCGCTGTGCCTCGCCCAGGTCAGAAGTGTAACCGATCACTTTGTTGTCGAGCTTGTGCTGCGCGCGCAGCAACGCCACCGGACGTAACGCATCCCAAAGCTGGTCTGTCCGGAATGAAACCGACGAATGGTCTCGCAAGTCGTCGAGTTTCAGATCGCGTTGCCCGAACAATGGGTAGCTGGGACCACAGTAGAACCCAAAGTAGGACCGATAAAGAACCTCATGCTGCAGACTTGGATGGGTGTCATGCACCAAGCAGACGCCAAGTGTCGCGGATTTTTCAAGAACCGCCTGCCTGACGGCTTTGCTGGACATAACCTCAATATCAAAGCTGACTTCGGGGAATTGGCGATGAAAGTCCGCCAGTATCGCATCAAAAAAATCGCTTTCAATCCTACTGAGAAGCGCGAGTTTGACGGTACCCGTCACGATGTCTTCCGTTCCCTGTGCGCTTTGGATAGCCCGCGCCAGGCTTCCAAACATGTCCAGACATTCCTGGTACAGTGTCTGCCCGGCTGGTGTGATGCGGAAATGCGATGGGCTGCGATCAATCAGCGGCATTCCAAGCCGTGTCTCAAGACGTTTCAGGGCTTGGCTGACGGAAGGTTGTCGCCGCATCAGGCGCTGGGCCGCCAGGGTGATGCTGCCTTCCTGAACAATGACCATAAAGGTGCGAAGCAGATTCCAATCCAGCTCGCGGATCAATTTGTCCTGTTCAGCGGCGTTATCCATTGATTCAATCAATATGCTTAATTCTCATTATCTATTTGCCCTATAAAAGAATCCAACACAAGGTTGGGTATCGCTCCTGCATCGCCACACCTGTCAAAGAAGAAAAACCGTGAAGGCATCGAACCTTTTCTATCAAAGTCGCGCGCGCCGCCCCGAGGTCGATCGCGCAGAAGGAATCTATATTTGGGGCAAGAACGGCCAGCTTTATATTGATGGTTCGTCCGGGGCGATGGTCAGCAATATTGGCCATTCAAATCCCAATGTTCTGGCTGCAATGAAGGCGCAGATGGACAGCGCAACCTTTGCCTATCGTCTACATTTTGAGAACGCCCCAGCAGAAGACCTGGCCACAGCCATCGCGGATCGCACACCGGCAGGCCTGGACAAGGTCTTTTTTGTTTCTGGCGGGTCCGAGGCCGTGGAGTCTTGCGTGAAATTCGCGCGGCAATGGGCGGTTGCTGATGGGCAAGCCAGTCGGTGGAAAGTCATCTCGCGCTTTCCATCTTATCACGGTTCTACCTTGGGCGCGCTGGCGATTACCGGATACGGGCCGCTGACGAACGCGTTTGCGCCGCTTTTCAAGGAAATGCCGAAAATTCCTGCGCCCACTTGCTATTTGGACCGCGACAACCTGTCCGACCACGATCGTGGTCTGAAATATGCCGAGATGCTAAGGGATGAGATCATTGCACAAGGGCCCGACACGGTTCTGGCTTTTGCCATGGAACCGGTGGGCGGTGCATCTACCGGGGCGCTGGTTGCGCCCGACAGCTACTATGGGCGGGTGCGCGAGATCTGCGACGAATTTGGCGTCCTGCTGATCATGGACGAGGTCATGTCTGGTGTCGGACGCACTGGTACGTTTCTGGCTTCGGAGCACTGGAACATCCGCCCCGATCTTGTGGCCCTGTCCAAGGGATTTGGCGCAGGCTATGCCCCGTTGGGGGCCATGATCGCCGACAAAGCGATGGTTGAAACCGTGCTGGACAGCGGCGGATTTGCCCACGGCCACACTTATGCCGGTAACCCGCTCGCATGCAGCGCTGGGTTGGCTGTTCTGAACGAAATCGACCGGCTGGACCTGATGACCAATGCGCGGATCATGGGCGAAATCCTGATGGCGGGGCTCATGGACCTCATGGCGCGTCACCCGTTCATCGGTGATGTGCGGGGAAAAGGCCTGCTAACCGCCTTTGAAATGGTCTCGGATCGGGACACCATGTCACCATTGCCCAAGGACCTGAACGCCTATGAACGGTTCGTGGAAATCTGCTACGAGCGCAACCTGATCACTTATTCGCGCCGCACTCGCGGCGGTGTTGAGGGCGATCATTTCCTGATTTGCCCGCCTTTGATCGCGACCGAAGCGCAGATCAACGAAATCCTGAACATACTCGACGACAGTCTCCGGGACTTTGCCCGTGAATGTGCATTGGAGGTTTGACCCATGGCGCAAAAAATTATCCTGACTTGCGCCGTGACAGGCTCGATCCACACGCCGACCATGAGCCCACACCTGCCGGTTTCGCCTGACGAAATAGCTAAGTCTGCAATTGAGGCAGCAGAAGCTGGCGCATCTGTTTTACACCTGCATGCGCGCGACCCCGACACCGGCCGCCCAAGCGCGGATATCAATGTCTTTCGCCAGTTCCTGCCAAGGATCAAGGACGCGAGTGACGCGGTTATAAACTTGACCACGGGCGGCAGCTCACAGATGAGTGTGGAACAGCGGCTTTCGGCCCCCGTGGAACTGGCGCCCGAGATGTGTTCGCTCAACATGGGCTCCATAAATTTCGGCCTCTTCCCGATGAAGGATCGCTATTCCGATTGGACCCATGATTGGGAAGAGTCCTTTTTGGAGAACACACGCGACACTGTGTTCAAGAATACATTCCATGACATAGAAACCGTGTTTCGAATGCTGGGCGATGCTGGTGGCGCGCGGTTTGAATGTGAATGTTACGATGTGGGGCACATTCAGACGCTGGCGTTCTATCTGAAGCAAAAGAGCATTGTGCCACCGGTCTTTCTGCAATTTGTGATGGGTGTACTGGGCGGGATCGACGCCAGCCCGCACAGCCTGATGTATTTGAAGGAAACGGCTGACCGATTGTTGGGCGACGCCTACGAGTTTTCGGCGCTTGCCGCAGGGCGACAGCAGATGCCACTGGGCACTATGAGCGCCATCCTGGGTGGGCATGTGCGTGTTGGTCTTGAAGACAGCCTGATGATCGAACGCGGGCAACTTGCTACCAGCAACGCTCAACAGGTCACTAAAATCCGGTCGGTTCTGGAGGAGCTGGGATACGAGATCGCAACACCTGACGAGACGCGCGCGATGCTCGGTCTTAAAGGGGCAGACAAGGTAGGGTTCTGACACATGAAAGTCTTTTCTGACCAGAAACAGCAGGGCCAGCATAATCCCAGCGGGTTTCTGGTTAACGGAGTTATGCAACCCAACCCCGAAAAACCTGAGCGGTTGGAGCGCCTACTTGCAGGCGTCGCGGCGGGCGGTCACGCTGTGCACGCCCCAACTGATCATGGCCTAGCTCCGATCGCGGCAGTACACACTCCGGCCTACCTGAAGTTCCTGTCGACGGTTTATGAACGGTGGGCGCGCATTCCCGACGCCACGCCCGAGATATTCCCGAATATCCACCCGGATCGCCGCACGGCCAGCTATCCCTTGTCGGCAGTCGGTCAGGCAGGATTTCACGTCACCGACATGTCCTGCCCTATCGGTGCACACACCTGGGAAGCAGCGCGCTGGTCCGCAAACTGCGCCGTGAGCGCAACCCAGGCAGTATTGGACGGGGACAACGTGGCCTATGCGCTCTGCCGGCCGCCGGGGCATCATTGCTTTAGCGATCTAGCTGGCGGATTCTGTTATCTCAACAACAGCGCTATTGCTGCACAATACCTACGGCAAACTCATGACCGCGTGGCGATCATCGATGTTGACCTGCACCACGGCAACGGAACGCAAGGCATCTTTTACGAACGTAACGACGTATTCACCCTGTCTATCCACGCGGACCCGGCGCGGTTCTATCCATTCTTCTGGGGTCACGCTCATGAGGTCGGTGAAGGCGCGGGGCACGGATACAATTTGAACATACCGCTCTTACGTGGCACCGGGGATGACGGGTTTATGAAGGGTCTGAACGAAGGTTTGAACGTCGTCAGGAACTTCGCGCCCGGTGCAATCGTCATAGCCCTTGGACTTGATGCCTTCGAAGGCGACCCCTTTGGTGGTCTGGCGGTTTCGACACCTGGATTTGCCAAGATGGCAAGGATGCTGGCAGCGCTCAACCTGCCTACCGTGATTGTGCAGGAAGGCGGGTATCTCTGCAATGAATTGGGCACAAACCTGCAGTCTTTCCTCGACGGCTTCGAGGGCAGGTCCGCATGAGTCAAGGGGATACATTGCAGGCCGAACGCGTGGACCGACTACAGCGACTACATGAGACATGATGGCCTTTAACGATACACTGGATGCCACCCTGGCCGCGAAGCACAGGCATATCGCCCTTGCGGCAAAGCTCGGCCAACCAATCGCGCTTTCCCGACAATGATGACGCAAAGCCTTGTTACCACGAGCCGCGAAACCAAGAGTTACTCAAAAAAATCAACTGAAGGAAGGGCTAAAATCAAAAAAACCAGCAGACGTGAATCAAATTGCACTGTGCGATTTGTTTGCATAGGCTGGCCGGACAGATTGACCAGCTAAGGTCAGCAAAAATATCTGAACGAACAAACGTCAACAGGGAGAGTATTCCATGAACTTTGCGAAATTAACCACGGGCATCGTGGTTGGTGCAATGAGCGCGCTGATGTCGACTGCCGCAATTGCTGACGATGTCAAGCTGCGCTTTGCCGGCGTGTTTCCAATTGATCACCAAGGTACCAAGATGATGGAGCAGGTCGCCGCAGATGTTGCAGCGGCAGATGTCGGCCTGACAATCGAGGTGTTCCCAGCCAACCAGCTTGGTTCGGGCGAAGCGCTGTTCGAAGATGTTGCGCGGGGCAATATCGATCTGGCTGCGGCCTTTATCTATGCCGATACCGACCCGCGCCTGGAGTTCCTGTCGATGCCGTTCCTTGTAGGGGGCTGGGACGACATGGACAACATCATGCGCAACATGGATTCTGAGTATAATCAGATCTTGCAGGAAATCACCGACGAGTACGGCGTGAGGGTCATGGCCCAAAATCCCGAAGGGTTTGTGGGTATCGTGGCCACGCAGGAACCGACCAACTGGAACAACTTCGACGACAAAGGCATGAACATTCGTGTTTGGTCGTCGCCCGCCGTGAAAGCCATGGTGGAAGCGCTTGGTTACCAGGCCACGACCATGGCGTGGGGTGATATCTTCCCCGCGATCCAGTCAGGTATCGTTGATGGCGCAATCTGCTGCACCAAGACGGCAACCTACTCGATCTTCGCCCAGTCGGATGTTGGTACGCACTTTGTCGAGTACAACTCGATCTCGGAACTGACCACATTCTACGCGTCACAGCGCACGCTGGATAAGCTGAACGATGAGCAGCGTGCAGCGCTTCAGGCCGCGATGACCAAGGCCTCGGATGACTTCTTCCAGTATAACCGCGACAATGACGCGGCCTTTGGACAGAAGCTTATCGACAAGGGCTACACAATCCTGAGCCTGAGCGACGAAGAGCAGGCTGCCATGGCCGCTCATATCCAGGAAAACATCTGGCCTATGATGGCCCAAAGCGTCGGCCAGGACGTGATCGATCGCTTGCTGGCGGCGAAGAACTGATAACCTGACCACGGAAGGGCCGGCATATTTGCCGGCCCTTTTTTTTGCTAATTCCTCAAAAAAATGTCAAAATGGGGGGGACAGATATGCCGAATGACGAAGACGGCTTGCCGCGGTTCGTCGGCGATGAAGACGAGGGCAAACCACAAAAAATCACAGACGAACTTCCGCCAATCATTGGGTATCCTATGAAGGTGATCGCGTTCGTTTGTAGACAGCTCGTAATGTTCTGCGGGTTCTTGATGGCATTCACCTTTGGCGCTGTTGTCGTGATCAGATACGGCTTTGGAGGCGACCTTTTTGCCTATGAGGAATGGCTTTTGGCCTTCTCCATTGTCGGTTTTTTTGCCGGGGCCGTTCTGGCTTCTGCCCGCAATCTGCACATCAACGCTGATATCCTCAGCATTGTAATACATAATCAACGGTTGATTTGGTGGCGCAGCTTCGTGGTGTTGCTGGTTGAACTCGTGGTTATCTTGTTTCTCTTTTACGCCTGCTATGTTTCGCTGCTGGACGACTTCTCGTTCCCGCGACTACGGTCCACCCCGGTGTTGCGCATTCCGTTTGTCACCTGGCGCATTGCGATCATGTGTGCCTTCGGCTTCATGGCGATGTTCACCGCTGCGTATCTCTACGTGCACATCCGAAAAGGCCTTGGGTTGCCCCTTCGGTCTGAGACGATGAAAGGAGCCGCCAAATGATTATCACCGGAAGCCTGATTATCGTCTGCCTAATGCTGCTGCTCGGTGTCAGCGTCTACGTGGCCTTTGGATCGGTTCTGATCTTTATTGCCATTGTTGGGGATCAGTCCATTACCGGCTATCTGCCGACCGGTGCGACTGGAATCCGTTCGCTGGTGCTGTTGGCAATCCCACTCTTCATGATCGCTGGCGGCATCATGGAAAAAGGTAAAATCGCAGCCCCCCTTGTGGCGCTGGCCGAGATGTTCATCGGCCACATAAAGGGCGGCCTGAATGCGGCCTCCGTACTGGCCTGTGGGGTCTTCGGCTCGATCTCGGGGAGTGCGAATGCGACACTGACCTGCATTGGCGGTATCATGATGCCGCATCTGAAAAAGGCGAATTATCCTGGCGGGCAATCGGCGGCGCTTATCGTCAGTGCAGCACCCTTGGGCCTTTTGATCCCGCCCAGCTCGTCGCACATTCTTTATGGCTGGGTGGCGCAACAGCACGTGCTCAAGTGTTTTCTGTCAACCGTGATTCCGGCGATCATCCTGATAACTCTTCTGATTGTCACCAACCAGTTCATGTTGCGGAAGTATGACGACATTCAACTGAAGGAGCGTCCAGATCCGTTCATGCCCGCGCTCTTGGGTCAGGGCCGTCTGGCGGGTCCAGCGCTCTTGATGCCCATCATTATCTTGGGTGGAATCTATGGCGGGGTCATGACCCCGACCGAGGCCGCAGGCATTGCGGTATGCTATGCTATCCCGGTTGCGATCTATTTCTATCGTGGGCTAACCTGGAAAACGCTTGCTCAGACCATCCAGACTTCGGGTGTGACGATCGGTGTGGTCATGGTCATGATCTTTATGGTGCTGATCGTTTCGGACAACCTGATCTCGCAGGGTGCGCCTCAGTTGGCCAAGGATATGGTTTACTCGGTATCGGACAATCCGATCGTGATCCTTTTGATGATCAACGTGGTCATGATCCTGATCGGCATGCTGATGGACGATATCTCGGGCTTGCTCTTGGCCACGCCAATCCTGTTGCCGATTGCCCAAAGTGTAGGTGTCGATCCAATCCACTTTGCTGCGATCATCGGTGTCAATCTTGGTATGGCCAACATCACGCCTCCGACGGCGCCGTTGCTCTATCTCGGTGCGCAGATTTGCGACACGTCCGTGTCCAAGATGCTGTGGCCAACGTTGATCTTCATCGTGTTCGCCTGGTTGCCGACGCTGATGCTGACCACCTTTGTCCCGTCATTGTCGCTCTGGCTTCCGGAACTGCTGCTCAGCCGGTAATGGATTCAACTAAAAACAAAGAAAGGAGCCCGGGCTTCGGGCTCCTTTTTCATTCGCAGACGGCCACGCAGCCAACCTGTTCCAATCAAATCAATCTGCATTCATCAGATTAATCGTGGTTAGGTTTGACTTACTGAACATAAATCCAGGCATGCACACCAATCAGCAGGGCGGTTGCAGCGATCAGGCTCAAGAGGCTGAACGCATCTTTGATTTCTTTTGCCATCGTCTTGGTCCTCATCAGGAGTTTCATTTACCGGACGCATATATGAGAGCATCGCGATTCCGACTACCAAGATTTCTCGAATACTCGCTTTGCAATTTTTGCATAGCAGTCGAGGCCTTTCACCAAGCCAATTTCACGTTTGGATCGCTAGATGAAAGCCAAACGTTAGAAACCAAAACGCAGGCACCGGCGGCTCGAGAGGCAACCAGATTTCTTGCCCTAGTAGATTGGCGGCAACGCCCGATGCGACAGCAAAGGAACCTGTCATCAAGGCATTGGGGTTTTGAGCACAGCAGAACATCGAAGCCGAGGTGGCACTGACAGGCGCATTGGCATCCCCGATGATGTGGAAATGCCAAAGCGTCCTTCAAGTCGGTGCTTGCTCGACAAGCGATCCGTGATCCGGTTTCACTTTCGCGATGAGCCGACGGTTCACGACACATTCTGGTTTCTGGCGCAGCGAGGCGCGCCACCTTAGTTTTGTGTAGACGATCCAGAGCTGGACGCTGAGCTTTACATAGAAAACACTCTCATCGCGGTGGGTGGCATCGTTATGGGACGAACAACCTTGGCGAAAGAGACCGAGCTCGGGTCGTTCTTTTTGGGCGGCGATCATCGACTTGCGAGCGCGCTTCAGAATTGGCTTCCGACAGCGCCCTATTCAAAAATTCCCGATATTTTTGCTCGAGATCTCAACAAAATATTGGGTGTTCGTTGTCTGCGCAAATCCCCTCGCGGTCGGATATTAGTTGCCACAGCTCGTCATTCAAAAGATGGCTGCTGCTGCACTACAACCAGACTGAGCCTGCCTCAGAGACCGGTAGAAGGCTCAAAGCTGTGAAGTTCGAAAGTCCTTTTTCCGTCGGCATTGAATTTTTGTATCGAGCCCCCAACACGGAGCACAGTCATACAGCGGTAGCGCCCTTTGTCGGCAACCATTGAAACGCAAACCTTATCTGTGTCTGTGATGGCAAAGGCACCCGCTCCGCTCCAACCACCGTTCGTCAGCTCTCCGCTCACGATGTTATTCGGGTCATAGAAGAAGCGAAACGTCTTCTCTCCGGACGTGGCTGTGACGGTTTTGCCGATCAGAAGTTCCGCGATCTGTTCAGCATCGAGACGCTCGGCTCCATTGTTCAATGCCGCTTCAAGATCAGATTGAGCGAATGCAGGGCTTCCTGCCAGGGCTACAGCAGCCGCTACGCAAAGTGTTTTTAAGTGTACCATATCCTATCTCCATAAAGTGTTGGGCAAAGCAAAAGAGCGTTAGCCAAGTAAACGCTAGTTGCAGCAGGCACGTCGGGCTTGATCAGAAGCTGATTTTTTCTGACATTCTTCTGACAATCCCCAAACTTCGTTGAGCCAAGGATAAAGCGGGGTGTAGGTTGCAGTATGTACCGTTTCTTGGAGTTCCGACTTGATCCGACGCAGGGTTTGAACCGCCTTGGCCAACCTGTTCCTTTGGAACCACAGGCCCTGCAATTGCTTGAGTTTCTGGTCAGGAACCGAGACAGGATCGTCAGCATACACGAGATTATTGACGAGATTTGGGGTGGGGCCGCAATCACAGACGCTGCCTTGAATACGCGCATCCGGTCCGTACGCAAGGCTTTGGGAGACACCGCGGCAAATTCGGATTATATCAAAACCTACCCCAAGCGCGGGTTTCAATTTGTGGCCCCGGTTGAATCGGATGACGCCCTGCCCGAGAGTGATGCCAACACGCCGAAAACCGGCCTTCTCATCGCGGGTGCTCTGCTGGGTCTGGCCATAGCGCTGTTCTCAATCTCCTTTTTTGCCGACCGACAGAGATTGCCGGACAATCGAAAGCCCTCTTTGGCCATCGTGCGGTTTGACAACATTGGGGGCGAAAGAACAGGGCAGTATTTCGTCGATGGTCTCACCGACGACCTGAGCGCGCATCTTTCGCGCAATCGCGAACTGTTCGTCGTGTCCAGCGCAACCATGTTCTCTTACGCGAAGGATCAAGCAACTCCGCTCGAAATCGCACGCGATCTTGGCGTTGAATATGTGGTCCGCGGTAGCGTTCGCCGCGTGGGTGGTCAGATGCGCGTGAGCGGAGAGCTTATCGATGTCGACAGTGCCGAAACCATCTGGGCCGAGGTTTTCGATCGCCAGGTGACAGATATCTTTGACGTTCAGGACGAGATTAGCCAGGCCATCGCCGGCCAATTGCTACCCAAAATCTATGAGTCTGGCGAAACGAGATCGCTGGGAAAACCAACCCAGGATATGGGGGCATGGGATCTGTATCTGCGTGGTCGGGCCCGGCAGGCGATCTTTTCGCACGAGGCGCAACAGGACGCGGTGTCATTTGCGCAGGAAGCCATCGACACTGATCCTGGGTTCGCTGCGGCACACAGTCTGTTGGCCCGCGCGTTGGGCACGATATTCTTCTTTCAGTGGTCAGACACTCCTCAGGATACGCTGATAGCCGCAACCGAAGCGGCCAAACGGGCGATTGAGCTGGATGATCAGGACGCGCAGGCGCATGCAGCCCTTGGCTATATCTACCGCTTTACCGGTGAAGCAGATCCTGCCATCGCTAACCTTGAACGCGCCGTCGCACTTAACCCTAATGACGCACGCATTAGACTGGAACTGGCGCATACCTATGATTGGTTCAGAATGCAGGATCGCGCCCTGCCCGAGATAGAGATGGCGATCAGACTCAGTCCGCGCGATCCAATGTTGCAAAACATGTATTTTTTTAAAGGGCACATCCTGTTTCACCTTGAACGCTACGAAGAAGCGCTGGACGCCGCCCGTAAGTTGGGCGCAGTGGCGACCAGCAATACGTGGCGGCTGTTTCATCATCTGCTGAGCGCCGCCACTCTTGCCGAAATGAACAAACCAGAAGAGGCGCAAAAGGCCGTCGACGCTGCGCTGAAGATTAACCCAAAACTGTCGATTTCAGCGATGCGTAGGCAATTCGTAGGGTCCAAAAACCATCCTGAAAACCGCCGAGTCTGGTTGGCGAGCCTGCAAAGAGCGGGCGTGCCTGAATAGTGCTTAGTTCTTTGTGAGCAGTCGGATGCAATAAACGCTCTGAACCGGCGGCTAGACGCGTTAACCTCCGTTTTCCACTTCCAAAGGGGCGTACTGTCCTTCGGGTAATCCCACAGCTCTATATGCTTCAACAAATGGACGAATAAGTTCATCCGGTCGCGCAAAACGCCGGTACATCCAAACGATATCGGCGATTTTAATATTTGGGCGGATTCTGTTGAGCCTGTCTCTCGCCGCCAATGCGGCGCTATGTGGACCAAGCTCGGCCAAAATCGCGACCTCAATCGAAACCGACCACCACAGATCAGGCTGCGCACCTTTGCCGTACGTTTCCAATGCTGTTTCATAATCCTCATTTAGGAAGTGATACTCGGCAAGCGCCTGGAACCAGTTCGGGTCTGCTGCATTTGGGTCAAGGGCAATTGCGTTATCAACAAGAGCAGCGCCCAATTCCAGACGCCCGGACCAAATGAACTCGTAACCGATCTGGCCCTGCAGATAACGGTCTGTCCCTAACGCGAGTGCGGTCTCGGCAGATGAGAAAAACCCATCAAGATCGCGCTGAATCTGCAAAACAAGAGCCAACAGGTAATGACTACGCGCCGAATACGGATTCAACGAAACGGCCCTGCGGGCGGCATCTTCGGCCCGAGCGATTTTTTCGTCCTGTGTGCCGTCATACAAACCGGTAAAGAACTTGACGTCCGTCAGAAGCGCCTCGGATAACTGCGCCCAGCCGCGCCAATAATCGGGTTCGTCCTCGACGACACGTTCTATACAACCACGGACGCGCTCTTGAATGTCTCGCCTGTTCATAAACCCGACACGCATCAGAGAACATTCATAAGACGACAAGTGTTCAGGAGATTTCGCGCGCGCGTGCCCGGCATGAATGCGTTTAATCGCGCCACCGGCGTCCCCGACTGCAGAGGCAACTTTTTCAGTAATTTGTAATTGAACGTCGAGAATATTCGATGTTGTGAGACTTTCGTCATACGCATCCGACCAGACCTGAAGGCCTGATGTTGTGTCGATCAGCCGTGCCGTCACGCGAAGGCGTTCTGAAACCTGCCGGACCGAGCCTTCCAGCACATAGTCCGCTCCGAATTTCTGCCTGATACTGCGCGGATCACTTTCTTTCGGATCAACAGTATGGGTGGACTGGCGGGACAATACATTGAGGTCCTGATAACTTCCTAGTTCAACGATGATGTCTTCGCCAATGCCTATCGCCAACAAATCGCGAGCATCAGTGTTGCTAAGGTTTTGAAATGGCAAAACAGCAACCGTCGGGCCAGTTGGTTCCGCCAAAATTACCCTGTCATCGAAAGTCGTGACGTTGGACTGCTCGCGACCAATTCCGATCCACCACGCCAAGAAACCCACCGCGCACAGGCAAATCAGCGCCGATGTGATTGCCATCAATAGGCGTTTGTTTGATAGCCGCCGAGGGGTAGAAGCTCCGTCGTACAAGACCCGGAAAACGCGAACTGGTTCTGCAATGTTCTTAAGTTTTTGCAGGCCAAGATCTTCAAATGCGGCTTCGACCTTGCCCATTGCCTGACCCACGACACTCTCGGAGACCGCGACACCACCAGGGTCGGCCAAACCTTCAAGACGCGAAGCAATATTCACCCCATCACCAAAAAGATCCCCGTCAGCAATCAGGACATCGCCGAGGTTAATACCGATCCGAAGCTGCAGCCGGGATCCATTGGCAAGTGTCGGCGCGGTCCTGGCCACAGCACGCTGAATATCGACACCACAGTTTACGGCATCTACGACCGAAGAAAATTCGACAAGGGCACCGTCTCCCATCAACTTGACGATGCGCCCATTATATCTGTCGATCGTAGGATCAAAAATCTCCGAACGCAGCAATTTGAGAGCGGACAATACCCCCGCTTCATCGTCTCCCATCAACGACGAATACCCAACGACATCTGCAGCCATGATTGCGGCAAGTCGGCGCTGCATAGGACCCTCCTAATCGCAGTCTAACTGATGTCGTAAATTCACGACAGTGCATGCCATGCCGGCTCGCTGCATTCGCGATGAATGACGGCTTTGCCCCCATCCTCTGTCGCCACGCGGCAAATCAGCCAGAACAGGCACCTTTATCGTCTGACCTGCACATCAGCCCAGTTTTTTCCCAAAAGGAAGTCAGGATCAAACAGATCGATTTAGATGCCGGATGAACGGTGTAAGGCGAAAATGGCAAGGTTATGCCACTGATGGAAGAACTATCCATCGCCCAAAATCTACTGTGAAACGACATTAACCTTTGACTCCATTGGCAGCCAAAACGTCGTCGAAGAATTCGTTCTCAGGCTTTTTTCAGGGCCGACCGCTCAGAGCTATCCTGACGCGCTGCAGATCAACCGATCAAGCGTTTCGAACTTCTGCTTGATGAAATCGAGCACACGGTTTGACGAGGCTGACGTGCTACGAGCATTTAGTGTGACGCAGCCCAAGTGACGATCGGGATCACCGATTTTTATCGGAAGTGCCGTCAGAGTTTTTTGCCTTTGCATCATGAAGACCACTGAAAACGGCAGAACAGTCAGGGAATCCGAGCCTGTTAGAACGTTCACAACTGCACTCAGCGACCCGCCGGTAAAACTTATTTTGAAGTCTCGCATACCGATACCATCAAGCGTGTTTCGCAAATCACGAAACAGCGGACTGTTGGCGGGTGGCGCAATCCAGGAATACTCGGTGATATCTTCCAGCTTCACCTCTTTCTTGCGCGCCAATGGGTGCCCAACGCGGCAAGCAATGACGTTTCGACCCGGTAGGATTTGACGAAACTCGTACTCATCTGACACGTCTGCCGGGCGCATAGGGAGAATGGCCAAATCCAGAGTTTCGGCGGACAACTGGGACAAAAGCTCGGTAGGGTATCCATAAGATTGGTCGATCCGAATATTGGGGTACTCGGCTTGAAACTCTGCAATAACGTTCGAGATGACACCGTCCATGAAGATCGGCGTGCCAGCAACCCGTACTGCACCGGCAAGACCTTGACGGTGTTCGTCGACAAGACGGCTTGCATGGCGACCAGCGCTCAGAATTCTTTGACCTTCCTGGGCCAAAGCAAGTCCCAGCTCAGTGGGTTGCAATGGCCTTCGGGTTGGCAGGAATAGAGGCTCCCCCACCCTATCCTCCAACAGAGAGACGCTTCTGGAGACACTGGGTTGCGATTTCCCAAGTAAAGCAGCGCCTTCGGTCAATCCGCCGGCTTCGACAATAGCGGCAAGAATCTCGAGATGTCTTGGATCAAGCTTCATAACCCAATGTTATATTGAGCGTCGATAATTCGATCAAGAGTGCTGTCTTTGCCTGCTAGCGTTTCCTTCAGATCTGCAATCCAGCGCTTGTCAGGAATTCGCCCAATGGCTCTCAGTACCATCAGTATCAATGGCCAGAAAGTCCGGTTCGGCGTAGGTTTGCGTGACGACATCTGCACGGAACTAACAGCGCTGAGATCGAACAAAGCGCTCATCCTTTCGACACCTCAGCAAGTCGATATGGCCATGGAGCTTGCGACAACTGTTGGGGATCGTGCTGCGGGTGTCTTTACGCGAGCAACGATGCACACCCCGGTCGACGTGACGGAAGAAGCGGTTGAACACGCCCTGTCTGTAAATGCGGATAGCATCGTGTCTATCGGAGGAGGCTCAACGATTGGCTTAGGCAAGGCGATTGCCCTTCGGACCGATTTGCCGCAAGTCGCCATCCCGACCACATATGCCGGCAGCGAGGCTACTCCGATCCTGGGTCAGACTGAGGATGGCATCAAAACTACCCTGACAGACCAGAAGGTTCTGCCGCGGGTCATTCTGTACGATCCGGAACTTGTTGCCTCATTGCCGCCCGCAATGACCGTGACCAGCGCCTTGAACGCGATGGCTCATGCCGCCGAGGCGCTTTATGCCAAGGACCGAACTGATGAGACCACGGAATTGGCTATCGACGGTCTGAAGGCGTTTGCAGAGGGACTGCCAACCGTTGTCGGAAACCCCAACGACCTGAAAGCCAGAGAAGAAACGCAGCGTGGTGCATGGGCCTGCGGTACGGTGCTTGGTCTGGTCGGAATGGCGTTGCATCACAAGCTTTGCCATACGCTGGGCGGGTCATTCAATCTGCCACACGCGGAAACCCATGCGATCATTTTGCCCCATGCCATCGCCTACAACGCGGTGGGTGTGCCAGAGCTGCTGGAACCCGTGTCAAATATTCTCGGTGGCTCTAAGCCAGGCCAGGCGCTTTGGAATTTTGCCAAAAGCATGGGCGCGCCGATGGCTTTAAAGGACCTTGGACTTTCCAAGGCCGATCTGGATCGCGCCACCGAAATCGCACTCAACAACCCGTATTGGAACCCGCAACCGGTCACTGCTGATGGGCTGCGGGCGCTTCTTCAAAACGCGTGGGCAGGCACTGCCCCAAGCGTTTGACTTCACCGTGTCAAGGGAGGGACACATGATCACACGACGCAAATTGCTGCAATCCAGCGCTGCAACCGGCCTGGGATTGGCCGCCGGCACGCTCGCTGCGCCCGCTATCGCTCAGGGCGCCAAGATCAAGTTGGGCTATGTCAGCCCGCAATCAGGTCCTCTGGCCGCCTTCTCCGAGGCAGACAAGTTTATTCTGGAGAATTTCGCCGCATCCGAAGCCGGTGCGAATTTCGAAGTCATCGTCAAAGACAGCCAGTCGAACCCGAACCGAGCGGCAGACGTCGCGGGCGAACTGATCGTGGATGATGAGATCGACCTGATGCTGGTCGCTTCGACACCCGAAACGACCAACCCGGTTGCCTCGACCTGTGAGGCCGAGGAAGTGCCGTGTATTTCCACCGTTGCGCCCTGGCAGCCATGGTTCATCGGCCAGCAGGGCAATCCCGGTGATCCAGCCAGCTGGGAGCCGTTCTATTACGCTTATCACTTCTTCTGGGGCCTTGAGGACGTAATCTCGGTTTTCACGGCAATGTGGAACCAGTTGGAGACCAACAAGCAGGTCGGTGCGCTGTTCCCGAATGACGGCGATGGCAACGCTTGGGGCGACCCAAATGTAGGTTTCCCGCCTGTTCTCTCAGAGTTGGGTTACACATTGACGGATCCCGGGCGGTACCAGAACCTTACCGATGATTTCTCGTCCCAGATCAACGCGTTCCGGCAGGCGAATGTTGAAATCGTAACCGGCGTTCCGATCCCGCCTGACTTCACCACTTTTTGGAGCCAGGCCAAACAGCAAGGCTTCACCCCGAAAGCCGCGAGCATTGGCAAGGCCATCTTGTTCCCGCAAGCCGTCGAAGCTTTGGGCAACGCAGGCAACAACCTGAGCTCTGAAGTTTGGTGGTCCCCCACCCATCCGTTCTCGTCATCGCTGACCGGCGCAAGCTCGGCTGAACTGGCGCAAGGGTACATGGCCGCCACCAACCGTCAGTGGACCCAACCCATCGGCTTTGTGCATGCGCTGTTCGAAATGGCAGCAAACGTCATGGGCCGGGTTGATGACGCGGGTGATGGGGATGCAGTGGCCGAAGCCATCGCAGCTACGCAGCTTGACTCCATTGTTGGCCGGATCGCGTTTGATGGTGCGGGCCTGCCGCCCTTCGCTGCGCAGAACGTTGCCAAAACGCCCCTGGTCGGGGGGCAATGGAGGCTGCTCGACAATGGCAGCTATGATCTTGTGATCGTCGACAACTCTTCCGCGCCCGAAATTCCGACCGCGGGTGTGATGGAAGAAATCTCCTGATCGCAATGAAATCAACGCCCCGGATTTATTCCGGGGCAGGAACACCGGTATGACCATTCTTTCGCTTAAAAACGTCTCGAAAAGCTTCGGTGCTCTGACCGTCACCGACGATGTCAGCTTCGACGTCGAGCAAGGCCAAGCCCTTGGGATCATTGGCCCAAACGGGGCCGGGAAGTCGACGCTGTTCAACCTGATCACGGGCAACCTGACCTCTGATGCGGGATCGATCCATTTCGATGGTGCTGACGTTACTCGGGTGCCACCTATGCAACGATGCTTGTCGGGCATAGGGCGATCGTTCCAGATCCCTCAGCCGTTTGATCATCTGACTGTATTCGAGAACCTGCTGGTGGCTGCGACGCATGGACAGAACAAGTCCGAACACGAGGTCGAACAGAACTGCGCCCGCATTCTTGAGCAAACGGAATTGCTGGAAGTGGCCAATGACACAGCTGGTGGATTGCGGCTGCTGCAACGCAAACGGCTAGAGCTGGCGCGCGCCATGGCAACAAACCCAAAGCTGTTGCTGCTGGATGAAATCGCCGGAGGGCTGACCGATGCGGAATGCACCGCGCTGATCAACACGATCAAGGGGCTGCATAGCAGTGGCGTCACGATCATCTGGATCGAACATGTCCTGCATGCGCTCACATCGGTCGTTGAACGGCTGCTGGTTCTGGATTTCGGGAAGGTGATCGGTCTGGGCGATCCGGACGAGATCATGAACAGCCGGGAAGTCAAAGAAATCTATCTAGGGATCGAAGTCTGATGAGCCTGCTACAGACCCATTCGCTGACCGCCCACTACGGAGATTTCCAAGCCCTGTTTGGCGTGGATGTGCATCTGGATGAAGGCGAAACAGTTGCCATCATCGGTGCAAACGGGGCGGGCAAATCGACCCTCATGCGCTCGATCTCGGGTGTTCTGACCAACGGGACAGACCAAGTGCGCTTTGACGGACAGCCCATCGGAGACCTCGGTGCGGACGAGATCATGGCGCGCGGAGTGGCCATGGTACCCGAGGGGCGTCGGCTGTTTCCTTCCCTAAGTGTCGAGGAAAACCTACTGATCGGAACCTATGGCCGAAAGGTATCGGGCCATTGGTCCCTGCAAACAATCTACGACCTGTTCCCAATCCTGAAAGAGCGCCGGAACCATCCCGGTACAGCCCTGTCTGGCGGGCAACAGCAGATGGTTGCAATCGGTCGCGCTCTGATGAGCAATCCCCGCGTTCTGCTATGCGATGAGATCAGCCTTGGCCTCGCACCTGTAGTCATCAAGGACATCTACGATGCCGTCCCTCGCATTCAGGAGGCCGGAGCCAGCCTCATCGTTGTGGAACAGGATATTGGCCAGGCAATGAAGGTCTCCGACCGCGTCTATTGCATGATGGAAGGCCGCGTCACACTGGAAGGCACAGCAGACACGCTCAGTCGCGAGGCCATACACGACGCCTATTTCGGAGGAGCCGCCGCATGATCTGGATCGATACCATCATTCAGGGTGTTTTGCTGGGCGGGCTTTATGCGCTGTTTGCAGCAGGCCTTAGCCTTGTGTTCGGGATCATGCGCTTGGTTAATCTGGCCCATGGTGATCTGATCGTCTTTGCCGCCTATCTGATCCTTCTGTTGGTCTCGCTGCTAGGGCTCTCTCCGTTTCTGGCAGCCATCCTTGCCGCACCGATCATGTTTGGCGTGGGTTGGGCTTTGCAGAGACATGTGCTGAACCGCGTGCTGGGGTCTGATATCCTGCCGCCCTTACTTGTGACGTTCGGTTTGTCGGTCGTCTTGCAGAACGCATTACTCGAAGGCTTCTCGGCGGATAGCCAGCGGCTCCCTGCGGGCGAAATCGCAACGGCGTCCGTTCAGATGGGCGGGCTGAACCTCGGCGTTCTGCCGTTGCTGACCTTTGCCTCGGCGATCCTTGTGATTGTCGGTCTGAACCAGCTTTTCTATCGGACGGAACTGGGCCGTGCGTTCCGCGCGACCTCGGATGATGCGGTGACGGCGGGTTTGATGGGCATCCGCCCAGAACGTATTTTCGCGACCGCGACAGCCATCGCAATGCTCGTGGTGACCTTGGCAGCGCTTTATCTGGGAATGCGGGCGAATTTTGACCCCAATATCGGCCCAGCGCGCCTGATCTATGCCTTTGAGGCTGTGATCATTGGTGGCCTCGGCAGCCTATGGGGCACGCTTGTCGGAGGCATCATTATCGGTGTCGCTCAGACTGTCGGCGCGGCGATCAATCCCGAGTGGCAAATCCTGGCCGGTCACCTGGCCTTTCTTATCGTGCTTCTGATCAAACCCAGGGGCCTGTTTCCAAGGGCGGTGGACTGATGGCTGATATTTCGACGTACCGTGTCCAGACCCAGACCCGCGCCTCTTATAGCGCCGGAGCTGTCTGTATCGCTTTGATCATCCTGTTCATCCTGCTGCCGACATTTGCCAGTCGGGGATTGATCCAGGACTTGTTTTTTATCTTCACCATGCTGGTGCTGGCACAGTTCTGGAACTTGCTCGCGGGGTACGGCGGTTTGGTCTCGGTCGGTCAGCAAGCCTTTGTCGGTATGGGTGCTTACGCCATGTTCGGCGGTGTCATCCTTTGGGGCATGGACCCTGTTCCGGCGATCCTGCTGGGCGGTGTTGCGGCCCTGATTGTTGCAATACCCACGGCTTTCTTCGCCTTCCGGCTGCAAGGGGCCTATTTCGCCATCGGCACGTGGGTCATCGCCGAGGTCATGCGCCTGCTGGTGGCCCAATGGAAAGTGCTGGGTGGCGGCACCGGAACTTCTCTGCCCCGCACCGCAACGCGTGAGATGTGGGCGACTGACTGGATCCAGACCGCGTTTGATGTGCGCGGCGCTGCAGCGCGGGATATCCTGACCTATTGGCTGGCCTTGGTGCTGGTAATCGCAACGATTGCAGGCATCTATTGGCTGCTCAGAACCAAACGCGGGCTGGCGCTGGCTGCGGTCCGCGACAACGTCGAAGCAGCGAAATCCGTCGGCGTCGATGCGGTGCGGATGAAGTGGCTGGTCTACTTGGTCTCCGCCGCAGGAACCGGGCTGACCGGCGCTCTGATCTATGTGCAAAAGCTGCGGATTTCGCCGGATGCTGCGTTCTCGGTCACCGACTGGACGGCCTATGTGATCTTCATCGTCGTGATCGGCGGAATTGGCACCATCGAAGGCCCGATCCTGGGCGTGCTGATCTTCTTCATCTTGCAGAGCCTGCTGGCCGACTACGGCTCCTGGTACCTCATGGTGCTTGGTCTAATCGGGATCGCCGTCATGCTCTTCGCCCCCCGCGGTCTGTGGGGGCTGATCTCAGAAAAGACTGGGCTGCAGATTTTCCCTGTGCGCCGTCGCCTTGTGCTGACGAACCCAAAGGACGGCCTCAACTCAATTCAATCTGACAAACAGAGGGAGGCGTAACATGGCCACCATCACAACGGATGTCCTGATCATCGGGACCGGCCCAGCGGGGTCTGCAACGGCGGCTTTGCTGTCCAGCTACGGCGTCGAGAATATGGTCATCAACCGCTATCGCTGGCTGGCCAATACGCCGCGGGCACATATCACCAATCAGCGCACGATGGAGGTGCTGCGCGACCTTGGTCACGAGGTTGAAGCAGAGGCCTACATGCACGCAGCGCATCAGGACTTGATGGGTGAAAATGTGTTCTGCGAAAGCCTCGCGGGCGAGGAAATCGGACGGATGAAAAGCTGGGGTAATCATCCTCTGTCCAAGGCTGAACACCTGCTGTCCAGCCCGACGATGATGAACGACCTACCGCAGACATTCATGGAACCGATCCTGTTCGGTACGGCCTGCCGCCGAGGCACGCAAGCGCGGATGAGCACCGAATACTTGCGACATGAGCAAGATGCAGATGGTGTGACAACGACGTGTTTGGATCGTTTGTCGGGCGAAGAAATCACGATCCGGTCGAAATATTTGGTCGGCGCGGATGGGGGCAATTCTCTGGTCGCCGAACATGCCGGTCTGCCTTTCGAAGGTCAGATGGGTGTCGGCGGGTCCATGAACATCCTGTTCCGGGCAGATCTCAGTAAATACGTCGCGCATCGGCCATCGGTCCTCTATTGGGTGATGCAACCCGGCGCGAATGTCGGTGGCATCGGCATGGGTCTGGTCCGCATGGTCCGCCCATGGAACGAATGGCTCATTGTTTGGGGCTATGACATCAACCAACCAGCGCCCGAAGTTGACGAGGCCATGGCTACGCAGGTTGCGCGCCAGCTTGTTGGCGACCCCGAGCTTGAAATCGAATTGATCAGCGCCAACACCTGGACCGTCAACAACATGTACGCGACCCATATGCAGAAGGATCGCGTGTTCATCATGGGTGATGCGGCGCACCGCCATCCGCCGTCAAACGGGCTGGGGTCGAACACGTCGATTCAGGATAGCTTCAACCTCGCCTGGAAACTGGCGGCTGTCCTGAAAGGTCATGCAGGAGAAAACCTGCTGGACAGCTACAGCGAAGAACGTGCGCCAGTGGCAAAGCAGATCGTCACACGGGCCAATCAATCCATCGGTGAATTCGGACCGATCTTTGAATCGCTCGGAATGGCCGAAGGCGTCGACCCAGAGGTCATGCAAAGCAACCTTGAGGCGCGCTCAGGATCAACGCCTGAAGCCGCAGCACAAAGACAAGCCATCCGCGAGGCGATTGCCTTCAAGAAGTATGAGTTCGATGCACATGGCGTGGAAATGAACCAACGCTACGACTCCTGTGCGATTGAAACGGATGGTCAACCCAATCCCGGTTTTGATCAGGATGCCGAGCTGCACTACCAGCCGACGACATGGCCCGGTGCGCGCATTCCGCATGTCTGGGTGTTCGATCATGACACCGGGAACAAGCATTCAACGCTGGATCTGTGCGGTCGTGGAGAATTCACTGTGCTGACCGGGATTGGTGGCGAGGCATGGGTAAAAGCAGCCGAGATGATCGCGAAAGAGCTGGGCATGCCCATTCGCTGTCACGTTATCGGCCCGCGCCAGACCTATGTTGACCACACCGGGGATTGGGCGCGCGCGTCCGAGATTTCGGATACAGGCTGTTTGTTGGTCCGTCCTGATCAACATGTGGCGTGGCGCTCAGCCGATATGGTTGCGGATGCCGAAGCCGAACTGCGTCGCGCGCTGACAACAGTACTTTCGCGATGAGCCAATCTGGAGCAAACTTACACAAGTCAGGAGGCCAAAATGGACTCGCATGAGATGGGATACTTTACCGAAGAAAACTCGGCCGAGGTCGTCACCGCACGGAACAAAAACGCAGAAAGCGAACGGCTGAAGCAGGTGATGGAGGTCATCACGCGAAAGCTCCATGAAGCCGTGAAGGAAATTGAACCAACGCAGCAGGAGTGGTTTGAGGCGATCATGTTCCTGACCAAGGTCGGGCACATGTGCGATGACTGGCGGCAAGAATACATTCTCCTGTCCGATGTTCTGGGCGTGTCGATGCTGGTGGATGCCGTGAATTCTCGTCGTCCAACCGGTGCCTCCGAGAACACCGTGCTGGGTCCTTTCCATGTGGGCGGCGCGCCGGAATATGAGATGGGGCACAACATTTGTCTCGACCAAAAGGGTGAGGACATGGTGGTGCGGGGTCGTGTCACCGATGTGGAAGGCAGCCCGTTGGAAGGCGTCAAGATTGATGTCTGGCAAGCCAATGATGACGGGTTTTACGACGTACAACAGAAAGGCATTCAGCCCGATTTCAACCTGCGCGGCGTCTTCACAACCGGTGTTGATGGGACCTATTGGTTCCGTGCGGTGCGGCCAAAGAACTATCCAATCCCGGATGACGGGCCGGTTGGCGATCTGTTGAAGCGTCTGGGACGGCACCCGTTTCGGCCAGCGCATCTGCACTATATCGTGTCGAAAGACGGGTATGACGACCTGACAACCCATATCTTTGATCCCGATGACAAATACATCAACTCGGACGCAGTATTTGGGGTCAAAGAGAGTCTGATCGCAGAGTTCAATCGCGTCGATGACCCGGCACGATCTACAGAAGTTGGCTTTGAGGGCCCGTATTGGGACGTTGAATTCGATTTCGTTCTTGCCCCCAAAGAGGCGTGACATGGCAGAGCCTTGTATAATTTGCGTCGCGATCACCGGGTCATTGCCGACCAAGGCCAACAACCCGGCGGTGCCGATAAAGGTCGAGGAACAAATCGAAAGCACACACGCGGCATTCGAGGCAGGAGCGACGATCTGCCATGCTCATGTTCGCAACGATGATCAAACACCGTCGAGCGACCCTGAGAAGTTCGCAAGGTTGAAAGAGGGGCTGGAGAAACACTGCCCCGGTATGATCATTCAGTTTTCAACCGGAGGACGGTCCGGAGCGGGCAAGACGCGTGGTGGCATGTTGCCGTTGCGACCGGACATGGCCTCTTTGTCGGTAGGATCGAACAACTTCCCCACACGCGTCTACGAAAACCCGCCCGATCTGGTCGACTGGTTGGCGGCTGAGATGGTGACGTATGACATCAAGCCTGAGATCGAAGCCTTCGATCTCAGCCATATTCTGAAAGCGGCTGAGATGCACACGAAAGGGCAGATAAAAAACACGCCCTATGTGCAGTTCGTCATGGGTGTCAAAAACGCAATGCCTGCTGATCGGGACGTCTTTGATTTCTACGTGAAAACTGTCAACCGGCTGTTTCCGGGGGCACCTTGGTGTGCGGCCGGCATCGGTGCGCAACAAGAGGTTCTGAACCACTGGGCGATTTCCTCAGGTGGTCATGCGCGAACAGGGTTAGAAGATAACGTGCGCCTGGATCGCAATACGCTGGCACCATCAAACGCAGCGCTCGTGATGCGGACTGCTGAAATCTGCGCCCAGTACAATCGTCCGGTTGCCACAGTTGATCAGGCACGAGACATTCTGGGGCTGTAAATCGGGATTACGGACTATCAAGAAATGACTACCCCGGGCCAAAACGACAGGTCTAAGGCTCGAATTTACTTTGCGGCGGTGTTCGCTCAAGTTCTTGCGTGATCGGGATATGGTCGGCAACATCACCCGGCGGTAGCTGGAATTGACCTTTGAACCAATCCGCCGCCTTCCATGCCTTTTTGACTTGCTCAATCATGTCTCTGGACAATGAAACGAAGTTCCACCAGCCACAACGCACCTCCCTCAGCGATGCGCGTAAGGTTGCGATAAGACGCATACCCTATTCACCTGTGCGAACGCTTGTTTTGCCACCAGGTCCAAGGATCATCATTTGCCCCAGCAACTGAAAATGCACATCTGGCGAAAGTATGACACCGACGCAGAATGTCTCAGACTGCATCGTAATGGGGCTGGATTTTCCACAAGCCGCTCTTGGCTGTGTTCTGGCACACAGTAATCTCTGGGTATTTGTCTTCCGGCGCAGCTTCTCCAATTTCAAAAAAACAGCCTTCTGCACGATCGATAAGACAAACGGCAGCATCAAGACGACGTCGTGTTGCGAAGTTGTCAGCCTAAAATTTTGGTCGCCTGAATAGGTTTAGTCAGAATTCTCTTCTTCGCAGTAAATAAATTCGGATTTTTGACTTTGTTAAATAAGCGCGTACAATTTCAACAGCTTTAGACGCAAAATCCGCAAGTTGAGCCACCTTCACAGAGACGAAGAGAGAAATGCGGGTCGTACGGGAGGGGGATATGAGGAAACTATCTGTTTGGCTTTTTGCTTTCGTGTTGCTTACCGGCTGCTGGGAGAAGGAAGAAGAAGCGACCGAAACAACAATCCGACCTGTCAGAGCAACTGAGATTTCTGACCTTTCGAGTTTGCATGATCGTTACTTTGTGGGAACGGCCAGAGCTGCACGCGAAGTATCATTGGCCTTTCGCGTGCCGGGCAATGTTGTTGGCGTCGACGTTCAGGTTGGTGACCTTGTGACGAAAGGTGCTGTTGTCGCGGCCTTGGATCCGGCCCCCTACCAGGCTGAAGTCGATCGGCTTACTGCTGAGCTTGAGAGCGCGCAGGCGACGTTCGAAAACGCCAAATTGCAAACAGATCGGCAGCGATCGTTGGTTGAAAAAGATGTTGCCGCTCAGGCGACACTCGACCGGTTTGTTGCAGGCGAAACGTCGGCTCAGGCAGCAATCAATTCTGTTCAAGGCGCACTGGACAGAGCGACTTTGGATTTAACCTATACGAGCTTGGCCGCACCGTTCGATGGTCGTGTTGTCGCCAAATACATTGAAGATTTTGAAGAAGTCGCAGCACAAACTCCAGTGCTGCGCATTCTGGATGCCGAGCACATCGAAGTGGTGATCGATATCCCCGAACGATACATTGCCCTGATCCCGCACATTGAAGACATAACCGTCACTTTTGACGCTTTGGGGGACGTTGTTCTACCCGCAGAAATTAGTGAGATTGGATCAGAGGCTTCGGCGACGACGCGAACATTTCCTGTCACATTGATAATGGAGCAGCCCGAAGATGCACTTGTTCTTCCGGGTATGGCGGGGCGCGTTCGCGGCAAGCCAAAGGAGGGGCACGAACCATTCGATGCGATCATGGTTCCTGCCAGCGCGGTTTTCGTGCCTGAAGGGGAAACCGATCCGCATGTCTGGGTATTTGATACCGGCTCAGAAACCGTAACGGCAAGGAAGGTTTCGCTTGGCACTCCACGGTCGCAAGGGGTGGCCGTTAGCGAGGGGCTGGAATTTGGTGACGTGGTTGTCACTGCCGGGGCAAACTCTCTGCGAGAAGGTCAGAAAGTTTCGCTGCTTTCTGAGGACACGGACTAATGGGTTTGGCGGCTTTTTCGATCCGCAACGCCAAATTTGTTTGGTTCACTGTCGTCATGCTCACGTTGGGCGGCATTTCAGCATTCTTTAGCCTTGGGCAGTTGGAAGACCCCGAATTCACAATCAAGACTGCTGTTGTGACCACCCTCTATCCCGGTGCCAGCCCGGCCGAAGTTGAGCAGGAGGTTACCGAACGGATCGAACTAAAACTCCAAGAGATCAAAGAGATTGACTACATCTCGAGCGAAAGCAGGGCGGGTGTGTCGACAATCAAAGTCGAGATCCGCCCGAACTATTGGTCGGATCAACTACCGCAGATCTGGGACACGTTGCGTCGCAAAGTCAGAGACGTTGAAACAGACCTGCCACCAGGTGCTGGTCGTCCTGCGATCAATGATGATTTCGGTGATGTTTTCGGTCTACTTCTGGCGATGACGTCTGATGGCTTCTCCGCCCGCGAGCTTGACGATTTTGCCGAAGACTTCAAACGAGAGCTTTCGTTGATCGACGGCGTTGGCCGAGTCGATCTTTGGGGGGATCGCGATAGGGTCATCTATTTGGAGACACGGGAAGAAGCCTTGGCAGCGTTGGGTGTTTCGGCTCAGACCATCCTCAATACCTTGCAAACCCAAAACGCGATTGTGGATGCAGGCCGCGTAAATATCGGCGACTATCGCATGCGCATTGCGCCAAGCGGCACATTCACCAGCCCGAAAGACATCGCTGATTTGGTTGTTCGGCCAAGCGGTCTGGACCAAGCTCAAAGCGGCCAGCGCCGTGGACCAGAGTTACTTAGGCTTGGTGAAATCGTTGAGGTCCAGGAAGGCTATGCTGATCCACCGACGACCATGATGCGTTATAACGGCCTTCCATCTATTGGTTTGGCGATATCCTTCCAGTCTGGTGTCAACGTTGTCAGCGTTGGTGAGGCCGTAGACGCCAGAGTAACGGAACTGATCGCAGGCCTGCCGGTAGGCATCGAGGTCGAACGGGTTCATTGGCAATCTGACGACGTGAATCTGGCAGTCAGCAGCTTCTTAGTCAGCCTTGGACAAGCTGTCGCGATTGTTCTGGTCGTTTTGACCCTGGCGATGGGTGTTCGCATGGGGATCATAATAGGTAGCGGATTGATCCTGACGATACTTGCCACCTTTATCCCGCTCGCGATGCTAGGAATAGATCTTCAACGCATGTCCTTGGGCGCGTTGATCATTGCGCTTGGTATGATGGTCGATAACTCGATCGTGGTTGCAGATGGCGCCATGGTTCGAATGTCACAGGGAATGGACCGGGCGAAAGCCGCTATCGACGCTGCCACGCGCCCCGCTATGTCTCTGCTTGGTGCAACATTTGTTGCGGTTATGGCTTTCTACCCAATCTTTGCCTCCGTTGAGAGCGCGGGAGAATACTGCCGGACGCTGTTTTCGGTGGTCGGAATTGCGTTGTTGGTCAGTTGGTTGTTATCGATGACAGTCACGCCTTTACAGTGCGTGGCCATGCTGCCGGACCCAAAGGGTGGAGCCAAAGAGACCTTTGACACCGGTCTATACGCCGTATACCGCCGCTTTCTGGCCGCCGCGATCCGGGTTCGCTATCTGACGATCGGAGTGGCCGTCGCTGCGCTGGTTATTGCCGGGATCGGGTTTGGGACCGTTACACAGTTGTTCTTCCCGACCTCTTCGATGACCAAGTACATGATCGACTATTACGCCCCTGAAGGAAACCGGATCGAAGCGGTTTCCGAAGCCATCACGCGGATCGAAGCGCAGGTGGAAATGGATGATCGCGTGACCGGTATCGCAAGCTTTATCGGCGCTGGCCCGCCGCGTTTCTACTTGCCGGTCGACCCTGAAGGAATAAACCCGTCCTACGCGCAAGTCATCGTGAACGTCGAGGATTATCGCGTCATTCCAGAGATGACCAAAGAGATCTCGCTTTGGATTGCAGCCAATATGCCCGAGGCGACCTCCTTCACACGTCAATTCGGTGTGGGGCCCAGCAATACTTGGGCGTTCGAAAACCGCATCATCGGCCCAGCGGATGCCGATCCCGAGACTTTACGCGAAATTGGCGACAGAGCCGTCGCGATACTGGATCAGCACCCATGGACAAAGGTAGCACGCACCGATTGGCGCAACCGTGTCCTGAAAACAGTCCCCGACTATGACCAGGATCGGGCACGATGGACCGGCATCACATATGAAGATCTTGGGAATACGACAAAGCGTGCATTCGACGGACGCTCAGTCGGCCTCTACCGCGAAGGTGACGAGTTGTTGCCCATTATTGTTCGACCGGGCGCGGACGACGTGGCTGCCGTGGATAACTTTGAACTGCTGCAACTGCAGTCACCGTTTTCTGTCGAGCCTGTTCCACTGGCGCAGGTTGTTCGCGGTGTGAATATCCAACCCGAGGACCCCACGATCAATCGCCGCGACCGGCGCCGTGTTTTGACCGTTCAGGCCAATCCGATCGACAGTGTCACTCTGCCCAGCTATCGCGCTGCAGTTCTCGCTGATTTTGACGCTTTGGAGGCTGACTTGCCGCCGGGCTATAGCATGGAATGGGGCGGAGAATACGAAGACACGGTGTCTGCGCAAGCGTCCTTGATTCCGGGGATGATACCTGCGTTTTCGATCATGGCGCTTATCGTCGTCGGACTATTCAACTCATACCGCAGACCGCTGGTCATTTTCCTGACCGTGCCGTTTGTGCTGATAGGCATTGTTCCGAGCTTGCTGCTCACGAATACACCTTTTGGGTTCGTAGCACTGCTGGGGGGCATGAGCCTGGCGGGCATGATGATCAAAAACGCAATCGTTCTGATCGACCAGATCAACGATAACTTGGCCGAAGGTCAGCCGGGCTATGACGCGGTTTTGAATGCAGGGGCCTCACGGCTTCGCCCCGTGGTACTGGCCGCGGCCACGACAGTTCTGGGTGTGATACCGCTGCTGCCAGACGTGTTCTGGGTGGGTCTTGCCGTTACGATCATGGGCGGGCTAACGGTGGGCACGATGCTCACAATGATATTGGTCCCGGTTTTGTTCGCCACGCTGAGTGGCATTCGACATTCACCGAAAGCCGTTTGATATCGCCTTTCAAACGGTCTTTAGATCGCCTTTGCAAAGCAGGCGGCTTTTGAGTTTAGGTATTAATTTCTGGGGGGAGTAAATTGGACAATACGGTACTGTACTTCTTAGTTGGCATCTTCGTGGTTGGTCTAATCTCGTTGGGATACTTCGCCAGAGGTAGCGGAGCGCTTTGGGTGATTGTGGTGTTGTTGAGTGTGTTGGTGGTAATGATTGCATTTTTTGGAGGTTACTTCGGCGAAACTCCCAAGTGAGGCTGGTTGCGGGAAGCACCAGTTGAACCGAGCACAAGGCTCTTTGCTCCAAGCTTTTGCTTTTCGATCGAATAGATGGATTGCCTGTTTTAACTCACCACTTCTTTCATGGTGGCCGGGGTTGCAGCATGGCACCTGCTAAGTGGTAATCGCGCGGCCGAGGTCACCCGCATGTTCTCGATGGCAAAGTGGATGGCCGTTCTGGTCACCCCTCTGCAGATCGTTGCTGGCGATCTTCATGGTTTAAACACACTGGAGCATCAGCCGCAGAAAGTGATGGCGATGGAAGGTCCGTATTGAGGCCCAGATCAACCGCTACCACCCTCAACGGTGCCAAACTGTGCCGGGTAATGGCTGAAAAGTGCCCGTTTGAACGTTTCAGGTCGGACAGACTTCAAGATGCGTCCAAGTTTTGGCCGATCGTTCAACCAGATTGGGGTCTTCGATGGATCGAACACCATGACCGATCCTCTGCGGGTTCAGCTTTTCAATTGTCTCTACGACGCTGTCTGCTCCTGCCAACTCGCCCGCATGGGCAATACAATTCAGACCGGCTTATCTGACAAGTTTGAATGCTGGAATATGCGGATCAATCGGAAAATTGGCTTCATCGCCTGCACATCTCGACACGCCAACATGCAAGGTTCGTCCGCGACTGGGTGACATCGTTCAGTCTCGAGGCGAGCGCCTACGGCGCCCATCCAATGAGGAGAACCAAAGTCACTCAGATTTACACGAAGGCCGGAAACCGTCGAACTGTTCGGCTCCTTCTTGGCTACACCAAGATGGACAGCACCGTCCGATACCTTGGTGTGGAACTTGAGAATGCCCTGGCTATCACCGAAGCCATTGAAATCTAGGACGTGGGGCCGTCTGAGAGGGGCGGCCCAAAAGAGATATTCCCCGTCCCTACGCGTTGCTGTGTTTGCCGCCCGTGTTGCCGACAATCGCTACGAGCGCAAGATTGGACACCAGAGAACTCAGTAAAGGCAGGTATTGCTGACGACGGTCGGATTGAGTGGTTCAGTTACTGGTGGTCGTATAGCCTCGCAAAAGGTATTCAGTAGATGGGAGGGAAAACGTGGAGAGAAAGCTGGCGGTTATACTGGCGGCCGATATGGTCGGCTATACAGCCCGAATGGAGCGGGACGAAACCGGCACGCTTGAAACTCTGTCAGCCCACATGACTGAATTTGTCATCCCGCTTGTTGAACGGAATCGCGGCAAAGTCATAAAATTGCTTGGGGATGGCCTTTTGGCTCAATTCGAAAGCGCCTCAGATGCCGTTTCTTGCGCGCTTGATTGGCAAAAAGCACCGCCAGACGGCAGTGATCCACTTTGCTTCCGCATAGGCATCAATCTAGGTGATATAATTCTGCGCGATGGAGACGTGTTCGGCTCAGGTGTGAATTTGGCTTCACGTCTGGAACAACTCGCTCCACCTGGTGGCGTGCTTGTGTCTGACGCAGTGTATCGCGCCGCAGGCAATCGTCTGCCAATCTCTTGGGAAGACGCGGGGACTTTCAATGTCAAGAACGTTGCCGAGCCCGTACACGCATGGCGGTTTGGCGGATCGGATAGGGACCGCAACCAACGGCCGCATTCGGAGGCAAAACTAAAACCGACAATCGCTGTTTTGCCGTTCCACAATATGAGCAACGATCCAGAACAGATATTTTTTAGCGATGGCATAGCAGAAGACATCATCACCGGCTTGTCGCGTTTTCGCACTCTCCAGTTGGTCTCAAGAAACGCCTCCTTTCGTTTTAGAAGCCAAGAGGCCAATCCGGCTGAAACCGCAGAAGCTTTGGGTGCGGATTATCTTGTGCAGGGCAGTGTACGGAAGGCAGGGAGCCGCGTCAGGATTTCGGTACAGCTTTCCGACGCTAATTCCGGATCACAATTATGGTCGGATCGATATGATCATGAATTGGAGGACGTTCTGGAGGTTCAAGACGATGTGACACGAAGCATCGTGGCGGTCCTTCCCGGGCGCGTCCAGCACGATGTAGCCGATCGTTCAACCAGAAAGCCGGAAAATGAAATGAAGGCTTACGAGCTGATGCTGAAGGGCAAAGCCCTTCGCGACGGCCTGAATGCACGCGATACTGCAAAAGCTCGGGCCCTGCTGGAACGGGCCGTCGCTCTCGATCCGTCAATCGCGAGGTCATTCATGTACCTCTCAGATACATATGTCATAGATCTTTGGCTGGGATTGGCGGACTCTGACGCGGCAGACCATGCATTGCATATCGCTCGAAAGGGAGCGGCGTTGGATAACCAGGATGTCTACATCCAGGACCAACTCGGTTTCGCCTATTTGTGCGCCGGCCTTTGGACAGAGGCTGAAACCCAGTTTGAAAAAACACTGTCTTTGATCGAAACCGAGGCGGAGTCCATGGCTTGGTGCGGATACGCGTTTCTTTTGCTTGGAAGGCATGAGAAGGCGCGAGACGTCGTTTCTGAGGCAATGCAGATGGATCCCCTGCACCCCCCGGCTATCGACTGGATAATGGGACAGATACAATTCTTCTGTGAAGACTTTGAAGCGGCTCTCGGGTTACTGATGGGAGAGGCCCGGCTCAATTCCTTGGCGACGGCTTTCGTGGCTGCCTCCTTCGCGAAGCTTGGTCGCCAGGTCGAAGCCGAGGCAGCCCTACTTGACTTCACAACCGAACGTCGCGACGAACTCATGAGCCGAGACATCCAAGTAAATGAAGAAACCGTTTCTGCCCTCGCTCGTGGATTCCAGACCATGTGGCGGCGACCAGATGATTTCGAACGCCTTGCTGCTGGTCTGCGTGCGGCCGGTTTGCCCAGCTGAACTCAAGTGTAAAAAACACGTTGCAACTCAGTCGAGCTCGAAGCAGACCCTGGACGCATTTTAACCTTTGGGGCTCAGACATATTTCGCTTGGACGAGGACGGCCCAACCAGGGCATTCAATTGAGCATTGCAATGCTGCACTTGCATTGAGCATCGCGGACATTGTTTTGAGGCATTGGCTTATGGGTTTCGCAGATAGGCGCATGTTACAAGGGCTGTTTTTTGGCGTGATGTACTCCTCACACGGCTCGTTGCAGGTTCTAGCCGCGGACCAGATGGCCACCGTCTATGTCCAGGACGGTGCCGGTCAGGAAGCCATTTGTCATCGCCAGGATAACGGCTTGCGCAACCTCTTCCGCCACTCCGACGCGTCCGACGGGCAAGCTGGCACCGACTTTAGCATACATATCGTCTCGTGCCTCGTCCGGCATCACAGTATAGGCTTCCGTGGCGACCATGCCGGGACTGATACAGTTCACACGCGCCCGTCCAGACAGTTCAAGCGCCAGCCCCTTGGCCAGTGCCTCGACCGCGGCATTTACAGCACCAAGACCTGTCGCGCCGGCAGACGGGCGGCGGCTGAGCACACCGGAAAAGAACGTAACGGACCCACCTTTGACCAACGCGGGTAACACTTCGCGCGCAGCCACATAGGGGCCGATAAACTTGGCCTCGAACATGGTGCGCAGATCGTCTGTGGGCAGCTCGGTGAACGCCCCATGCGCAGCACTTGAAGCAGAGATCACCAAATGATCCACCGGCCCCAGCCTTCTGGCCCAGGAGGTGACGCGCGCCTCATCGGTTGTATCCACTGGTGCGATCTGCGCTCCGTTCCCGATTTCGTCTGCTGCGGCCTGCAACTTGGCAACGCTTCGGCTGGCAATCGTAACCTTCGCGCCAAGGGCCGCAGCCATCTTTGCGGTAGCCTTCCCGATGCCGCTGCCACCGCCGACGATGACGATATGCTTGCTTTTTAGCTCGGTTTCGAAAACCGTACTCATTGCTATGTCTCCTCTCATTGCTGGGTCGGTCAGTCGATGCTCAGCACCAATTTGCCCGTGGTTTCGCCGGCTTCCAGACGACGATGCGCCTCGGCAGCTTTATCAATGGACAGGGTCGCGACCTGCGGACGCAGAACGCCCGTTTCAAGCAGATTAAACACTGTGGCCATGTCCGCGTTGAACTGATCAGGTCGGTTACCGAAATATGTGTATATGTCGCTGACCCGAACCGAGACGGATTTCTGAAAGTGCTTCGCCAAATCCTCGGCAAAACTGCCTGCGGGCGGACCGGCAAGGAACCCAAACAGAACTGCGGTGCCCAGAGGTGCCAGAACGTCGAGGTCTGATTTCAGGGTTTCACCGGAAATCGGGTTCAACGTCAGGTCCACGCCGCATCCTTCGGTAATTTCCATCACCCGCTGGGTGACATCTTCGGTGCGATAGTCGATAACGTAATCAGCGCCTTGCTCTTTGGCATATCCAGCCTTGTTGGTGCTGGTCGAGGCAATCACCGTCATGCCAAGATGCTTGGCAATGTGTAGCGCCATGGTACCGACACCTCCGGCTGCCGCATGAACAAGAACGGAATTACCAGCCGTTGCGCCGCCCAGATTGACCAGCATGTGATAAGCAGTCATCCCGTTGACGGGGATTGCGGCTGCGGTTTCGAAATCCACGGCGTCGGCCAACCGTGTGACGTAGGGCGCAGCGATCACCGAATGCGTCCCATATCCACCGGCTCCAATCGGTCCCATCCATGCCACTCGGTCCCCAACAGAGAAGCCTTGCACCCCCTCACCCAGCGCCTCTACAACTCCGGCCCCTTCGACCCCAGGGACATGCGGCAGATCTGGCATCATCCCCTCAGGCATCTCGCCGCAGCGGATGATGGTGTCGATAAAGTTGACCGCCCCGGCTTTGTTCCGGATCAGGACTTCCCCAGCATTTGGGGTTGGGGTCGTACGGCTGGTTTTGCGTAAAACATCCGGCTTGCCGGTCTGGGTGATTTCAACTGCGAAAGGCATCATCTGTCTCCTTCTGTTGCGCAGAAGGTAGAGGTCCGCAAATTCAATGATAATAGTTGATATTGGAACTTATAATCCCAAAAATAGGATAATGATCTATAACGACCTTGCCCTGTTTACTGTAGTCGCCGACCATCTCAGCTTTTCCAAGGCCGCGGACCGCTTGGGGATACCGCTTAGCCGGGTCAGCCGCAGGATCGCAGAGTTGGAAGACTACCTGGGCACTAAACTGTTCGAGCGGACAACCCGACAGGTTCGCCTGACTGAAGAGGTTCGCCGTCTTCTGGGCATTTGTCAGGGCCCGGTCGAGGCGCTTCAAGGTGTTGTGGGCTTTGCCGACGATACCAAACGCCACAGAATCCGAGTTACGGCACCACCGCTTGCTGCTCGGACAACCATCGGCCCGCGCTTGCTGGATTTTGCGCAACAGAATCCGGGTGTGGAACTCGAATTGACGACAACAAATCTCATGATGGATTTCTTTCGCGACAATATTGATCTGGCCTTTCGGGTCGGCCCGCTGACAGATTCCAGCCTTGTCGCGAAACGGCTATGGTCGATCCCTTACTGTTTTTGCGCCGGTTTGGGTTTCATCCACGAGCATAGGTTGGATAGGCCGATATCCAGACCGGATCTTCTTGTTTTGCCCGCGCTTGCAGCTGGTCAGCCCTGGGTGCTTGAGAGCGGGGAAACATTGCACCCAAAGCACACCGCACACAGCTTATCCGACCTTGATGTCATTGCGCTGGCCGCCCGCCGTAATCTGGGTGTCGCGATGCTGCCATTGGATATGGTTGACGGAGACCTGCAGCAGTTGCAGGTCACAGACACCCTGCCTTTGACCCGGAACATGTTCGCCGTCTATCCCAGCCACCGCCTTTTACCAGCGCGGGTCAGGAAGCTGATTGACTTCATGGCACGCGGCTGAACCTACCAATCAATTGGGACTCCGTCGCGAAAGAACCCTCCCGTCGCGCCGCCTTTGGGCAAATTCGCTGCCCAGGCTGTACCTTTCGTCCCCTCAGAAAAAGGGGCGGTCACCGCCGCCCATATCCGTGGCGACCCAGCCGAGGGATACGGCGTTGACGAGAATACCATGAGGTTTCTACGCGGCAGCGGTTTTGACAGTCACAGCATTCAGCGCCGCTTTGGAGATACCATAGCCGGGCTTGCCGGCCAGGACCCCGCAGCAGACGACACGTTGACGATCCGAGCGCCCTCAGCGCGCCGCAAAAGCAGCACAAAGATCAAGGACCGAGAACTGTGGCAAGTCGCGGAATTGTTGCGGGTCAAGGAACACACCAAATCCGGACCATACAAAGCATTCAAACTTCGCCGGGTCCAGCGTGAGAACAACGTCATCAGACTAATCGTACCATCGCCAACTCGAGCGTATTCCGACAGGAGTGACGAAAATACCTCCTTGCAAATCATGAAATCACGCAACTTGCCGCCCCGCCAGTGCTGAACCTTATGCGCGTTTACCTGAGGATACAGAAGGGCAAAATGTTCTGCGAGAACCGCTTCGGGCTTTTCGTCAGGTTTTGCATGAAAACGCCCCAATGATATCGACCCAGCGGCCGAAGGATGCCCATTCCCTTCGCTGTTAAGCAACGACTCGGAATGTCAGATGTCTGCATACCTCAGTGGCAACTTCTGTTTACCGCACTGACCTTGGCCAGTTTTCGCAGTTATCTGACTTGCAGACAACGTGTTTGGTTTTATGCAGGAGACGGAACCGCTCAATTCACCTGCTGGGTCTGACTTTCCACATTAGTTGCGTCACTCCAATAGGACCCCTCTTTCCTGTCTATGTGGAGTTTCAGTACGTCCAACGCTTTTGAAACATCGCCATTCTCGACGCACTGAAGCAACTCAATGTGCTCGCGATAGGACTTAGCCATATGATCCGGGTGGTGTCCCAACCGGCTGCGCAATGCCGCCATTTTTAGAGCTATCGTCTGGTACGCATCATTCAGAAACCGATTATCCGCACAATCAAACAGGCATTGGTGGAAAAGAGTATCCTGATACAGGTATTCTGCATCATCCGCCGCCCCTCGCGCCGTTTTCATCCGATTGATGCAATCGTTAAGCGCGGTATACAGCTCTTGCGGGTTTGCCTGCATGGCCGAGGATAAAGCGGTTGTCTCAAGGCAGACACGCGCGTCGCAGAGCTTTGCCAATTCTTCGGGCTCCAAGTTGAACACGAAGGACCCACGTTGCGGTTCGACTACGAGCAATCCCTCCATTTCAAGTCGATTGATTGCCTCACGAACAGGGGTGCGGCTGACCTCAAGATTCTTCGCGATTCGAGCCTCAGAAAGTTGTTCACCCAGTTCGAACTCGCCTTTGATAATCCGCTCGCGCAGGTTTTCGGTCACCAATTCCGTCAATGATTTCGGTCTGTTGAATGGGCTCATGTCGCTCTCCTCAGTTCGACAGTAGCAGTGATGTATCTGGCATACAATGTGTTAGTGTTGACATATTAGCATACTGTATGCCAGTTTTGATTCTCATAAAGAGACGGCATCGGGAGGGGCGTCTTTGCAAAGGTTGGAGACATGGATTGTTGCACTGAACCGGGCGCTGGTCGCCGTGGCCCTGGCTACGGTTTTCGCAATCGTCTTTGCCAACGTGGTTGGGCGCTACGGTTTCGGCGCATCTTTTGCCTGGGTTGAAGAGGTCGCCCGCCACCTGATGATCCTTGGTGCGTTTTGTGGTGCTGGTCTTGCTTTGCGCGAGGGCCGGCTGGTCGCAATCACCACAATTCCGGACTTGCTGCCGGATGCGTTGGCCCGCCTTTTGCGCTGGGGCATCGTCATTGTGATGTTTGGGTTCATGGCAACGATGCTGCGGCTGGGCATCCAGTTCGTCGAATTCGGTTGGAACAAGGAAACTATGTCCACCGGTATCTCGCGCGGCATTCCGTATCTGGCCATCCCGATTGGTTGCGCGCTGTTTCTGATCCAACTGGCCTTCTTCGCCAAACGCTTCGTCAATCAGGATTTTGAACACGGCCCCAACCCCGACGGCGACGAGGCGGAGGTCTGAGCCGTGGCAAAAACCCTGATCATCTTGTTCTTCGCGACGCTGTTTCTGGGTGTTCCCGTAGCCTTCACGATGGGGATCGCCGGCCTGTCGGCGATTTTTATCGACGGTTCGTTGAACCCACTGGTCGCAACCCAACGCATGTTCGCCGGGATCGACAGTTTCCCGCTGATGGCGGTACCGTTCTTCATTCTCGCGTCTGAACTGATGACGGCCTGCGGACTAACAAACGCTTTGTTGCGCTTTGCCAACGCTCTGGTTGGGCACGTACGTGGTGGGCTGGGGCATGTGAACATCCTTGTGTCGATGCTGTTTGCGGGGATCAGCGGTTCTGCCCTCGCGGATGCCGCGGGGCCTTCTGCCATCGTCATGCGGATGATGCGTGAAGCTGGATATGAGAAGAATTATGCCGGTGCCTTGTCCGCCGCGACAGCCACCATCGGTCCGATCATCCCACCGTCCATTCTGGCTGTTATTTTTGCGATCTCGACCAATGGAGTGACGGTCGCGGGACTGTTTTTGGCTGGAATTGTGCCTGGGGTTCTGCTGGGCGTTGCGCTGGCCATCGCGAACCATATCGTGTCCACCCGCAACGGCTACCGCGGGCGCGAACATCGCGCCACCATGGTTGAATTGCGCAGCGCAACTCTGGCGGCCATTCCAGCCCTGATCATGCCAGCAATCATTCTGGGCGGCATCCTGTTCGGTGTGTTCACCCCGACCGAGGCGGGCGCGGTGGCCTCTGCCTACGCTCTGTTTCTTGGCTTCATCCTGCGCGCTTTCACGGTCCGCGCTCTGTACGCCGCGTTTGTGCGGGCCGCGGTGGTGACGTCGTCGGTCTTCCTGATCGTGGCGATGGCGTCGATCTTTGCCTGGCTGCTGACCTATCTGCAAATCCCGCAGGAACTGGCCAAACTGATCACCCAGATCACCGACAACCGTCTGGGCATTCTGTTCATTCTTGCGGCATTCGCACTGATCTGCGGCTTCTTCATCGACACGCTGCCCGCGTTAATCATCCTGACGCCGATCCTCGGCCCTATCGCTTATTCTGCGGGGATCGACCCGCTGCAATTCGGGATGATGCTAGTGCTGAACCTCACCATCGGAATGATCACCCCTCCGGTTGGTCCAGTACTGTTCGTGATCGCCACCGTCGGACAACTGAAAATCGAACGCCTGTCAAAAGCGGTTTTGCCGCTGCTGCTGGCTGAGCTCGTGGTGCTGCTTCTGGTCATTCTCGTGCCGGGTGTCAGCACCTTCATCCCCAACTTCTTTGGATTTGCGAACTGACATGAAAGGGAGGAACCTCATGAAAACCATGTCGAAACTGATGACGGCAACAGCCGTTGTTGCAATGACCGCCGCCAGTGCGGCTTCGGCTAAAGAGCTGAAATACGCGCATTTTCAGGCCGCTGACCTGAGCTCGCCCAAACACGCCGCGGCGCTGGCGTTTGAAGCCTGCGTCGAGGGCAAGACCTCAGGCTCGATCGACGTTCAGATCTTCCCGGCCTCGCAGCTGGGCGGAGGGTCCGAGATCATGGAAGGTCTGCAGCTGGGCACCGTTCAGATGGCAGCGATCCACGACGGCCCGATCTCAGCGGTCTACAAACCCTTCTCAGTTCTGGCGATGCCCTACCTGTTCGACGATCAGGCGATGGCCTGGGCAGTGATGGACGGCGAATTCGGTGACGCGCTGGCCGACGATATGCTGGCAAAGACCGGCATCCGCAGCTTTGGTGTGGCCGATAATGGCGTGCGCAACTTCACTAATAACGTCAAACCCGTGGCCGAGCCTGCCGATATGGAAGGCTTGAAAATGCGCGTAATGACCGCGCCGGTCTGGGTGACTCTGGTCGAAAGCCTGGGCGCATCGGCAACTCCAGTGCCATGGCCGGAACTGCCGGGCGCTCTGCAGCAAGGAGTTGTGGACGGGCAGGAAAACGGCGTGACGAACATCGTCAACGCCTCGCTCTATCAGCATCAGAAATACGTGTCTCTGGATGGACATGTGTTTAGCTGGCACGCCTATCTGATGTCGGACATGTTTTTCGAAAGCCTGACCGATGACGAGAAGAAGGCTGTCGAGCAGTGCGTCGAGATTTCGAAAACGATCCACCGCGGCATGACCGCCGCGCAGGACGCAAACGCAACTGCGATCCTGTCCGAAAAAGGCATGGAAGTTGTTCCCGTCAGCCCCGAGCAAAAGGCCATGTTCCGCGCCGCCGCTCAGCCTGCTGTGCGTGAGTACATCGTCAGCGAAATCGGTGAGGACTGGCCAAACCGCCTCGACGCAGCCGTCGAAGCTTACAAGGCACAGTAATCCATGCCGAGGGATCGTCACATGACCAACCAGACCATCGCAATCCTTGAACCAGGCTATGCCGCCTATGACACCGAGGCTTCGGTGCTGGCTAAGCAAGATGTTCAGATTGCTCCGGTCACGCCGGAAACAGCGGCGGTCCCAGCTTTGCAGGCGTTGGACCCGGTTGCCATCCTCGTTCGCGAACGCGCCGTGGACGCAGCCGTAATCGATGCCTGCCCAAATCTCAAAGTCGTCGTCCGCTATGGTGTGGGCGTCGATAACATCGACTTGGACTACGCGAAGTCGCGTGGCATTTACGTCGCGAACGTCCCCGATTATGGGGCCGAAACTGAGGTCAGCGAACATGCGCTGGCGCTTTACCTGGGGGTTCAGCGGCGTATCCCATCGCGTGATGCTGAAGTGCGACAGGGCCAATGGGGTATAGGCCAAGCAGCCCTGATCCCCAGCCGCGAAAACGCCACCCTTGGCCTGATCGGGTGTGGCAAGATCGGTTTACAGGCAGCCCAGAAATTTCGAGCGCTGGGGTTTGCGTCCGTGTTGGTCTTTGACCCGTATATGAGCGACGAGGCCGCAGCCGCTGCCGCTGTGCAAAAGGTCGGTTTGACCGAGCTTTGCATGGCAGCCGACGTGATCAGCCTGCACGCACCGCTTACCCCTGAAACGCGGCATATCCTGGATGCCGAACACATAGCGCTGATGAAGCCAAGTTCGATCGTGATCAATGTATCGCGCGGGGGCCTGATCGATGAGGAGGCGCTGGCCGACGCTCTAAACCACGGGCGCATATTTGGCGCAGGCATCGATGTGTTCGAACACGAGCCGGTCGCCCCGGATAATCCACTGCTGCACAGCGCCAACACCATCGTGTCCGACCATGCCGCGTGGTATTCGGAACGTTCAGTCGCGGTTCTGCAACGAAATGCAGCCGAAGAAATCACCCGCGTTCTCAACGGGGACCAGCCCAAAAGCTGGAAAAACCCGTGGTGAGACGCCCCGCCTTCTAACTATCTTACCCAAGAGGATAATACTCATGAACACTCAAGAACTCGTTGCCGGGTTTCGCGAAGTGGCCACCGCATCCGTCGCAGACGCGGTTGACAAGATCGCAGGAAAAACCGGCTTTCTACCTGCCTCGATAAAGCCACGAATCAACGAAAAGAAAATCGTTGGCCCTGCCGTGACCATTCTGGAAGGTCCGACCGATGAGTTTCTGCCACCCCAGCACGCGCTGGACGCCATTGATGAGTCCGAGGCTGGTTCGGTCATTGTGATCTCGACCAACGGCACCACTGACGTTGCCCTGTGGGGTGGTCTGATGACTGCGGGCGCTGTCGCCAACAAGCACGAAGGCGCGGTTCTGGATGGCGGTGTCCGCGATTTGGTCGAAATCAAACGTGACTATGACTTCCCGGTCTATTCCCGCTGCGTCAGCCCGGGCACCACGCTAGGCCGCATCCGGACGCTGGCCTCGAACGTCGAGGTGGCGATGGGCGAAGTCATCGTTCATCCCGGCGATATCATCGTAGCCGATATTGACGGTGCGGTAGCTGTGCCGCGCGACCATGCCGAAGCAATCCTGGAAATGGCGCGCGAGATCGACGAGCGCGAAGCCGAACAGGCCCGCCTGATCATCGAATCCGGCTCGCTGCGCGAAGGTCTGGCGAAATACGGTCGCATCTAAACCAAACGTCCCGCAGGCCGCGGCAACGGCCTGCGGAACACCAAAACTCAGCAAGGGAGGAATACATGCTGAAACGACTGCTCAACACGGTGACCCTTACCGCCGTTCTGGCCACCCCGGCGCTTGCAAACGAGCCCGAGGTAGTAGCGGAATGGAACAGTCTGCCCTATGCCGTCAAGGACGAGGCGACAAAATCTGCCTGGGAAGGCAGCGAGATTTTCGGCAAGGCGCTGGTTCAGGGCGCCAAGGTCGACAGCCAGGGCAACATTTATGTGTCCACCGCGCGCTGGGGCGGGGCCGAGATCCCCTCGACCGTCTCGAAACTGGTCAAGAACGGCGACACCTGGGAACTGGAGGCGTTTCCGTCTGAGGAAATGAACAGCATGTCGAACCCTGATGGCCTGAAAGCCGTTCTGGGTTTTGAGATCGACCGCAACGATGTGATGTGGATCCTGGATCAGGGTCACGTGGCCGGCCCTCCGTTTGAAGACGGTGACGCCAAGCTGGTGCTTTGGGATCTGAAAGAGAACAAGGAAATCCAGCGCTATGTCTTCACAGCGGAAGAAGCGGATCGTCAGTGTTCTTTTCTGAACGATCTGGCCGTCGATAACGACACCGGCTTTGCCTATATCGCGGACAGCGGCATTTTCTGCGACCCGCTGCATGGTGGTCTGATCGTCTATGACAGCAACACCAACTCGGTACGCCGCATTCTGGATCAGCACCGGTTCACCAATGATGAACCTAATTTCTTCTTCAACATCGACGACCGTCCGGTCCTGAAGAATGGCGGCATGCGCACCGGTGCTGATGGCATCGCGTTGTCGGGCGACAAGGAAACGCTTTACTGGACCAATTTGACCGGCAATCACCTGCATAGTTTGCCGACCGAAATCCTGCGTGATTTCAAGACCAATGAAACGGTTATCGAAAACGCGGTTGAGGTTGCCGCAGTGCTGCCCTCGAACACCGATGGGATGACGGCGGACAACGCAGGCAACATCTACATGTCCGCGCTGTCACTGGACGGGATCATGAAGTTCGATGAATCCACGCGTGAGGTCAGCCGTTTCGTCCACCACCCGGAAATGAACTGGCCCGACACGCTGGCCTGGGGACCGGATGGTGAGATGTATGTGGTGTCGAACCACCTGCACATCTGGGTCGATGGCGACATGAATTTTGAAGACCCCGAAATCCCGAACTTCCGAATCTGGAAGATCCCGGGTGTCGGCCAAAGCTATACGGCCGAATAATCCTCCCATACAACTTGGTCAGCCCCAACGGGCTGACCCTTTTACGTGAAATGAGACAGCAATGACCCCCGATATTCTGTGCCTTGGCGAACCGATGCTGGAATTCAACCAGCAGCCCGATGGGAACTACCTGCCCGGACATGGCGGCGACACCTCGAACTGCGCCATCGCAGCCGCGCGACAGGGGGCATCCGTCGGCTATGTGACGCATATCGGCGCGGATACGTTCGGCAATTCCTTCATGGACCTTTGGAAGGCTGAGGGGATCGACACCTCGACCGTACGTCAGGTCGCAGACGCTCATACCGGGGTTTATTTCGTGACGCATGGCGCGACCGGGCACGAGTTCAGCTATTTTCGTGCAGGCTCTGCCAGCAGCCGGATGGGACCAGAAGATCTGCCGGTAGCCGCGTTGCAATCGGCCAAAATCCTGCATGTTTCGGGCATCAGTCAGGCAATATCGGATATTGCGGCCGATGCTGTATTCCGGGCAATACAGATCGTGAAAGATGCCGGGGGCCTCGTGTCCTACGACACCAATCTGCGCCTGAAGCTCTGGCCGATCGCGCGCGCACGCGCCGTAACACATGCCGCCATGTCACAGTGCGATATTGCCCTTCCCGGTCTGGATGATGCAGAGCAACTGACAGGCCTTTCCGATCCAGATGCCATCGCAGACTTCTACTTGAACCTCGGGGCAAAAATTGTCGCTTTGACGCTGGGGGCCGAAGGGACCCTGGTTGCGACACCTGAAAAGCGTGAGCGTGTCAAAGGCCGCCGGGTCGAAGCAGTGGATGCCACGGCTGCGGGCGACACATTTGACGGTGCCTTCCTGTCTCGTATTGTTTTGGGCGATGACCCGTTTCAGGCCGCACGTTATGCCAACGCCGCCGCCGCCCTTTCGACCCAAGGGTACGGTGCAGTTGCCCCAATGCCTCGCAAAGACGCGGTCGAGGTGTTTCTTGCGGAAGGAGACTGACCCATGAAGCACGCCGTTGTTATTGGCGGCACCCGCGGCATTGGCGCTGGTATCGCAGGGGAACTTCGCCGCAAGGGATGGCGCATCACAGCAACCGGCGTCGGGGCTGACGAGGTTTCGGCCTATGCTGCGCAGCACCCTGACGGTGTCTGCGCACAATTGGATGTGCGGGATACTTCGGCCGTTACCGCATTTTTCGGTGGGATTGAGCACCTCGACGGGCTGGTCAATTGCGCAGGTATTCTGGCGCGCGGCGCGGAATATGAGATCGATGTTTTTGAGACAGTAATCGACATCAACCTGACCGGCACAATGCGCTGCTGTCTGGCCGCGCAACCTCTGTTGGCCGCGTCAGGCGGAGCCATCGTGAACACCGCATCGATGCTAAGCTATTTTGGTGGGCCACTTGTTCCGGCCTATTCTGCCAGCAAAGGCGGGGTCGCCCAGTTGACCAAGGCTTTAGCCGGGAAATGGGCTGAGGATGGCGTGCGCGTCAATGCGGTGGCCCCCGGATGGATCGAAACCGAAATGACCGAAGCCTTGCGCGCCGACCCGGCGCGTAACCAGCCGATCCTTGGCCGCACACCGCTGGATCGTTGGGGCAAGCCAGCGGAGGTTGGTGCGCTGGCCGCATGGTTACTGTCAGACGAGGCAGCATTTGTAACCGGAGCCGTTTACCCGGTCGATGGCGGTTATTCCGCGATGTGACAAAGGAGCAGAAAATGCCATTACAAGAAAACGACGACGATCCGAGAATGCCGTATCAACTGCCGTTTCCCAAAGAGGCGCAGGAAGAGATCGTGATCCCCGACGCGATTGCATTGGATGAGCGTATCTGGGTTCCCCAAACCGAGAACGTGTCGTTCCGGCCTCTGTGCCTGAACAGGTCGCAAGGCTATTGGATGAACCTTCTGCGCGTCCGGAAATCAGGTGTCCTGTCCCGGCATCGGCACCCTCAACCCGTGCATGGGTTTGTTCTGAAGGGGCGCTGGCACTATCTGGAACATGACTGGGTCGCACAAGAAGGCGGCTATGTATATGAGCCGCCGGGTGAAACTCATACGCTAGTCGTGCCCGATGATGTGGATGAGATGATCACATACTTTCAGGTGAACGGAGTAATGCTCTATGTCGACCCATGGGGCAAAACCATGGGTTACGAGGACGTCTTCACCAAAATCGACATGTGCCGTAAGCACTATGAGGAAGTCGGCCTGGGTGCGGATTATGTCGAGCAGTTCATCAGATAGTCGGCTGCAACTAGCATTGGTTGCGCATGACGCCAAGAAAGACCTGATGGTCGAATGGGCCAGAAGGCATTCCGAAACTTTGCATCAAGCCAACCTTTTTGCCACAGGTACCACTGGCGGGCGTATAAACGCAGCCCTGCCCGAGCTTCAACTGACCGCCCTCAAAAGCGGTCCGTTGGGGGGCGATCAGCAGCTTGGTGCAATGATTTGTGAGGGTAAGCTCAACGGCCTATTCTTCTTCATAGATCCACTGTCACCGATGCCCCATGATGTGGATGTCAAAGCTCTCAGCCGCCTGGCGATTGTTTACGACCTACCTTTCGCAAGCAGCCCAAGCACAGCGGATTTCGTTTTGAACGGAATTTTTCAGTAGAGAATCCGGTAAGGAGTGACTGGCAGTTTTATGACTGCTTCCTGCCCATTCTTTAAAAAAACAACGTGTTCCGGCGCAAAGAGTTACGGCGCAGCCCACACCGCCGCACAGGTTTTGGGGTCAGTGGGATTTGGACAACCCAAACGACCCTGACCGTCTGGGGCAAGGTGCTGCCTTCCGCCTCGGGCAACCCTATTAAACGACACCGTGTCCTCGGCTGCGCCTGCGCGCCGCACCGCTATTGTCAAATAACATGGCCTGGCCCCCATCCGCGTTCGCCACGCGGCAGATCAGAAAGAATAAACGCCTTCGGCGTCTGATCTGCAAATCAGCCCCGATTTTCCTAAAAGGGAGGTCAGGATCATTGAAATCGCTCTAGGTGCTGGATGAAGGAAGTGAGGCGAAAATGGAAAGGTTCTGTCACTTGTGGTAGAGCTATGTGTCGCCCTACACAGATACCAAGTGGCGGACCGAGGAGCAACTATATATTTTTCGTAATTATTTGTTAAATTTTAAAAAAATAATTAGCCATGATTCCCATACCACTAAATATACCACACTGAACATAGGATCTGGCGCTTTAAAGCCTCAGGTTCGAATATGACAGAACGACCGGTAAGACGTATATAACAGACACTCGCGCAAAGTGCAGCAAACGACTGCTTCGAGCCCGAAGCGGCCCTTCCAATTCGGCTTGATGCACGTTTTTTTTCTCACCAGAGAAATTAGTGCACATTTCGATATTCCCAGCGAAAAAAAGCATCATGGGAGATATGCAGTGTTCAACAAATCCCTTCTACCAGCGGCCTTTGGAGCGCTCCTTGTAGCGATGACTCCGTCCACTTTTGCCGCGATCGTCGATCCAGATAATGCGGCGCTGCGCAACATGGTGGAGCAATCCTTCCAGTACGTCGCGATGTGCAAAGTGAACAATAAGATTGCGGCGGATCATGGCGGCTTCAACACGGTACAGGCGGACACGACCCTAAAGGACGAAAACACAGCGCGGCCGAACAACGACACGCTCTACATCGACGTCTTGCTCGATCTGCGGCATGAACCGATGGTCCTCGAGATGCCCGCCTTCGGCTCCAACGAAGTCTCGCTCGTGGTGACAGGCTATGATCACTACGTGAACATTCCGCTTTTAACTACACGGGGAGAGTTTCCCTCGAAACGCATAGGTTGTAGCCTTCTTCGACAAGTTATTTAGATGTCGCAGAGACACGTTTCATGGAGTGGGAATGCGCAAAGCAAAAGGACATCCCTATACAGAGGTACTGGCCGGTTTGCATCGACGGATGAAGCCGAACTGGTATTTGGAAATAGGAACGCAGACTGGACGTAGTCTTACACTGTCTCAAACAAACTCAGTGGCGGTTGATCCAGAATTTCGACTGAAACGCAATGTATTGAAGGGAAAAGAACAACTGTTCCTCATGCAACAAACCAGTGACGATTTTTTTTCGTCAAGTTTCATTGCAAATACAGGTGCCAGATTCGACCTCGCATTTTTGGACGGCATGCATCTATTTGAAGTTCTGTTGCGCGACTTCATGAATTCCGAGCGACTAATGGCACCTGAGGGCAGAATCGTCATGAAGAACTTTCTGCCTTGGACGACAAACATGGCGAATCGCGACCGGAGCACAGTTGAGACACGTGACTGGACAGGTGATGTCTGGAAGATTGTTCCCATCCTTCGGGAATATCGCCCAGATCTAAAATTGGAACTTTATGACGCGGCACCAACCGGCATAATTGTAGTGGAAAAACTAGATCCTACGAATAGAGTTTTGCAGGAAAAATACAATGAAATCTGCAGTGTATACGGCGATAGATCTGACTGTGAAGCAACAGTTAACAGCTTTGAGCTTACTCCAACTTCCAAATGTCCGTGGATCAACAATAACGAGAGTTTTAACTTGGCAATAAAACTGCCAGTCCCACGGCCTCGGGTTCAGAACCGCTGGGGCGATTACCATTTTGGAGTTGCTCTGATGGAGGCTCTACAACGCGCAGGACATCGCGCCCGTGTTCAGACGAGAAAACACTGGGATGTAGTTGAAACGCCCGACGAGATTGATTTGGTGTTGAGGGGAGGCGCGAAATATGCGCCCGTACCGGGTCGGCGAACGCTTTTTTGGCTGATGTCCAAACCAGGACTAAGCAAAAGAGAGATAGCCGGGGGAGATCATTTCTTCGTAGCTGGGAAACCTGCGCTGGACGATGTCGCATCTCACGTCGAGTTGGAGAGAACTTCGCTGCTCCCTCAAGCCTTCGACCCTAAAAGGATGGTGCCACCAAAGACAGTGACGGATCGCGGATCCGCCGTTTTCGTCGGTATCGCTCGAAGCGGCCGCCCAATGGTTCGATACGCACTAGAAACTCAATGTGATATCCGATTGTGGGGAAACGGTTGGGAACATACTGACGCCTCCAAACTGCTTGTGGGCGCAAGGGTACCGAACGAAGACCTACCAAGTGTTTATCGCTCTGCATCCGCGGTTCTAAACGATCACACACCAACTATGTGTTCCGCTGGTATACCATCAAATAGAATATTTGATGCGCTTGCGTGCGCAACTCCGGTTATAACGGACGACGTAGGCTGGTTTCCTGAGGACATCAAACCTTATCTATACATCGTCCGGGACAAGACCGATTTCGCGGAAGCTATTGTAGCCGCACGGGATGAAAGAATTGACCGTCGCATCGAAAGGATCGCCTTTGCTCATCAAATGCGCCATAGACACTCTTTTGATGCAAGAGCGGCTACAATTATTGAACGAATAAACGCACTTTGAGCACGTTGGATTGGCTGCATGTTCAAACAATTGTTAATGCAACAGGCTACCTTTCGGTTCAAAGCCAATTTCTCTCCGTAATTCCATGGGTTAGTAATCTAGTTCGCAAGGCAGCCTATAAGACTTTTTAAGCAGTGTGAAATAATGCGAACAACCCAGAGCCCCTTAACTTGCGTTTCGAAATCCTTGTAGAAATTATTCCCTAGCGAGTATGATAAGGGAAGCAAAACAGCTCTGGCTTATTTCATTGAACGAGTAACCAAGTCTTGCCGTCGACCTTGGGGCCGTCGTTCGAACACGACCATACTATCGTAAAAAGTTATGCTATCGGTTTGGCGTGTAAAGGCTGTCGTTTCGAAATCGCCTCGAACATGTTGAGCGTTCAACTCATCAATCTTTGATTTCGCATACTCAATGAAAGTACCTTCCTTTCCCAACCCGCCTCCAAATCTTGGCCAATACGACGTGTGCATGTCTTCCACCATGTATGTCCCATGAGCCGAAACACGCTCGTAAAGGGTTCCAAACGTCGTAATAACGTGGGAGTTTACGTGGCTGCCATCGTCAAGAACAACATCGAAACCTCCATACTTATCAGATACTTCCTCGAGAAATTTCTTGTCGTCTTGGCTCCCTATATGAATATCTATGTTATTGGCGGCATGCTTCTCGCATTCGGGGTTGATGTCGATACCAACTATTTGTGATTCGTTGTGAAAATAGTCGCGCCACATCTCTAGCGAACCGCCACCGTGAACGCCAATTTCGAGCATCCGTATGGGGCGACTACGGAATTTCTCAAAGTGTTTTTCATATATGTCGAAGTAGTGCACCCACTTGTGCAGGCGTTTGTCGCCATTATTCAGAAAGTATCGATGCAGGTAGCCGTCGCCCATTTTTACCTCGAGTTATTGTCATTTTCGAGAATGGACGATGCCACCGTTGGTACTGAAATACCAATGGAAAAGCACTTCGGGTCTCTAAAGGTCGCCAGTTTCGTTTGGAGTGCCCAACCTTACGAACCGACCAATAGCTGATCGGTAGCTTCGCCCGTGTAGCGGTCGCTCGCGACATTTCGGCGAATGGCCGCACCGAGCCCCGAAGCGGACACCGAAAAAATGTCAGACGACGCCAAAAAGTAGCGTCGCCCGATAGTCGCGGTTGTCGCTTTATTCTACCAGTTCCAGATCACCGGGACGCCAGGTCTTGTCGAACCAAGGCTCGAGCGGGCCGTAGAGGCGCATCATCACGTTGAAGCTTTGCCCGGGCATGGTTTGCGCCCAGTTGTTCTCCCAACCTTCTGGGGCTTCTGGACCAAAATAGATGCTGGTACTCCCATCCTCATTAGGTTTTATCCCCGGTCTATTAGAGTCGATACCACCGGATTGCTGGTCAGTTTCAAGGATTGACCGAGTCTGTCCGCTATACAACATAAACGACGCAAAGTTTTTGGCGGGAACCGGCGCCGGTAGCGTTACCTTATAGGTTTTTGAGCCGTCAAGGTACTGTCCGTTGCTGTCTCGCGCTGTCATCGCATAGACAGACCCCGTCCCGACCGGTGGCGAGGTCATCGCAGGCGTTATGCCCGTTGCCATATAGAAAAAGTACGACCGATCATCGAGGATGCGCGCGCCGTCCTCAAGAAAAAGATAGCTCTGGCGTTGGAACGGTGAGTTCCATTGCCGGTCTTCATAAAAGAAAACTCCCGGATCGCGCGAGGCATACGTGATCGCTCGCGCCGTGGCGTTTGCGATTGCTGCTGCCTCCTTGAAAATGGCCTGCATACGGGCATCGGGTTCGAAGGGCTCGCCCTTCCTGATCCCTATGGAAGCAAACGTTCCTACAATTTCCGGACTGAACGCACCAATTGGATTGTTTTCGAGTGCGACGTGGATCTCTTCAAAGAAGTCTTCGTTGTTCGCGTGAACAGTGTTGTGTTGAACACCGGAGATATTCAGGAAAATTTCCGCGGGAGGATTGTCCGCTTCACTAAGCGGATAGATATTCAGACCCGCCTTGATCTCGGCAACAGGGCCAGCCGTATCTCCGTCTGCGTCTGGCGAGCGTCTTAGCAACAACCAGTGCTCATATGTCTTTGTGCGTAGTTCGAAGTAGCCCTCGGGCACCGGCGTTTCATCGTCGTTGTGCAAAAGTAGATACTTGCCACCTTCTCCCTTATCCGCGCCAAGCGCCCCGATATCCGTCACATAGTCAAACGCGGCGTCATCAAGCAACCCAAGCAGGCCTGCCGGAACCTCAATCACCATCGGGCCATCCGAGATATCGACATTCGAACCAATGTAGATTGTGGTTGTATTGGGCGTCAGCCAGATGGACCGCGCGTCCAGCAGGTCTTCTGCAATCACGACGTCATTGGGATTGACGCCCAAGTCTTCGTATCCCTGAAACATAGCTCGAAGCGAAGCGATCTTCATGCCATCCAGGAAAGCCGTCGTTGCTCTGATCAGATCAAGGTTGTCGAAGACTTTCTCCACCGTCTCAGGTGATGGCATACCATCGAAGAATTCCAGATCACCAAGCGTCTGGGTCTCGACCTTGTCTGGTGTAAGAACATTCTCAGGAACGTCGGCTTTGAATTCTTGGGCTGAAGAATGCGATGCGAGTATCAGGGCAGTCAGCACAGCTAACGACTTTGTTTTCATTGTTCGCTCCATTGGGAATTACTGTTTGTTTTGATCAGTTTACTTTTTCTAGATCGCCCAGCATCCAGCCACTCTCCAGCCATCCTTCTTGCGGCCCATATAGACGAAACAAAAGGAAGTACGGCTCTGTGGTTGGTATCCAGTTGCTTTCCATGCCTTCCGGTGCTTCTGGTCCAAAAAAGATGTCGTAAGAACCGTCTTCATTAGCCTGCATCGCATCAGTGTCGCGCTCGGACAAACCGACAGGATCAACGTTCCGAATGAAGCTCTTGGTCTCCATCGAATAAACAATCACGGACCAGAAATCGTCGGCAGGTGTATCCGCTGGGACGTTCAGTTTATAGGTCTGATTGTGATCGTACATTTCCCCGTCGCTGTCGCGCAGGCCTGTCAGATAAAATGTACCTCCGCCCAGTTGTTTCGGCAGGTATGTAATCCAGAAATAACTGCCGCCCGCACGCGCATCCACAAGGACTTCGGTCTCAGTCTCATAGGGGAAACCAGCCTCGGGTTGACCATCCGCGAAATCCCAAATCAACCACTGGCTCCTCATCTCGCCGCTATCGTCGACCCAAAGTGGGATCATGGCTTTCCCGGGCGTCACAAAGTAGTTCTGCATCGAGGCGTACGCGAGCAACAATCCCTCGTTCATTGCCTGCATTTGAAGTTCACTTGGTTCGAAAGGCTTTCCCTTCTCGATCCCGAGATCTTTCAGAAAATTCACCATAACCTTGTCTTGTGGACGGATCGGGTTGTTTTGAACGTAATCGTTCAGGTCCTGAAAGAATGTCTCGTTGTAGTATGGAAGCGAGTCGTACGGCACTTCTGACGCTTCGAGATAGTTGTTGGGTGGCGGATTGTCGGCCTCGGACAGGTAGTACACTTTGATCGTCTGAGCGTACTCGGCCGCATCGGCGTCCGTTCCGCCATTCGTCAGTTTTGGCCGGAACGAAAAACCATATTCGTAGGTATCTGTTTCAAAGGGAAGGTATCCCGCTTCAGTTAATTCCTCCAGCGACATTTCCCCTTCGTAGCCTGGGGGTAGCATGAGGTACTTGCCGCCGACACCTTCATCGAAACCATCGGGACCTACGTCCACAATAGGAACATCCCAAGCATTCACGATTGTACCGAAGTAGTTCACCTTGTCGGTGGCAGCGGGCACTTCAATGACAAGGGGACCGGGTTCGGAGGTCATTGAAGCCCAAGCATAGGCCGTAACATCGTTGGCCGTAAGAAACCCATGTTTGGAGTCGAACGGCTTGTTGAGATAAATGATGTCATTGTAGTCGCCACCGAGGTCGCGGCGAATGCCCTTGAGGAAATCGATCATACCGGCGGCAGGCATTCCCCAAATGGCCGTCTGGGTGGCACGCTGCACCATAATCTTGTACTCGATGTCCTCGACCTCGGCTGATCGTGCAAGGATGTCGCCCGTGTCGTTGAAGGACTGGGAGAAAACTGGTGAAGCAGAAATACCTGCGCCGAGCACCATTCCCAAAAAATGCATCGAAAAACCGCCGTGTAATGGCCGAAGTATTTTCATATTGCAATGCTCCCTGCTGTTTAGGGAAAGCTTGCACATCCGTTCAGCCGATGCGTATCATTTCACGACACGCGGGCGAACAAGCGGGTTGACGGATTGAACCTACCACCGATGATTTCGGCCAAGGCCTTGGGCGCGATGCCCCAGTTTGTGCTTGAGGCCGCTGGGGAAAGACGCTTGTTGCGTGCTTTTGACTCTGCCGATCTTCCTGTTCACTTCATTGAGGAAAGAGGCGGTTACATCTCGGAGCATGCCTTGGCGACCTTTGTGCACGAAGCCGCACGATCCACGGGACAACAAAACATCGGATTGTTGTGGTCACCGTATCTCACTGTCGCTGACTACGGCGCCTGGGGGAGTTACGTTCTTTCTGCTCCAACGCTGGGGGCAGCGCTAATACGAGCTTCTGCCGTCATGCCATTTCATTCGTCCACGGATCGCGCGTGGCTTGAAACTTCGGGCACTAGCGCGCGCTACTGTTATCGTTTTGGACTTCGCTCGCATTTCGCGTATCCGGACATCGGTTTCTCGGCCGTTGGGGTTTTTCTGAGCATATTCCGCGCGTATTTAGGAAACGATTGGAAGCCATCGGCCGTGCTCTTGGACTTCCCGAAAGTTCCTGGGTTTGTCGAGGCAGAAGACACTTACGCTTGTCCTGTAATCTGGAACGCCACCCGCCTTGGGGTTGAGTTTGAAGCTTCGGCTTTGAGCTCCGAAGCCGCGCCCAAAAAACTTAGCGGAGGCTCGACAACTGTCGGAGATATTTCACGCGAACGATTGGGCGGCCCACCTCAAACACTTAGAGGACAAGTCGAGGAGGTGGTTTGGCAACAACTTCATCGGGAGGAAATGTCGATTGATGCCACCGCGCGTTCGCTCGATCTTGGCGTTCGCACACTACAACGGAAGTTAGCAAGCGAAGGGGTTCGTTTTCGCGAAATCGTCAACGATATCAGGGTAGCAAGGGCCGAGGAACTCCTTACAGATACGCGCGAGACAGTCTCCAGTATCTCCTCCATGCTAGGATACGAAACCGCAAATAATTTCAGCCGCGCATTTAAGAAGGTAACGGGATTGGCACCCTCTGACTATCGCCAAAGGAATTCCGGTCATACTTGAATGGTCGTCTGCAAAAGCAAGCCGTTGGCGTCTGCATTGCTCACAAATTTAAGTTCAGGTTGGATGCGACGAGTAACCGCGTCCAGCCCGAGTAGGGCGGGAAGCTAACCTAGTTCGATCACTTTATACGTTTTCTTTTAGGATCAAGAAACAAAGTGAACTGGAACAATGACAAAGTTGCAGACTATTTGCTTGTAGAGGTGATTCTATCTGTTGCCCCGCGTCGATTACCCTGGGATAGGATCAACGCGGGGCTGTAGGAAAGTGCTAGGTAATCAAATGACGCCCGCACTCACTACGGGAAACATTCTGATATTTCGATGCTTGCTCTATTTATGTATCCAATTTGGATATTTGATAGATCCAACTGCTTAAAAGTCGGAGCATGCAATGCGCACACCCCTCGAGATGGAGAGCTTTGGTCGCGAGTTAACCGAGCACCTTCTTAGAATTGTATGGTTGCTTATGTTGGTTGATACTTTTTTGGAGCTATTCCAAACAATTACTCAAAAAGCATCCACGAGATGGAAAATACTTCTGTAAATGCAGCGACGAGCTTTTGTAGTTCTGTTTTGGGTGCAGCCCCTAGTCATTTCCAGACACGAACCAATGGAACTGGCGAAAAAACCCACGGTCGTTCATGGGATGGGAGACGACCGTGGGTATCAGTTAGGGGTATGATAGGTACGAAGCCATCATGAGTTTGGATCAAAACTCCCACAAAAGATTTGTATTTTGAAAGAAGAGCTTGCGAGTTGTTCAGGCTATAGGTGTTCACCGACGTTCCGCAGTGCTTTTCGAGCAGTTGTTTGCAAACGACGCTTTCACTCGTTGAAATGAATTCACATCGACATATTTGCTTTTGTTGCGTCGTAGGTAGCTTCGCGACGCATCATCTAATTGGGAGGAATACATGAAATATGCTGCCATTTTTGCCGCCGCGGCAATCTCCGCATATGCAACTGTTGCCGCTGCCAAAGACCCGGTTCCGGCAAGTAGCGACAACTTCGAGATTTACAGTGAGGTTGAAGGCTGGACGGTTTATGCTGACAACGACTCTGGTACATGCCTGATAGAAAAAGTCTTCGAGAGCGGGAACGTCATGCAAATGGGTCTAACCAAAAACCAAAAACACGGTTACTTGGGAGTATTCACGCAAGCTGACATAGACATCAAAAACCGTCAAAAAATAGAAATAGCAATTGACGACTTCGTGTATGAAGGTCGCGCAAAAGGCATAAAAAGCAAGAAGCTAGCGGATGACTACTCTGGTGGCTATATCGTTGTAAAGGACGCGAATATGGCGACTGCCGTGGCCGAAGGACAGACTTTGATCGCATTTCCAAAGAAGTCCGCAAATTTCATTGTGGACCTAACCGGTACAAAGAAGGCTATGGAAGAAGGGCGTAAATGCAACCTTGCACTTGCCAGCTAACTTAGGCCGTCGCTCAACCTCAAAAAAGTTGAGTCGCCTTTTCGTCAAACCCTTTGTGGCCCCGCAGTTTGCGGGGTCATTTATTCGTCATTTTTTGTCTCTTCGCCTCAAGCATCAAGGTTTTGGTTAGCCCGCCGAAACTGGTGCGGGCGTTGTCTAGAAAGCAACGAATTTTGGTTTATCCGAGTGAGTGGCCAGATCGAGTGCGATATTCAAACAAGGCAACGCGGTCTGTTATTTCCCGTGTCTGCTTTGACCGAAACTCTGCCGTTCAGCAGATTTCAAAGAACGTCCAGCGCCGTTCAATGCAGACGTTCAGGCGAAATTTCTCGGAATGACCACCAACAATGACCGCTATCCGTTCCTAAGCCGTCATCTGACTTAACGACTCAGATGACTGACTTGAGCCCAAAGCAGACCTTACAGAGTGTCTCCCGAGGCCTTTTCCGGATAGCCAAAACCGGATGTTTCGCTGGCAAAGGAAAACAGCGCATTAATTTGCACGCTACAAAACTGCGCGCGCGTTGTGTACTATCGGTTCACCGGGAGGCAACGATGGATCGCCGATTGACCACTATCCTCGTCGCGGATGCTGTGGCATATTCCCGGTTGATGGGCGAGGATGAAGAAGCCGCGTTGGCAGAACTGACAGCCTGCCGAGCATTGATTGATGCCCAGATCGAGAGCCACGAGGGGCGCATTTTTGGCAGTGCCGGTGATAGCGTGATTGCTGAATTCGCAAGCCCTGTGGAAGCGGTGCGGGCCGCGTTGAGTTCACAGGAAGCAGTGAAGGCGCGTAATACCGGAAAACCGGAAGCCGGACAGATGAGGTTCCGTTTCGGTGTGCATCTGGGCGATGTGATGGATCAGGACGGAAACCTCCTGGGTGATGGTGTCAATATTGCAGCGCGGCTTGAGGCGCTTGCGCCGCCGGATGGGATCATCATGTCCAAACCGGTTGCAGATCAGGTCTTGGGCAAGGTGGATGCCACGTTCGGGTATTCCGGTGTGCATAGTCTGAAGAATATCACGAAAAGCGTCGAAATCTGGACCTGGCCCGCCGAAAAATCTGTGAAACCAATGTCGCGCTGGGGGGCGCGTCAAGTCGGCTCGCTGGTGGCGATGGCTGCCGTGGTTCTCGCGTTGGCTGTGTACCAGTTATATCCCTCACACCAGGAACAAGCCCTGCCGACCGGACCGCGCATTTTGATCCTACCTTTTGAAAACGTGAGTGGCGACCCGGCGGATGAATACTTCAGTAATGGTCTCACCCGCGACATCAACGCTTTGCTTGCGAAGTTTTCGAACTTGTTCGTGCTGGCACCTGAAACGGGCGTTGCATTTGGGGATAATGCCAATTGCAGAAAAATCAGAGATGAAGCCGGTGCCGATTACATCCTCGGTGGAACTGTGCAGCGGTCGAACGAGAAAATACGGGTGACGACCACCTTCATCGATGCTCGGACCTGCTTGCAGCTTCAAGCGCCGGGGCCGTTTGAACGCGACCTTAACCTTGCGAGCGTTCTGGATGTGCAGCTTGAGATCGCGCGGAAGATCGCCTCGTTGGTTGGATCAAGCGATGCGCCTTTGTTCAAAACGGAGATGCTCCAGTTGATCAGAGAAAAAGCGCCGGAAACCCTTGACGCCTACGAGTGCTACATGACGGCGCACTGGTTCTATCAAACATTTGCGTTGCCTGAACACCGCAGGGCGCGGGACTGCCTTCTGCGCACGGTTAGGGAGGAACCGGGGTTTTCCCTGGCTTGGTCACGGTTGGCCTACAACTATCTAGATTCCTATAAAAACTCCTACGATGTCGATCCAAACTGGGCGCAGCTCAGCGAGGAAGCCGCCAGAAATGCAATCGCTGCGGATCGTGACAACCCGGACGCCTACTATTCATTGGCGGTGCGAAGCCGCCTGCTGGGAGAAAGCATGGACGTGTTCCACAAATACGCCCAGAAAGCCGTCGAATTAAACCCGAATGACTCATGGATTCTGGCTGATCTGGGGATATTCCTGGCCTATTCGGGCGACTTCGAAAACGGCATCGAATGGATTGCACGGGCAAGGGCGCTCAACCCGAAATTACACCCCGGCTTCAGAAATGCCGAACATCTCTATGCGATCAGCAAAGGCGACTACGAGGAAGCTATAAACGTAGCTCTTTCCAAGGGGGCCACGTCTCACCACACTTTGGCCAGTCTTGCTGCTTGTTATGCGCTCAACGGGGACAAAAAAAGGGCCGAAGAGACTGTGGCGAAGCTGAAGACAAAGTTTCCCAATTTCCACAAGGATCCGCGTGCGCCTTACCGCGCGAGAGGCATGCCCGATGAGTTGATTGAAAGAATAATGGAGGGCTTAAGACTAGCAGGATACGAAGTGCCATTGGAAGAAAGCGGCGACGGAACTTACTAGCAAAAAATGAAACCAAAAAAACTTTGTGCAGCTGACGTTTCCCGGTAGCGCACAGCTACTTTTTGGCATGCTGTTTTTCGCAGTTGCTGCGAGCGGCAGCTTAGTCCGCAGAGCAGTCATTCGTCGCAACTCTCTCTAATGTCTGTTGTGCGGACAATGCTGCCATTCGTTGCAACATGGCACCCATTACCGGTCACAAATAATTCAGCTGTTTAGTTACCCAGAACAGGATTTCGGCAAGAACCCCGATTGCGCCTGCTTTTTCAGTCATTACCAATGCTGTTCCTGATGTACCAAAAGGAAGATCTTCCAAATCGGAAACCTCAGATAACTCGATCAGCACTGGGTAGCTAGAGATCCCGGCCAGCTCTCGTATTGAAGGAAGCCCCGCGCGCAGATCGAGTGTCCCCTCGGCGGATCCCACCGGTAAAGCAACAATGATGCCAGAGAGCTCTGTGCCAGGCTGTGTCCGCAGTGCCAACCTAATCTCGTCTCCGATGTTTACGTTTTGGCGGCTCGATTGTGGAAGGGAGGCTACAATTGCAAAATCCGACGGATCAATAAATGTTATCGCACCTTGAAACGTGGTGGCGCGGTTTCCAGGCCGTAGTGTAACAGCAGAAACAACGCCATTTCCGGGTGAATGAACCTCTGTCTCTTCAAGGCTCCATCTGGCCTGCTCGAGTGCCATTTCAGCTTCCACAACTGCGGCGTCTCGGCCGTCAATCGTAGCGGAAATTCGACGCTCCAGTCCCTTTTTGCGCGCTTCAGCTGCTCGGATATTCGCGGTCAATTGATCAATCGTAGCAACGGCTTCTTGGAGTTGAAAAGTTGTCGATGCGCCTCGCTCTTCCAATTGGATGATGTCGTCGCGCCTCTGCTGCCCAAAGAGAAGCTGAACATTCAAAGACTCGATTTCTGCCTCGGCTGCGGTGAGATCAGTCAGTAACTGGTCAGCCGAAGACTTAGCCGTTTCAAGAGAGGCCTCGAGACGTGACACTTCAGCAGCAAAAACCTCAGGATCAATTTTGAAGAGTAGATCACCCTCATTAACGGATTGATTGGCCTCGACAGCCACCTCGACAACCGTTCCGGATACGTTAGGTGCGATGTTTGTCTCAATTCCTTGAACTGAAACTGGCCCTGTCGGTGTTGTGTGGTTGAGAGCTCCCAAGACCACAAGGGCAATTACTGCAGCGCCACCATAGATAACTGTTTTCCAGAAAGCGTTCCACGGAAGCCATTTGAGTTTAGAAAAAACCAACCAAATCAAGCCGAAGTAAAGACTTAAGACGATGAGCATCAACCAACCTCCGGAACCAAGCCAATTCACTATAGCATTAAGAAGGCGACAAAAATCTAGGGATAGGCCGTAGCACGCTCGCAATACTATGCGATTTCCAATGCCCACAGTCAGCTCGTCGTCCATACGGGTTAAGAATTTTGAAAATCCGCTTTGGGCTCGGAGCAGCCATCCAAGCACTTCGCTCGAACGACTGCTTTGCCTTGCTTGCGAGGCCGTGCCGGGTCAGTCGATCAATTTCTGCAGTGCCCTGTCAGCGCGGATAAGTTCATTGATCGTCTTGCGCATCTCCTCGGTTTCTCTCGACCTTTCCCCATTCTTCCACGAAGGATGGCTTGGCCCAGCAGCGTGCCCACCTCCAGCCCCATGCATGCGACAAACACTCCAGCTCCGAACAGCGGGTGCGCGACATCGCCGGCCCGTGGACTTTGCCGTGGCGGTACATCTGGGCGCATTCCTGAGCCGTTTGGTGGGGTCCATGAGGTTGTCGTCACTTTTTGTCATTGGACCGCCCCCCGTTTTGAACGTTGCCAACAATAGCCTGGCCACCTTCTTTGACCTCGACGCGTTCAACCCTGACGGTCTGATCCGCCTTGGATCGATATCTTTTCAGCGCTTCAACCTGGCTTGTGAAAGTTCGCGCAAGCTTATTGAGCGCCCGTTCCGCCGAGTCTTGTTGAGGAAGAGTCTCGACGTGATTGAGCCTGCGCGCCATCATCATCGTGGCCTGATGGACCGCACCCATTTGGATCGCAAGCATGGCTTCAATCTCGTCCTGCGGTCTGACCCCGGCAACAACGGACATCACGAAGTTCGACGCGGTCTCGGAGACAGAACTGTCCTGTTGCCCAAGAGTCGCGACTTGATCCATAACGCCTTCGAAGAACCGGTAGTCAGCTGTGCCGAGCTCATGCATCGCCAAAGCACAGGCCGCCGTTGGGTCTTTTCCTTTGTGCCCAACCGTGAGCCTGCGTGTGTCTTCATCGAAGTCCAACTTGATGCCCGGTGCCCGAACGCGTGATTTCTTCCGTTCCCTCAGATCCGCAATCGCATTGGTTTCCGCGTCGGTAAGCTCGGAGTTCTTTGTCTGCAGATCGTTGCCACTGTCTTTTTGTGTCTTGCTCATGTCCGCCTCGCGTAACAAGGAGTGGTTAGTATTAGTGTTCTCGATGATCGGTTTGGGAAAGAGGGCCAGCGTCTGGCCCCCTATCGTGACTGGAAAGGTTCGATTTGGAAAAGGACATATCAGCCATGCTTGATCCGTCCTTTCCGTACGATCACCCGTTCGACCGAGTGGCTCAGGGGTGACCAGTAGTACCGGCGCTCGTTTTGTCTTGTCGGCGCGGGGCATCCTGTGGCATCAACTGGACTTGCTAGGGTGGCAGTTGATGTCACTGGAAAAGCCCCATCTCCGCGCTTGGAGTTGGGGTTTTTCATTATGCAGCCTCGTTGTTGGGATCGGTACGACGAGCCGACAGCCAGGCGTTCAGATCAGCGCCGTGATAGGCGATCCGCCGACCGATGCGGATGAAGGCCGGACCGCACATGCGGTGACGCCATTGAGCCAGCTTCTCGCGGTTTCCTAGCAATTGCATTTCAGGGTCTTCTGGAAAATAGACCCGGTCGTCATTGAAGACGTTTGCCATCGTTGAAATCCTCTTGGATCAGTTGCGATGGCTCCCAATTATGGGCAGCTTTCCCGAAGTGTCACCAGACTTTTTCCTGCGCCTAAGCGCTTTCCGAAAGGGAGAAACCACTTAGGCGTTTTTCTTAAAAACTGCTTCGTACCTTGATTTGAAGGGTTCTTCTGAACGTAGAGCCGTACCGTAATCCGCATGGGTCTTTGCTGACTTTGGGAAGTCCTTTCTTTTCTCAACTGTCTTTTCCAAAGCTTGTTCAACAATGCGTTCTTCATTGATCAAACCGACCGCGTCAGACAGCTCCTCGATTTGTTGCATCAGCGATTCCAAGTTTTGAAGTCTGCGTTTTCGAGATGCGCGCGCCCCGGCTTCTCCAGCCCTAAGTCTGGTTTTTGCGGACCGCACTCCGGTTATTGCTGCATCTTCGTAGCTGAATTTCCAGCGGTAGTGTTCGACCATCCGGCCTAATGCCAAGAGCTGACCGTACATGTAGTGGCGCAGCTGACCAGCTATAGCTTTGCTCAGTTCGCTATCCCTTGAACCTTCATGAATGTAGCTTTTAAAGCTAGCCAACTCGTCCAATATTTTGAACTCGAACCAGCGCTTAGTGAAGACTGAGTCGAGCTTATCGAGTTCAAATGCCAAAGCCTCTCTCAATTTGTCTAGTGGACTTCTCGATCGCCGTGGAGCTTCTTCATAGTCGCGGAAGTCCAAAGGGTAGCTTCTATCAAAAACTTCGAGCGCTAAGTCGACCTGCTCCCGAGAGTATTTACTTTTGTTTAGTTTGCTGACTTGCAGGATATGTCGAGCCTCTTCCAACTCTACAAACGATGCAATGAGGAGGTCAAAATGCTCCCTCACATAATCGATTTCATAATTCCTTCGACATTGCTCCACGAAAAACTCCCACAAATCATTTGTGGAAAACTCAAAGAAGTTCATCTCCCACCATTTGGGTGCTGAACTGACCTGCCTTTCTTCCAATATTTCATTCAGCAGATGAACACGAACTTGATCCGGCAGCTCGTCGAAACCAATACGGTCAAGCTCGGCGTTCACATCGGAAGGTAAGTTCATTCGAGTTTCAAACAGCCAGTCCTTTGTTTTCTTACCAAGTGGAACTTCTTTTAACTCGCCCTCGCCATGAACGAAGGGGTTCAATTCATAGGATAGGATCTTGTTTAATCGTTCACTTTCTTCTTCCGAAAAACGTTCCAATACCCTCTTTTCCTCCCATCAGGGTCGTTAACACAAGAACCTGCTCCAGCGCTCGACCAATTCGCGCCGACGATCCAACAAGTCAGACCGAGCGTAGGCGCGCTCTACATCGGACCCAACCTGATGAGCCAAAGCCGCCTCAGCCAGTTCCCGAGGCGCGTTTGCAGACTCCGCAGCCCAATCTCGGAACGAACTGCGGAAGCCGTGCACAGTGACGCCATCTTTCCGCATCCGGCGCAGTAACATCAGCATGGACATGTTCGACAAGGGCTGGTGTCGTTTTTGCCCCTCGAACACGTAGTCAGAGGCCAGCGCACGCAGCGGCTCCAGAATGGCCAGCATTTCGCCGGTGAGAGGCACGCGATGGACCTGCCCGCCTTTCATGCGCTCCGCAGGTATGGTCCACAGTCGCGCATTGACATCTACCTCGGGCCATTTCATCTCCAGCACTTCTGAGGTTCGGCAGGCGGTCAAAATGGTGAACTGCAGTGCCCTGGCGGCCATGGCCGAACGGGTCTGCAACTCGGCATAGAATGCGGGCACCTCCTGCCACGGCATCGCGTCATGGTGCTGCACCTTGGCTTTGACGGTGGGCAGCACCTTGCCTTCGCGGATCGCAGTCACCGGGTTCTCGCCCGAACGGAAGCCCTTGGATTTTGCCACGTCGAGCACCGTCTTGATCCGTTGAGACAGTCGCTTTGCGGTTTCGTGTTTCTCGGTCCAGATGGGCGACAGGCACATCAGAACTTCGGGCTGATCGATGCTGTCCACGGGCATACGGCCGATCTTGGGGAACGCATAGTCGCGCAAGGTGTTAAGCCATTGCTGGCCGTGTTTGGCATTCTTCCATGTTGGCAGGCGGTCAATGTGAACTTGTCGGCTTAGTTCCTCAAAGGTCGGGATTTCACGCTGGGCGTTGAAGCGCGGGTTCAGCCCGGACTTTGCCATGCGTCGATATTCGAGGGCTCTTTCTCGAGCCTGGTTTAGTGTGACGACATCAGCGCCACCTAACCCGAAATCCGTGCGCAGCGGAGCGCCCTTGCGGTTCTTCTGCCCTTTGACCGTTACACGCACGATCCAGCGCCGTGCGCCCGATGGATCGACAACGAGATACAGGCCAGAACCGTCACCATGCCGACCCGGACCGAGATTCTCTACAAGCTTCTTTGTCAGCTTTCCGCTGAGCGCAGCCATGTAAATACCACAAAATATACCACTCAATAAAAGTATACTGGCATAATCAGATAAAATCCAACGAAACCCTCTAGCGCGACCTCAGCCATAAAACACAAAGGTTTAAGCAACCTAGTATGTTTCATCAAAATTTGTGAAAATCACCAAGTGGCGGACCGAGGAGGATTCGAACCCCCGACCCCTTGATTCGTAGTCAAGTACTCTATCCAGCTGAGCTATCGGTCCGCGTTGGTGAGGCGGTGTTTAGACCTGCCGCCCAGGACGTGCAAGTCGATTCTTCAAAAATATTTCAAAAAGTCATGTCGCCGCGCGGAAGGCTTATTTCGAACACGGTTCCTTCGGGTCCAGTCTGTTTCAAACTCAGGTCTCCACCATGTCCGCGCACAAGTTCCTGCGAAATCGCCAGCCCCAAACCCGAACCGCCCTTTCGAACTCCGCCCTGGAATGGTGTAAACAGGTTTTCGCGCGCTTTTGGTGGAAGACCCGGGCCTGTATCGCTGATTTCAATGCACCAGGTGTCTCCATATTCGCAGCCGGCAATTGTAACGCGCCCAGGCTTGCCCGCCGCAACCAGGGCCTGACGCGCGTTGCGCACGAGGTTCATGATAACCCGAAAAAGCTGCTCGGGGTCTGCGCGGACAATCAGATCTTCGGGAACTTCATTCACAATTTCGACGCAGGCATCGGCGACGGCAAGTTGTTCACTGGCTGCCACATCCGCGGCCAGCGACCGCACTGGAACCATCGTCAGCGTCGGGGCCGGTTCTTCCGCGCGCCCAAAGGCCAGCGTGCTTTCACACAAAGATACGGCACGGGTGATGGAATTCACCAATTTAGGGGCCATCCGACGAACCAGTGGATCATCGCTGGATTCGATCCTGTCCGTGAACAGCTGTGCCGATGTCAAAATATTGCGCAAATCGTGACTTACTTTGGCGACGGCACCACCCAGCTGCGCCAACCTCTCGCGCTGTCGCAGCGCCTGTGTGAGGTCAGTCTGCAGCATTTGCAGCGCCTCTTCAGCTTCGCGCAGCTCTGTCACTTTCGAGTTCGGCGAGATGATCCCCCGCGCGTCTTCGGGCGCGCTGGCATAGCGCTGCATATACCCCACTACGCTTTTGATTGGCCGTACAAGCACAACCCGTACAGCTAGGAAAAGCAGCGAAGCGGTGATAATCGAAATGACAAAAGACAAGCCAAGAATACGCAGGCCGTAGTCCACCATCGCCATTCGCAATGGCGCGCTGTCTGTGGTGACTTCAATCAGCAAGCCCGCACCTTTGACCGGCTCGCCAATAACTCGAATGATTTCATTTTCGGGCGTGACAATCCGGCTCATGGCGTCCCGGATCAGAACCCAGGGCCCCGCATCGCGCAGATCGTATGTCTTGGCAATTGAATCCGGAATCGGTGAAGACAACATAAGCTGCCGAACTTCGTCCCGACGCAAAACCACGTTATAAACACCCGCATTCGCCAACAGTTCGGCCTCGAGGTCATCAGCCAGCATATCGTCTGCCAGCAACGCCAGCGAAGCAATCTGGGCGCGCTCCAGACGGTTCAGCAGGAAATCCTCACGGAACCGAGCGATAGACGGGACAAAAATCAGGATTTCGGCCAACATAACGAAGACCGTCGTCAGGATCAGAAATCGGCCCGACAGCGAGTTCAAAATGCGCCCCTCCTCAGGTCAGGGAATCCAACGCTGGACGAACCTGACCACACGTTTAACTGTCTGATTCTCAAACAGCCTTGGCGTGAAATAAGCACCCGCCACGCGTTTGTTAAGCTCTCCGATCGTCGGATAGGGCGAAACCATTGCAGCAATCTGCCCCATCTTCAGGTTATTGGCCAATGCAAGCGACCACAAGTTGATCAACTCGCCTGCCTGATGACCCACGATTGTGGCCCCAACAGGACGGCCTTTGACAACCATGACCTTGATGAAGCCGTTTGTCCTACGCTCGGAAATGGCCCGGTCGTTGTGATGATAGTCAAAGCGGGCAATTTCGAGCCTGTCGCCATGCTGGTCGTGCGCTTGAGCTTCGGTCAGACCAACTTGCGCCAGTTCAGGATCTGTGTAGGTCGCCCAGGGGATATGCGCGGTCTTGGCTTTGGACGGCAGACCAAACAACGCCGAGCGAATTATGATACCCGCATGGTAGCCCGCCACATGAGTGAACTGCATCCCACCTGCAACATCACCAATGGCATAGATCCGGCGATTTGTCGTCCTGAGGGCTTCATCTGTCTTAATGCCGGTCCGGGTGCGGTCAATACCCGCCGCTTGCAGATTCAACCGGTCAATGTTTGCCTTGCGCCCGGCCGCGATCAAAAGATGAGATCCCGTGAGAATCTCACCGTTTTCGGTCACCACTTCTACCGCGCCTTCGCTGCCTCGGATCTGTGCCACCATGGCGCTTTCGCGGATATCGATACCTTCGCTACGTAGCGCTTCCAGCACCACCGCCGCGGCTTCGGGGTCGTCTTTGCCCAGCGCCCTTTGACCCTCTATGACCGTGACCTTAATGCCGAGGCGTCGATGGGCCTGCGCCATTTCCATACCGATCGGGCCACCGCCAATGATAAGCAAATGATCCGGCCGCTCGCGCAGGTCGAAAATAGTTTCATTCGTAAAGTAAGGAACCGCATCCAGCCCGGGAATCGGCGGCACCAGGGGCGATGACCCTGTTGCAATCACGATCCGGCGCGCAGTGATGAAGTGATCTCCTGCCTGCACTTGGTTGGAAGAGATAAAGGCACCGTATTCTCGGATCACCTTGACGCCAAGTCCTTCAAAGCGCTCTTGGCTGTCCATCGGTTCGATCTGGGCGATGACGTTATGCACATGGTCCTTGGCCGCCCCATAGTCGATCTGAGGAGTCACATCCGCTACCCCAAACGCCGCGGAATGCGCCTGACCATAAGCGGCCTTCCCGCTTGCGATCAGCGCCTTGGACGGGACGCAGCCGAAATTCAGGCAATCGCCGCCCATCTTGTGGCCTTCCAGCAAAACGACATCTGCACCCATCTGGCTGGCCCCAGCTGCAACTGACAGGCCGCCGGACCCGGCCCCAATGACCAGGAGGTCTGTTTTCAGTTCGGTCATGGCTCAGCTGTCCTTATTTGCGCGCAAGGCTTTGATGACGATGGGCAAAGCGGCCAGAACGCACAAGCCGATAATCGGTCCGATCACGAACGGCTCCCACAACAGAGACACATCCGGTGTTCCGCCGCGATCGAATACACCACCAAGCCCGACACCAATCCACGTGTAGACAATCCCCCCGGGAATAATGCCCAGGGCAGTGGTGATCAGGAAGTTGCGAAACTTCACGCCGACCAGAGCAGGCACCAGATTTGCAACAAAGAACGGAACAACCGGGACCAGCCGCAACAGGAACAGGACCGAAATCTCATTCTCGCGCAGACCATCCTTCAGCTTCTTGACCGTCCCTTCCGACGATTCCAAACGGGCGGTCAGCGACTCACCCAATCCCCAGCGTGCCGCCAGGAAAATAGCCGAAGCTCCGATGGTTGCAGCCACAACATTGAGAACCGTGCCCGCAAACAATCCAAACAAGAACCCGCCTGTCATCGACGCGACCGCCGCCCCCGGCAGCGAGAACGCTACAATGACGATATAAATGGCCACAAACGCTGCGGCCATGACCCAATAATGACCATCCCGCCAAGCCAAAAGCGCCTCGCGGTTGTCCCGCAAGGTTTTAAAGCTCAGGTAATCCCCCAGCGTGAAAAAGCCCGCAACGGCAACACCAAGGATCACCAGCAACGGAATATGGCGCGCAAACCCGCTGCGCGGTGCCTGGCTTGTTTCAGACATCAGGTTTTCCGGTTCTTTCTGTTTCATTCTGTGCCCAAGATGCGCTTCCAATCTGTCAAGCAACAGAGGGATCACGGGGCCTTGATCTTTGTGGCGCTGAATGTGAGAGATTTCATCGATAATTGGGTGTTTTGAAACCTTTTCAGCTCTGCGGGTACAGAATTGTTGCAAAAGGCGCGAAAACCCCACTGTTGGGGTTTGACTTACCCCCCGCTTAGCAGTAGAGGACGGGCTTCGAACACTAGGGCCAGGCGAATCCGCGCCGCACCCCACCGCTATAGATTGGAGACGGAGCGATGAAACGCACCTATCAGCCTTCGAACCTGGTTCGCAAACGCCGCCACGGTTTCCGCGCGCGCATGGCCACCAAGGCCGGCCGCAAGATCCTGAACGCACGCCGCGCACGCGGCCGCAAGTCGCTGAGCGCGTAAACCGCTCACCGATCAGGTTATGAACATGACGCCGCCGGAGGCCCCTGAGGATGGTATGCACCAGCCCGGGAATACGCCCCCGGCGGCGTCCGTTTGTGCACCTGAACCTCTTGTCGTTCTTAAAAAACGGTCCGACTTTCTGAAAGCCGCACGCTCGCGCAGGCAAGGAACGTCGTCGATGATGGTCCAGGCGCGCAGACGCACTCCAGAAGAGGCATCCGGGATTCGCGTAGGTTTTACCTGCTCGAAGAAGGTCGGCAACGCCGTGGCCCGCAACCGCGCCAAACGTCGCTTACGCGAAGCCGCGCGGGCCATACTGCCCGAATCTGGTCGCGATGGGTGGGATTACGTTCTGATCGGCCGGGCCGAAGTCACGGCCAACCGCTCCTACGACGCACTGTTGAGTGACTTACGCTATGCGCTGCGCAAGGTTCACGCACAGGGCAAATGACATTTCTGGCCCATATCCTCGCCCTGCCCGTTCGGGCCTATCGGTTGATTTTCAGCCCGTGGGTTGGCTTTAACTGTCGATATCAGCCAACGTGTTCAGCTTATGCGCTGGAGGCATTGGAAAAGCACGGTGCGATAAAGGGCGCATGGTTGGCCGCGCGTCGGATCGGGCGCTGTCATCCGTGGGGTGGCGACGGCTACGATCCGGTCCCTGACTCCGATACCTCGACCGATAAGGGCTAGACCCGGCATCCTGTCACCATCTTGCCCGGTTGGGCCAACTGCTGTAGGGGCAGCGCATGTTTGATGATGCAGACGATATCCACCCGCTGTTTGCTGGCGCGCCCTCGACCACCGAGTTCAAGAAGCTGCGCAAGCGTATCGTACGGCAAACCCGCGAAGCGATCGAGCAATACGGGATGGTAGACCCGTCTGCCCACGACAAGGACGGCAAACCGCCACGCTGGCTGGTCTGTCTGTCAGGTGGCAAGGACAGTTATACGCTGCTGGCCGTTCTCTACGAATTGAAATGGCGTGGCCTGCTGCCTGTGGATCTGCTGGCCTGCAATCTGGATCAAGGTCAGCCCGGATTTCCCGCGACAGTCCTGCCCGAATTTCTCGAACGCATGGATGTACCGCACCGGATCGAGTACCAGGACACCTATTCCGTTGTGATGGACAAGGTTCCGCAGGGCCGAACCTACTGCGCCCTGTGTTCACGCCTGCGCCGTGGCAACCTGTATCGCATCGCGCGTGAAGAGGGGTGCTCGGCGGTTGTTCTGGGCCATCACCGCGACGACATTCTTGAGACATTTTTCATGAATCTCTTCCACGGCGGTCGTCTGGCCACCATGCCGCCGAAGCTGGTGAATGAAGAGGGCGATCTTTTTGTCTTCCGACCGCTGGCCCATGTTGCCGAAGCCGATTGCGAGAAATTTGCCAATGCAATGCAATACCCGATCATACCCTGCGATCTTTGCGGCAGTCAGGACGGGTTGCAACGCCAGCAGGTGAAACAGATTCTCGATCAATGGGAAAAGAACAGCCCGGGTCGGCGTCAAGTTATGTTCCGCGCCTTAACAAATGCACGCCCTTCGCATCTGCTGGACGCGAAACTGTTTGATTTCCTTAACCTTTCAATAAATTCTGACAAAAAAACCGAAAACTTGGACGGAATTCCGCAGCTGCGTTAACGACTGACTCAGACTGGTTTCCTAGGCTCAACGGCGTGTCATTCATGCCCAAGGCCAAAAGCACGATGCGGAACCATTCTTCTATCGACCGTTTTATACGTTCTTTGAACTCCGTTTTTAACAGTCCATCAGCGCTGGCGTTTATTCCCGCGCTCAGTTTGGGTGCGTTCTGGATCGGGGGCGAACGTGCTTTGGTTTCAATTGCATTGGGCCTCCCCTTGGCAATCACAGGCCTTGGTGCGTTTTCGTCCAAACAAACCCGTCCGCGCTTGGGGCGGTCGGTTGGCCTATTGTCAAACGACGACTTCGCATCCGCATTAAACGAAGTGTTTGCTGAAACCTGTCGCAAAGGCGAAGACTCTGCTTGTTTTGCCGTGGTTCTGGATGATTACACTCAGTTGCTTGATCTTCATGGTCAGGCAGCCGCAAACCACGTTGCACAGCAGTTTTGCGCGCGTGTCATGTCCATGATCCGCACGAACGACTGCGCGACACGCGTTGGCGGGAATAAGATGATGGTGGTCTTGCGCCCCGCTGGCCAACTGGATCTAGAGGCCTGCATTCAAATGTCGGGGCGTATGCAATCGGCGGTGGAAGAGCCGATCATGCTGAATGGAACCGGCGTCTACATGTCGTGCTCTATCGGTTTCTGCCTAAGCGGCAGCTTTCCGGACGGGTCGGCTATGGACTGGCGCGATGCTGCGAATAACGCCCTGCTTGAAGCGCAACAGAATGGCCCATCCACGATTCGCGCCTTTTCGTCCGAAACCCGCCGCCGGGCTCAGGTCCGCTCCAATCTGCGCAAGGAGTTTGAAACTGCCCTGGACAGCGGTGAGATTCGTCCTTGGTTTCAACCTCAGATATCCACCGACACCGGGCGCGTCACTGGCTTTGAGGCACTGGCCAGATGGGAGCACCCTAAAAAGGGGGTTCTGGGCCCCAACGTCTTTCTGCCGTTTGCAGAACATGCCGATCTTATGGGTCGGCTGGGGCAGACCATGCGGCACTACGCATTTTCTGCCATGCGCGACTGGGATCAGGCAGAGCTTTATGTGCCGCGTATCGGCATCAACTTTTCCTCGGACGAGCTGCGCGATCCGGGCCTGATCGACCGCCTAAAATGGGAGTTGGATCAATTCGACCTGACACCCGACAGGTTGGCAGTCGAAGTGTTGGAGACCGTTTTTTCCCGTCGACCTGATGACGTCATAACCCGCAACGTCACCGGGTTGGCTACAATGGGCTGTTGCATTGATTTGGACGATTTTGGAACCGGCCATGCCTCGATCGCATCCATAAAACGATTCAACGTGTCGCGCATAAAGATCGATCGGTCTTTTGTCGCAAAAGCCGATCAAGACCCCAGCCAGCAGCAACTGGCAAGCGCCATTCTGACCATGGCTGAACGTTTGAATCTGGAAACACTGGCCGAAGGCGTCGAAACGCCAGGCGAGCATGCATTGATGGCCCAGTTGGGATGTGACCATGTTCAGGGTTTTGGTATCAGCAAGCCGATGCCAGTCGAAAAAACCAGGGACTGGATCATGTCCTATCGCAGCAAATTGAACCGAGTACCCAAAATTGGGCGGGAAACAGGTTAAAGAACCCCAAATCAAGCCAAAGAAGACCGGTACGTGACGAATTGAAGGGCGATTCCGCTTGACCTTTGGGCCCGCACTCTGTTGAACCCTGCGGGTGTCTTTCACTGCTCAAGGTGGCTGTCCCCTATGGACGATCAGAACAAGAATCTCATCCTCGCAACTGCGCTCAGCTTTCTCGTGATCCTGGTCTGGTTTGTGCTGTTCCCTCCGCCGGAACCGACACCTGCTCCTGAACAGGCTGAAATTTCCAATGTTGAAGGCAATGAGGTTCAGACGCCCAGCGCTGCAGGTACAGGCGCTGTGGGGGAAGCTACTGCGGCTGCGACAGAAGCTGAGCCCGAGGCCCAGGCGCCACGGATCGATATCGACACCCCGCGCCTGACCGGTAGCCTGTCGCTGGCCGGTGGTCGCATCGATGAGCTGTCGCTGAAAGACTATAAGGTTTCGCTGGCCGACGATTCTCCGATTGTCGAACTGATGTCACCGGTGGGGTCCGAGTCCGCGTATTATGCCCTATACGGTTGGGCCCCTGGCGCGGGCTTGAGCGGTGCCGACGTTCCCGGACCCAACACAATCTGGTCCGTTGAACAGGGCGAGACCCTTGGCGTTGACAGTCCGGTGACGCTTGTTTGGGACAACGGCAATGGTTTGACCTTCCGCCGCGCTATCTCGGTTGATGAGAACTATATGTTCAGCGTCACACAGTCGGTTGAAAACGCCACCGAAGCCGAGGTCGGCATGGCCCCCTACGGCATCCTGGCACGCCACGGTATCGGCGAAGACGGTGATCTGCCTGGCTTGAAGAATTTCTTCATTCTCCATGAAGGCGTCATCGGCATGGCCGACGGGACACTGACGGAGGTGGACTATGGCGACGTCCGTGATTTCGACATCGACCCGAATGAGCGTGCGCAGGCCGAGGTATATCAGGTAAAGGAAAATGGCTGGATCGGTTTCACCGATCATTATTGGATGACCACTCTGATCCCTGAGCCTGGTTCCGCATTCAAAGCTGCCGCCAAGTATGACTCGCGCCGCAAAATCTATCAGACAGAAACGGTTCTGCCGACGCTGACAGTTGCGCCGGGCGCGACCGAGCAGGTCACCACACGCCTTTTTGCCGGTGCAAAAGAATGGGAGGCCATTCGGGAATACCAGTCAGAAGGCGTTCAGAAGTTCATCGACAGCATTGATTGGGGCTGGTTCTTCTTCCTGACCAAACCGATCTTCTGGCTTCTGCACAACATCAACGTGCTGATTGGCAACATGGGTTGGTCGATTATCGGCCTGACGCTGATCATCAAGGCGATTCTGTTCCCGCTGGCGTTCAAATCCTACGTCTCGATGGCGAAGATGAAAGAACTGCAGCCGCAGATGGAGGCCCTGAAAGAGGCCGCCGGCGACGACCGGCAGAAGATGCAGCAAGGCATGATGGAACTGTACAAGAAGGAAAAGGTGAACCCGGCTGCGGGCTGTTTGCCGATCCTGTTGCAGATCCCGATCTTCTTCTCGCTGTATAAGGTGATCTTTGTCACGATCGAACTGCGTCAGGCCCCCTGGTTCGGCCCGTTCCAGGATCTGAGCGCGCCGGATCCGACCTCGATCTTCAACTTCTTTGGCTGGCTGCCCTGGGCCGCACCCGCGCCCGAAAGCTTCATGGCGCTGATCTTCATCGGTATTCTGCCGCTGTTGCTGGGTATCTCGATGTGGCTGCAGCAAAAGCTGAACCCGGCACCAACCGACGCTACACAAGCGATGATCTTTGCCTGGATGCCTTGGGTCTTCATGTTCATGCTGGGCGGTTTCGCCAGCGGTCTGGTTGTCTACTGGATTGCGAACAACACGATCACGTTCACGCAGCAATATCTGATCATGCGCAGTCAGGGCTATACCCCGGACGTATTCGGGAACATTAAGTCCGGCTTCAAGAAGACGCCAAAAACGGACAACAAATGAGCGGCACAGTCTCAAACCTCTGGCGTCACCCGATCAAAAGCCATGGTCGAGAAACGCTGAGCCAAGTCACAGTCATCCCCGGGCAGACCATGCCCGGGGATCGCGTTTGGGCGGTGGCTCATGAGGCGGCCAAGACAGATGGTTCGGACTGGGCCCCTTGTTCGAATTTCACCCGGGTCGCTAAAGCACCCGAGCTGGCGGCGATCTCAGCCGAACTCCAAGACGAGCGTGTAACTTTGCGCCATCCTGACCGGCCTGATCTGCTATTTGCCCCGGATACCGAACAAGAGGTTTTCCTGGATTGGGTAAAACCTCTGATACCCGCCGACCGCGCGGCACCTGACAGAATAGTCCGGGTTCCGGGACGCGGGATGACCGACAGTGATTTCCCATCCATCAGCCTGTGCAACATGGCATCACACCGCGCTGTCGAGCAAAAGCTTGGCCAGTCGCTGTCCACCGTCCGCTGGCGCGGGAACATCTGGTTTGACGGCCTGCCCTTGTGGGAAGAGTTTGACTGGTTGGGGCGCGACGTCCGCATTGGGCAGGCCGTGTTCCGTATCCGCGAACGCATTACCCGTTGCATGGCCACCACCGCGAACCCAGAGACTGGCGCACGTGACGCAGACACTCTGGGTGCGCTGAGCAATTGGGGCCATCAGGATTTCGGTGTTTACGCCGAAGTCATTCAGGGTGGTGAAGTCCGCCTGAATGATGAGGTGCGCGTGCTATGACATCGCTTCCGTTTCCACTGGCTGAAGAGCCGGATGACCTTTCCAAAGAACACGGGCGCAAGCTGTTTGCTGGCCCTTCTGAATTTGTCAAAGGCGTGGTCGCCATGAACGGCCTGCCCGCCCCTGATCGGTTGGAGGTCTGTTTTGCAGGCCGGTCGAACGTCGGCAAATCCAGTCTGATCAACGCGCTGACCGGAACCAAGGGTTTGGCGCGCGCCTCGAACACGCCCGGGCGCACGCAAGAGATCAATTTTTTCACCCAAGGCCCCGAACTCTATCTGGTGGACTTGCCCGGCTATGGATACGCCAACGCCCCGCTGAAAGTGGTGGAGAAATGGCAGAAGCTGCTGAAACAGTATCTCAGTGGTCGCCAGACCCTGCGACGTGCCTTTGTACTGATCGATGCGCGCCACGGCGTGAAGCCAGTCGATGCCGAGATCATGAAGCTGCTGGACACCAGCGCCGTGACCTTTCAATGCGTTCTGACCAAGTCGGACAAGGTCAAGGCCAAGGACCGCGAAAAGGTGCTGGACCAAACACGTGCGGCCCTATCCAAGCACCCCGCAGCGTTCCCGGAAATCGTGCTGACCTCTTCCGAAAAAGGCGACGGTATCGCGACCCTGCGGTCCATCATTGCGCATCTGGAATAGCTTCACACTTGGCAGGGCCGGACAAAGGCCCTAACACAGGTCTCCAAAGGGACTTTAGCCATGAAGACAAGAGATATGAACCGGGACTGGATCGCCACCGCAGCCACACTCAACAGCGCTCTGCCCTATCTGCAGCGCTATGACGGGGCCATTGTCGTCATCAAGCTGGGCGGTCACGCAATGGGCAGCGATGAGGCGATGGAAAGCTTCGCCCGTGACGTGGTTCTGATGCGTCAGGTTGGGGTTAATCCAGTTGTCGTTCATGGTGGCGGTCCGATGATCAACGCGATGCTGGACAAGCTGGATATCCAGTCTGAATTCGTGAACGGCAAGCGTGTGACAGACACAGCAACCGTCGAAGTGGTCGAGATGGTTTTGTCCGGTCTTGTGAACAAGCGCATTGTCCAGGCGATCAACGATCAAGGGGGTTCTGCCGTGGGGCTGTCTGGCAAGGATGCAAACCTGATGGTCTGCGACCAGACGGACGCATCTCTGGGATATGTGGGCACCCCCTCTGACATGAACCCGAAGATTCTGCATGACTTGTTCTCTCATGATGTGATCCCGGTGATTGCCCCGTTGGGTGCCGGCCGCGATGGTGAAACCTTCAACGTCAATGGCGATACGGCGGCGGGCGCAATTGCCTCGGCCCTGAAAGCCGACCGTCTGCTGCTGCTGACCGATGTCTCAGGCGTCAAGAATGCCGCCGGAGATGTTGTGACCGAACTGAAGGCAGGACAAATTCGCGAAATGACCCGCGAAGGCACGATCGCGGGCGGCATGATCCCCAAAACTGAAACGGCCCTGGACGCGCTGCACAGCGGCGTCCGGGCCGTGGTGATCCTGGACGGGCGCGCACCGAATGCCGTGTTGCTAGAATTGTTTACAGAACACGGGGCCGGGTCGCTTATAAGGCCGGACTGACCCGTTCAAGGAAGGATGAAACATGGCCAATCTTGCGCAGCCTTCCTCTGACCCAAATGCGATATCCTATGACCACATCGTTGAGGTCGCTCATCGTGAGGGACTGATTGTCATGGGAGCACTGCGTCCCCGTAAGGTGGAAGCCAAACAGCTTGAATCCGGTACGTTGGTCCTTTTAGGCGCCGGAGGGGACTTTTGGCCTGTTTTGAAGGCCGCACCAGAATGGGGGGCACCGGACCCGGTTGACCGCTGGTCCGCTAGGATCATTGGCGAAATAGCCCAGACATTTAATGCCGAGGCCTATTTTCCTTTTGGCGGGCCACCTTATGCCCCTTTCATCGATTGGGCCCTGAAATCAGGACGGACCTTCAGCAGCCCGGTGGGCGCTTTGGTGCATGACACGGTGGGCATGATGATCTCATATCGAGGTGCACTGCACTTTGCCGAAGAATTCAGTATCCCGGACACACCCGGACAATCTCCCTGCATTACCTGCGTCGCGCCATGTACGCAGGCCTGCCCGGTCGGTGCCCTGAACGCTCAGGAATTCTACAACATCTCAGCCTGCCACAGCCACCTTGACACAACCCAAGGACAGACCTGCATGACCGGCGGATGTCTTGCCCGCCTTGCATGCCCTCTCAGTGCAGGAGCGGAGCGTACATCAGAACAGTCGGCCCATCACATGAGGTCGTTCCACACGTCATGACCCGCACGCTGATCCTGACACGCCACGCCAAATCCAGCTGGGATAACCCGATTTTGGATGATCATGCGCGCCCGTTGAACAAACGTGGACGCAAGTCAGCCTCCGCAATTGCCAAATGGCTGCGTACACATGGTTGGGTGCCGGATGAGGTTCTCAGCTCGACCTCGACCCGAACCCGCGAAACCTGGGATAGGATGTCCATGACGGCCCGGCGCGCAAAGTTTCGCGACGCGCTCTACCTGGCGGGGCCTGACCAGATGATACGCCAGTTATTCGAAGCAAAGGGGCAAACCGTTTTGATGTTGGGGCACAATCCTGGGATAGCGCAGCTTGCCCACCAGCTGGTGCGGGAAGCTCCGACACATCCGCGATTTCTGGACTATCCGACCTGCGCAACGACCGTCATGGAATTTGACATCACCAGTTGGACCGAGGTGCAATGGCACCGCGGAAAAGTCCTTGGCTTCGCCATTCCGCGCGAGTTGCTGCAATAAAAAAAGGCGGGGCAAAACCCCGCCCTTTCTTCAATTTAAGGCCGTTTAGTGCCCCAAAATCTGGCTGAGGAACAGTTTGGTCCGTTCGCTCTGCGGATTGTTGAAGAACTCTTCCGGCTCGTTCTGTTCCACGATCTGGCCCGCGTCCATAAAGATCACGCGGTTGGCGACCTGACGGGCAAAGCCCATCTCGTGGGTCACACAGAGCATGGTCATACCTTCCTCGGCCAGTTCGATCATGGTGTCGAGCACCTCTTTGATCATCTCGGGGTCCAACGCCGATGTTGGTTCATCGAACAACATGATCCGCGGCATCATGCACAGCGAACGGGCAATCGCCACACGCTGCTGCTGACCACCGGACAGCTGACCGGGGTACTTCAACGCCTGATCGGGAATCTTCACCTTCTCAAGGAAGTGCATCGCGCGTTCTTCGGCCTCTTTCTTGGGCGTCTTGCGTACCCAGATCGGGGCCAGTGTGCAATTTTCCAGAATGGTCAGGTGCGGGAACAGGTTGAAGTGCTGGAACACCATGCCAACCTCGGACCGGATCTTGTCAATGTTCTTCAGGTCATTCGACAGCTCGATCCCGTCCACAACGATCTTGCCTTGCTGGTGTTCCTCCAGCGCATTCAGGCAGCGGATCAGCGTGGATTTGCCCGAGCCCGACGGACCCGCGATAACGATCCGCTCGCCCTGATTGACGGTCAGATTGATGTCGCGCAGCACGTGGAATGATCCGTACCACTTGTTCATGCCGTTGATTTCGATGGCGACCTCGTCGCTCACCTGCATCTTCGAGCGGTCGATTTCGCGTTCTACTGCAAGTTCAGACATGTGTTGAACTCCTTAACGATGATCTGTGGCAAGGCGACGCTCGAGCCACTGAGAATATTGAGAAATGCCGTAACAGACGACGAAGAACAGAAGCGCGGCAAAGCCCAGAAGCTCCCAATAGACGCCGTTCCATTCGGTCGACGCCAGAATGGGACCCCGGATCATGCCCACCAGATCGAACATCGAGATGACCGAAACCAGTGTGGTATCCTTGAACAGGCCCACGGCCACGTTCACGATCCCGGGAATCGAAATCTTCAGAGCCTGCGGCAGGATGATCAGCCGCATCGCTTGCGGGTAATCCAGACCCAGACTGTCTGCTGCTTCGTACTGTCCACGCGGAAGTGCCGCCAGACCGCCACGGATCACCTCGGCGATATAGGCGGCTGAGAACATGGTGATCATGATCACAACACGCAGGAACAGGTCGACTGTGCTGTCAGGCGGGAAGAAATACGCCAGCATCACCGAAGCCACGAACAGCAGCGTGATCAGAGGCACGCCACGGATGAATTCGATAAAGATAACGCAAACCCACTTGATCAGCGGCATGTTCGACTGACGACCCAAGGCCAGCGCGATGCCCAGCGGCACCGACAGAGACACACAGGTCACACCCAGCATCATGTTCAGCATGAAGCCACCCAGATCACGGCTGGGAACAGCTGTGAGCCAAGCATTCTCTGATGCACTTTCCGGGATCAGAGCTCCGCCGACATTCCAGATCACCAACGCAGTCACAATAGCCCCAAAGAACCCGGCAGCAAAGCTGTTGTTGCCCAGTTTCTGGAATACGGCACCTGCTGCAATGAAACCAACCAGCGCCACCAGAGGAACCAGGATCGTGCCGCCCCAGATCAGCCAAAAGGCCACAAACGGGTAAACCGCAGTGAACAGCAGCATCTTGCGTGGCAGGTCAAAGAACAACACCGGGGCAAGGGCAACCAGCATCAGCACAAAGGCCAGGTTTGGTCTCCAATAAGCGTCGGCCGGGTACTTGAAGCCATAGATCAGCTGAGGCCAGCGTTCCGTCAGAACCGCAAAACAGGCGCCGGTCTTGCCGTCCAGGATCTCGCGACATTCCGCCAGAGAGTTGGCATTCCACACCCCGTTCAAAATCCACGGCAACGTGTTTTTCAACAGAATGTAGATCAGCACCAGCGACAGCACCGTCAGGATGGTGTTTGTCACGCCCGAGAAGAGGTTCTCGCGTAGCCACTTGACCACTCCGACTTCATTTGCAGGTGGCGGTGAAGGCGGGATAGTGCCTTCGGCCACAAAGGCGATCGGGTTTGTTGTTTGATCACTCATGGCTCAGCGCTCCTTCAACTTAACGGAGGCGTTGTAGATGTTCATCGCCATCGAAATCAGCAACGAGGCTGTCAGATAGAAGAGCATCAGCAGCAGCACACATTCGATCGCACGACCGGTCTGGTTCAGCGTGATGCCGCCCAGCGTGGCTGTGATGTCTGCATAACCAACAGCGATCGCCAGCGACGAGTTCTTGGTGATGTTCAGGTATTGCGAAATAAGCGGCGGTATGATGACACGCAGTGCCTGGGGCAGAACGACAAGGTTCATGATCCGTCCGGGACGCAAACCCAGCGCGGCGGCGGCCTCGGTCTGACCTTTGTTGATCGCCTGAATACCCGCACGTACGTTTTCCGCAATGAAGGCACCGGTGTAGATCGACAGGGCGAACCACAATGCAATCAGCGGGCCGCCAACCTTGATACCACCGCTGAAATTAAAGCCTTTCAGAGCGGGAATATCCCAGGTCAAACCCATGATGAGCATCAGCAAGGCAAAGGGCACCAGCCAAACAGCCAATTTGACCAAGAATGTCTTCGGACGTTCGCCGGTCTCTTCCTGTTTCAATGTGGCCCGCTTTTCGATCTCGTGCGAGGCGAACCACGAACCGATCAAAACGACAATCACCAGCAACCAGTTCAGAATGGTTGCGCCAAACAGCCCGTTTGCGAACTCGGGCCGCGGGATATAGACACCCCGGTTGGTAAAGGCAAAGGCGTCGAACAACATACTGGATGTGGCGGCATCGCCCCGGAACGCGCGTGGCGCGGGCAGTACAGCCGTCATGATGGTGAAGATTATGATGATCCAGATCAGAACCGGAATATTCCGGAAGATCTCGACATAGACCGCCATCAGTTTCGACACGAGCCAGTTGTTCGAAAGCCGCAGAACCCCGGCGATCACGCCGAACACCGTGGCCGTAATACATGCCAGAAAGGCAACCAACAGCGTGTTGAGAATACCAACAACAGCCGCACGCCCGTGACTGGACTGGCTGTCATATTCTATCAGTCTCTGGTTGATGTCATACCCGGAGGAGTCGCCCAAAAACGAGTAAGAGATGTTGAGGCCTGCGGCCCGAAGGTTCTGGATCAGGTTGTTTCCGAGATACCAGATGGAAAGCGCAATAACGATCGCCGCGATCACCTGAAACGTCAGGGAGCGATAGCGAGTGTCGTTAATGAGCATGGACAACCGAAAGTCAGCTTTCGGTGGATCAGTCATAGTCGACATATTTTGAAATCCCCGTAGCGTGCGGTTTTTTTGTCTTGGCGAGTTTTTCCCGCTCTGAATGCTTCCGCAGCTCTTTGATGTGAAGAGGGCGCAGGTTATACCCTGCGCCCATCTCCGTAGATTTTAGCGGAACGGCGGCGAATACAGCAGGCCGCCTTCGGTCCACTGAGCGTTCAAGCCGCGCGCCAGACCAATCGGAGTTTCTTCACCGATGTTCTTGGCGAATACTTCACCATAGTTGCCACCTGCTTTGATGGCTTTGGCAGCCCAGTCAGCGTCCAGGCCCAGCATCTCACCCAGAGTACCTTCGGTACCCAGCAGGCGGTTGATTTCCGGGTTGTCGGTGCCACCGCTCAGCTCATCGATATTGGCCGAGGTCACACCCAGTTCCTCTGCCGAGACCAGCGCGTTCAGAGTCCAGCGGACAACGTCGCCCCACTCGTGGTCACCGTGGCGAACCAGCGGTCCCAGAGGCTCTTTCGAGATGATTTCGGGCAGCAGAACGTGCTCGTCCGGTGCTTCAAACGTGGCGCGCGTCGCTGCCAGACCCGATGCGTCAGTGGTGTAAACGTCACACGAACCAGCCAGATATTGTTGCTGCGCTTCGGCGTTGGTTTCGATCGGAACCGGCTCATAGCTGATGTTGTTCGAGCGGAAGAAGTCCGCCAGGTTCAGCTCGGTTGTGGTGCCGGTCTGGATACAAACGGTTGCGCCGTCCAGTTCCTTGGCCGAGCTGACGCCCAGCGCCTTGGGAACCATGAAGCCCTGACCGTCATAGTAGTTCACACCAGTGAATTCGAACTTCAGGTCGACGTCGCGGCTGAAGGTCCATGTGGTGTTACGGGCCAGCATGTCGATTTCGCCGGATGCCAGCGCAGTAAAGCGTGTTTTACCGGTGGTCGGAACAAACTCAACGGCGTTTGCGTCGCCCAGAACGGCAGCAGCAACAGCGCGGCACAGCGAAACGTCAAAGCCTTGCCATTCACCATTTGCGTCGGGTGCAGCAAAACCAACCAGACCGGTGGTCACGCCGCAATTCAACTTGCCGCGCGCCTTGACGTCGTCAATGGTGCCCGCCGCAGCTGCACCAGCAGCCAGACCGGCAATCGTCGCCGCGCCCAAGATTACGGATTTTTTCATTTTTACCTCTTCCTGATTTTCCGTCTCATAAGAAACGGCTCTGCCCGGCAAGTGGATGCCGGATAGGTTACCCCAAAGGTGTCTCCCCTTTAGTGGGACTGAGTTTGGGCGTATTCATAAACAAACGTCAAGGGTCGGATCATCGAAATCGATGGTTCACCCCCCAAGCCCTTTGCACAATTGCCCAAATATCAGGAATTATGGCTCAAACCGACATATCAAAGAAGCGTTTTGCATGTAGAAACGCCGCCCTTTTGACCTCAGCAACCTCATGCGCCTCGTCATCATGGCCCCATTGCTCGATCTGCCAGATTTCGTCCAGTCGCGAAATGCGCCATATCTCGTCCGGATTGCGCCAATCCAAGGCTGCCGCGAACCCAAGAATCAACGACCCTGACAGGCTGACAAGATCGTGGAAGGCCGCCAGTTGAAACGCATTCAGCGCATGGACCCGTGCGCGCAGCGTCTCCAAGGCCGGACGCGCTTGTGGTTGGTGCAGCACCCCTGCGACCGGTACCAGACGAACGGACAACGTAGATTCGGCCCAATCCAAGGCCGGGTCCCATTCGTCCCTTTGGCGGTTCTGCAGCTCTTGCGGGTGCGTGGCACGGTAACACAGCAGATCAGAATCGCCGTAATCGGCCAGCATGTCGGCCACTTCTGCATGCTGAACGCGCACTTTGTCGATTGCGGCATTGGCAGAACGTGTGAACGGCATTGTCGCAGGATCAACTTCTTTTTCCTGCGCATCCCATTCTACCGCGACCGCTTCGGCCATGCTGCGGGTCGGTAAGATCAAACCTTTCTTGGCGGGCGTTTTGACACGTCGACCGTCCAATTCAACCGCAAACCCGCCGTCGGCCTCGACAACGGCACTGTCTTTCCAGAAGCGTTTTGGTTTCCAGTCGCTCATTTCCTAGTTCCATATTCCAGCCAGCGCCGTGGGCAACTGGTCAAATGTCTCGATCACGCAAGTCGCCGAAGCCAAAGCCGAGCGATCATGGTATCCCCAGGTCACCCCAATTCCACGCACACCCGCCGCCGCAGCCATGTCCATGTCAAAGCTCGTATCACCAATCATCACTGCGCAATCCGGATCAACACCGGTTTCAGACAAGGCGGTCTGCACCATGGACGGGTGTGGCTTGGACGGGTGATGATCTGCAACCTGACGCGTCACAAAATAAGCCTCCAGCCCGTGCGCCTCGATCAACGCATCAAGACCGCGCTGTGACTTGCCGGTGGCTACTCCTAAAAGTACTTCGGGCACAGCGTGTAACGCTTCAATCGCCTCACGCGCGCCGGGATAAAGCGGCGAACTGGCCGCACCCAGGTCCAGCCGATGTGCGTGGTAAGCCTCTTTGTACCCTTCAACCAGATCACCCTGGACCAAGGATGGTTGATCCGGTGCCAGTCGCGCAATGGCGTGTGGCAAGGACAGACCCACAATCGAAAGGATCGCGTCGCGCGACGGGACAGGCACCGAAGCAGCCTGAAAGCTGGTTGTCATGGAGTGAACGATACTGCCCTGACTGTCGACCAGCGTGCCGTCGACATCAAACAGAACCAGCCGTAAGGGTGCGCTCATTGCAGATCCTCAAACGGATCGTCAGCAGCCAGATCCTCGGTCCACCCGAACGTATCCCAGCTGTGCTTCATATGATCCGGCAAAGGTGCCGTGACTGTCACAGGCTTACGGGTCATTGGGTGTTGAAACGACAGTCGCCGGGCATGCAGGTGAAGCTTTTTACTAATGATCCCACCCAGTTGCGCGCCCCAGCCGTCGCCAAGGTTTTCCTGGCCCGAGCCGCCATATTTTCCATCGCCAATAATCGGATGCCCGATGGCCGCCATGTGGGCCCGCAGCTGGTGCGTCCGCCCGGTGATCGGCTCCATTGCAACCCATGCGGCACGGCCGGCCACCCGGTAGAGGGTCGCGTAATGCGTGTGCGCGCGTTTGGCGCCTGGTGTGCTGTCGATTTCGTTCATATGCACGGGGATCATCTTTTCGCCTTCGCCGTGCTTGCCATGACCCGGTGCTTTGACAAGGCCCGTCTTGATCTCACCCAGGTAGGGAGTCGGAACACCGGCCACCAGTGCCCAATAAATCTTGCGCGTGTCGCGGTGACGGAAAGCGGCCGTCAGGCCCTTGGCGGCCTCACGCGTGCGGGCCATCAGCAGAACACCTGACGTATCTTTGTCCAAGCGGTGGACCAGACGCGGGTTCTCGTCATAGCCGAACCGCAACGCCTCGGACAGGCTGTCGACATGCCGGGTCTGCCCGCTGCCGCCCTGAACCGGCAGGCCCTGCGGCTTGTTGAGCGCCAGAATGTGATCGTCGCGGTAGATCACGCAGGACTGGATCATCTTGGCATCGGCATCCGAGATACGATGTTTGACCTCAGCCGGTTTGTGATCTGCGTCAGGCAAAGGCGGCACACGCACCACTTGCCCGACCTCAAGCCGGGTCGAGGCTTTGGCGCGGCTGCCATCGACACGCAGCTCACCCTTGCGGCACATCTTTTCAATGCGGCCCTGACTGACATGCGGAAAAAGACGGCGCAGCCAGCGGTCAACGCGCTGGTCGCCATCCCCTTCAGCGACTGTAATCATCTGTACGCCACTCATGCCATTAACCCATGCACCGCGCGGGTGAGCCGCCCGGATTGCACCTTTGTCCGTGTCCCAGAAATCATGGGCGTCTGTCGCGCGCAATGCACCAAGAGTCAAGGTATCTGGTCGTTGCGATCAGATGTTCGAGAAATCCCCGTGCCGCCCGGCACCATCCCGGAAACGCCCCGCGCCCGAGGTTCCTTCACGGCGGATCGCCTCCAACCCGTTGGCCCATTCCACCTTGAGCGCCTCGCGCACCGGCATACCCCGCGTTTCGATGATCGAACGGCGGTCAGCCCGCACAGCCTCTTGCGGAAAACGTGCAATTTCATGGGCCGTTTCTTCAGCTGTAGAACGCGCTTCACCATGCGGGACGACCTTTTCTGCCAGCCCGATCCGATAACATTCTTCGGCCTCGACTTTCCGACCTGTCAAGGCGATCTCCAGCGCTTTGCCTTGCCCCACCAAACGCGGCAACCGGACCGAGCCGCCATCCATCAGCGTAATCCCCCAGCGGCGGCAGTAAACACCCAGATATGCCGTTTCCGCCATCACGCGAATATCGCACCAAAGAGCAAGCTCCATGCCTCCGGCCACGGCGGCACCCTCAATCGCGCCGATGACCGGTTTCGAAAGCTCCAGCCGGGACGGTCCCATCGGCCCAAGTGTCGAAGTGGCTGAACCTATTGGAAAGGTATGTTTGTCGAAATACGCCTCACGCAGTTCAGGGTCGGCCAGCGAGGCGGCGAGTTTCAGATCCCAGCCCGCGCAGAAATTGCCACCTTTGCCCCAGAACACAGCGGCTTTGGCAGAACTGACTTCAAAACTCAGGAATGCGTCAACCAGAGCTACAGCGTGTTCCGTATCAACGGCATTTCGTGCATCCGGCCTGTCATGGATGATGGTCCAGACGTCTTGGGTCTTTTCAATTGAAACCGGCATTTCCCGTCCTCCCTTGCTGGTATTGACCCAAGGGAAGCGTTCAATTGCGAACCTGTCGCCTGTGACGCGGCGGCATGTTCAATACTAACCCTGCGTAACTAACTGTTGCGCTGCGTCCGAAGCTTGGCAAAGTAATCGAGGCGCTTTTTCAGCTCTCGTTCGAACCCGCGTTCGACCGGCTGATAGAGGTCCGGGCGTTTCATCGTTTCAGGGAAGTAGTTCTGACCGGAAAACCCATCCTCGGCGTCATGGTCATAAGAGTAACCCGCACCATATCCCTGATCCTTCATCAGCGAAGTGGGTGCGTTCAGGATATGCTTGGGCGGTGGCTCGCTACCGGACTGCTTGGCCAGTCGCATGGCCGCTTTATAGCCCACGTAAGCCCCATTGGATTTTGGGGCCAGCGCCAAATAAACCAAGGCTTGAGCCAGCGCCAATTCCCCTTCGGGAGACCCCAGCCGTTCATACGTTTCCCACGATTGCAGGCAAATGGCCTGCGCCTGAGGGTCCGCCAGACCGATATCCTCAACTGCCATCCGCGTAATCCGACGCGCCAGATAGCGCGGGTCTTCGCCGCCGGTTAGCATTCGTGCGAACCAGTACAGCGCAGCATCCGGGTCAGACCCACGTACCGATTTATGCAGGGCCGAGATCAGGTTGTAATGCTCATCACCCGACTTGTCGTATTTCGCAGCCCGCCGCATCAGCCGCGTCGACAATGCATCGGGATCCAGCGGCGCGTCCTCTTTCCAGGCCGAGACCTGTTCGATCAGGTTCAGCAACGCCCGCCCATCGCCGTCTGCCATTTCCTGCAACGCATCGCGTGCAGCCGGGGTCAAAGGCAATGCGCGGTCCAGCTCTTTCTCGGCGCGCTGCGTCAGGCGCTCAAGGTCGGCAAGGCTGAGGCGTTCCAGTACCAGAACCTGCGACCGGCTTAGCACAGCTGCATTCAGTTCAAATGACGGGTTCTCGGTTGTTGCGCCCACCAACAAGATGGTGCCGTCTTCCATATGGGGCAGAAACCCGTCTTGCTGCGCCTTGTTGAAACGGTGGATCTCGTCCACGAACAACAGCGTCCCCTGCCCGTTCTGTCGGCGAATCTTGGCGGCCTCGAAGACCTTCTTCAGGTCAGGCACACCCGTGAAGATCGCACTGATCTGGACAAAATGCAGATCGGTTTCCTGCGCCAAAAGCCGCGCTATGGTCGTCTTTCCTACTCCGGGCGGACCCCAAAAGATCAGGCTGGACAGGCTGCCCGCCGCCAGCATCACACCCAGCGGGGCTTCAGGCCCCAGCACCTGCTCCTGACCGATGACGTCACCCAGCGATTGGGGCCGCAATCGATCTGCCAAAGGGCGGCGCGGGGCATCGACGGGTTCGGTTGGCCCGGTATCGAACAGATCGCTCATACGTTACAGCCGGAATCGCAGGGACACGGACCGGCCTTCGCGTTGAAGCCCCATCTGCACACGGCGTCCCGGGTTTGTCATTGCGCGTTCGACATCACCGGGGCGCTGAATATCGACCGCATTGATGGTCTCGATTACATCGCCAGGTCGTAACCCGGCCCGCGCGCCATAAGGGCCCGGATCAACAACAACAACGCCGGTCAGAGACAGGGGCAGGCCCAGCTTGGTGATCACCGCCGGATTGATCCGGGACACGATCAAACCCGGCAGAACGGTCGTATCGTCCAGCGCGGTTTCTTCGGCAGCGGGTGTTTCAGGTGCTTTGATCAAGGCCACCTCGACCTCATCGCTTTGGTCGCCGCGCAGCCGCGTCAGAACCGAGCTTCCCCCCACACCTGCAATAGACATGCGGAATTTCATTTCAGCGGGGGAGTTCACCTCGTCCCCGTCCACATGGGTGACGACGTCGCCCACCTTCAGCCCCGCCTCGCGCAGCGGGCTGAGGTCATGCAGGTCCGAGATCACAACGCCCAGCGGGATAACTAGCCCCAAAGATTCCGCGATATCCGCGCTCATGTGCTGACCCGACATTCCCGCCCAAGGGCTGACAAAGCTGTCATTGCCTTGCTGCGCCTGTTTCAGGAACTCAGCCACCAGATTTGCCGGGATTGCAAAACCGATTCCGTTGGAACCGCCCGACCGTGTCAGGATCGACGTGTTGATCCCGATCAGATCGCCATTCACGTCGATCAATGCGCCGCCGGAATTGCCCGGGTTGATCGCCGCATCCGTCTGAATGAAATACCCGCGACCGTTGCCCGTTGCCGTTCCCGTGCGCGCCAGACCCGAGATGATACCCGAAGACACGGTTTGCCCCACACCAAAGGGGTTCCCAATGGCCAGGGCCAGTTCGCCAACTTCAACCTGATCGGAATCCCGCAGGCTCAGGAACGGCAGGTTGTCGGCCTCTTCCAAACGCACGATCGCGATGTCGCTTTCTTCGTGGCCCAGTACAACTGTGGCCGAAAACTCGCGTCGGTCCGTGGTGACGACCCGGATCTCTGTCGCGGATCCAACCACGTGATAGTTAGACACGACATAGCCGTCATCGGACAGGATCACACCAGAACCCAACGAGTTTTGAACGCGCGGCTGTGGCGTGCCAAAGCCCCGGCCAAAGAAGTCTTGAAAAAACGGGTCCGAAAAGAACGGGCTGGACCGCCCCTGCCGCACGATCTTGGCATAGATATTCACGACCGCAGGAGAGGCTTTTTTCACCACAGGAGCAAAGCCCAGCGAAATCTCGGCCTGCGACTGCGGCACGCGTGTTTCAGCCGTCGCAAATGTGGAAACTGCACAGGTCAAAGCGATAAGTGTCGCGCGAAGCATGGATACCTCTACCTCAAAAGCTGCGTAGGATATGCGACTACGCGCGCGCTAATGCAAGCACCTGTCCGGCGTGCTCAATCCAGCGGCGCGTGCAGGCGGGTCCCTTTTGTAATGATCCCGCCCCGATTACCCACTTCGATCGACCCGTAGCGCTGTTTGAAAACGTCAGGCAACTCCCGGTCTCCGTCGGGTGAGAGCCATAGGCGAAAAAGATGCCGACGGTCGACCGGATCAGGCCAGTCCACAAAACCCGTCCGGTCATGCAACTGAGAATGGTTGTAGACAAATTGCATATCGCCGGGTTGCAACCGCATGGTCAGATATAGATCTGGGTCGTTCGACAAAGAGTCGAACTTGTCCAAAGCAGCGACATGCTCTGGGGTCAGGCGCATGGCTTCGGGAAACCGCTGCGCACTGTCGATATACTGCCGCTGATAGAACACGGTCAGCTTGCCATCATGCCAGTTGAAGGGCGGAATGGTCATAAAGGGCTGCATGCCTTCCGGCACTTCACCGCGCCGGTCGGTTGCTATCGGGTCGAACAATCGCTCCAGCAGGTCTGGGCATTCGGCGCGCATCCGGTTGTAGATGGCTTCGGCACTGACCAGCAGTGAATCCCCGCCCTCTTTGGCGTCCCGAAGACACAAAAGCCCCACGATATCGGCACTGTCTGTGTGAAAGGTCTGCCGCTCGTGGGTCTGATAGATCCGCGTGTTCGGGTCATTTGCGTCCGCCCCAATGTCCCGGACATGACCCAGAATATGCCCCTGTGCATTCTGGGATCGCGCCGATCCCAAATGGGCACCCACTCCGCAGAAGATCGCGGCGGCCATCTCCTGAGAATAGGTCTCGACCGGCAGGCCCCGGATCACTTCGAACCCAATACCGTTGATCAGGGTGTCCATTAGGGTCTCTAAATGGCGATCGAACTGGTGCAGCGGAAAATCTGTTTTGGTGATTTCGCCAATATCCCGCCCCAGGCTTAGATAGTGGCGCGCGGCTTGCTCAAGGTCTGCGACATCCTCTGGCCTCAGATGCAACAGCCATTCATTCTGCCGCGCTGCCATTTCCCGTCCGTTCCAAACAGATGGACCGGTGATTTGTGCCGGTAATTCAGAAAACACGGTCATCGCTGCCTCCAATCACGCTGTTTCCATATTCACGCGTGAGAAAGCACAGTTCATCATCTGAAGTCACCGAAACTTGTTAAAATACGACACCCATCTGGTCCGCGTTCGCAAACGCTTTTGGTTTTACTCTGCTGGCGACCAATCAGGGCCCGGGTCATACTCTTGGATATCCGCAGCGCGTTCGAGCGTGTCAGGACCCAAGTCCGCCTCGAAAATGATACCGTTCTCACCAACAAGAAACGAATGAATTCCGGTCTCGCCATACTCAGAAGGAACGGCAAGCAGCGCATGACCTGCTACAAAATGACCCCCAACAAAGTACGAATACGCACCACCCGGAGCATTGGGTCCCTGCCCCTGAAGGATTGTATAGTAGTACCCCAGGAAGGGTTCAGGTTCGTAGTCCTCTTCTCCGTCACTCCACCCAGAAGCCACCGCCCGCGCGAGCGCCGCGCCGACAAAGCTGTCTTCCTCGGGCCAGAACAGACCATCTTTCACACCCGGATCGGAAATGATGTTGCGCGCGAATTCCATCACGCCGTCGCCATTATGGTCGGCCAAACGGAACGCGGCCTGAAGATCGACATAAGCATCAAGCAATTCCATCACTTCCAGCTCATTCAAGCCAATCTCGCGGGCCGAAACCTCTTCGATGCCCGCTTCGAGGTCAAAGTGCCATTCCTCACCGGCCCGAGAAATCGGGATCGGGAAGGGCCAGCTGCCTTCTCCCAGCAAGACGACAACACCGTTCTCGTCCGGCTGGAAACGATAGCCCTCGGCATACATACCAAGCACTTCCTCTCGTCTGGCGCGGTCTTCTTCGGGGTCGCCGGTTGCAAGCAAGTCTTCGGCCTCAGCCCCAAACACGTCCAGCAACTGGTCCCGATCATCCGACTTCAGAGCACCGACAAACGCATCCAACGCCGCTTGCGGGCTATTGTATCGGGCACCCTCGGATGCCGCTGTGCTCGCCGTGATCAAAAGAATGGCAGAAGAAATTATGAGTTTCCGCATCTTATCTCCTCCGCTTTCCCTTGGCTGCGTGCCCGCGTTTTGACGCGCTGTGGGTTCTCTTGCCGGACGCTTTTTTTTGCATGGCTTTCCCTTTGGCCGCAGGTTTTTTCTGCTGAACTGCAGCCCTTTGGGCCTGAGGTTTCTTGGCGGTCTTTGCGTTGCTTTTAACCGGCTTCTTGGCGGCACCAGAGGGTTGCTTGGTTCTGTCCACAGCCTTCTGTTTCGCGGCGGCTCTGTCAGTGTCGACATTCCCCCGATTGACCTTGGGCAATTGCTTGTCATTGCCGCGGTTGGCCAGTGCACCACCCGCAATCGCCCCGGCGCCCGCCCCGGCCGCCAACGCCGCAGCGCCCGAGCCGTCCCGACTTATGTCGGCAGCCCCGGATTCTCGGCTGAGCTTTGAGCGCAACTCATCTGTGCGGCCGTTTGGCCGGTCAACGGGCAATGTTCCGGCACCGCCACCAGTGCGTTTATGATCGGCGATTTTGTTCCACGCTTGTTGCTGACGGTTCGTATCAGGCTTCCATTCAACATCTTTGCGATTAATGTTGTTACCGATATTGACGTTACCATCGACGTCTATGTCGATATTCGGGTTTCTGTAGATCGGGCCACCGCCCCATCCACCGCAGTTTCGGCACCCCCAATAATCGTACCAATCATCGTCATCGTCGAAAATCTCGTCAATCAACGCCACGGTGCCAAAGGTCAGCAGAGCGGCCCCAACGACGTCACCCGTTGATGGCCCGGTATACACCGTGGCAGGATCATATTGCGGAACGTAAACGGTTTCCGTGTTGGTCGGTGTGATGACGACGGTTTCATCCTCTTCGACCTCAACGGTTTGTTCCGGGCCGGACACCAGTGCACCGCTATCGATTGCCTGATCCCGCATCACCTGGACGGCATCCATCACATCGTCAGATTGGGCCAACATCGCTGTTCCCATCGTTTCGGTCCAGTCGACATGTGTCGCCATTTGCCCAACGATCTCGGGGAACGCTGTTGCAAGCACGCTGACGGACGGGTCCCAGCCCATCGCTTCGATTTCAGGCTCAAGCTCAGCCGGATCTCGGTCTGCATTGTCGATCAGAAAACGCTCGGCCTTCACAATCTCCAGCGGCTGGGTCGAGGCGACAAGTATCTGGATGAGCAGAGTATCCGGGTACAATGCAACCGGCGCGACCAGAGTTTGCAGCTCTGCGTCGGTCAGAAGGTCCGTTGTTTCTTGCGACGCCGCCTCGGTCGTTTCATCTGTGGTTTCCTGCGCGAAAAGCGCAGTGCTTGCGCAAAACAGGGGCGCAAAAATCAGATATCTAAACATATAGTGATCCTTCAATTTCTTTGAGGATCGCCCAAGTTCATGATTCTGGCAACAAATCTCGGAATTTGGCCCAAAGCCAAAAACCAAAAAGCCCCCGCGTCCGGGACGCAGGGGCCAATTATTCGAAAGCAGGGCTTTCTTATTCTTCGGCTGCAGCCTCTTCGGCGGCGACGCGGGCTTTGTCGGCTGCGCCTTTGGCGTCGATGTCACGATCAACAAACTCGATGATCGCCATCGGGGCCATGTCGCCATAGCGGAAGCCAGCTTTCAGGATGCGGACATAACCGCCCTGACGCTCGGCATAGCGGGGGCCCAGAACTTCGAACAGCTTCGCGACGTCTTTGTCTTCTTTCAGCTGAGATGCGGCCTGACGGCGGGCGTGCAGGTCGCCGCGCTTGCCCAGAGTGACCAGCTTTTCGATGATCGGGCGCAGTTCTTTTGCCTTGGGCAGAGTTGTCTTGATTTGCTCATGCTCGATGAGCGAGCCGGCCATGTTCGCAAACAGCGCCTTGCGGTGCTCATGAGTACGGTTCAGGCGGCGATAACCACGTGCGTGACGCATTTTCTAGTTCCTTCTTTCGCGTTTTGCTTTGTCTGGCCAGCGATGCGTGTCACCGGCTCTCCTTGGGGCATCATCGCCCAGACAGTCCCCGGAAAGCCGGGCATTGGGAAGACGCGCTTAGAACGCGTCTTCGAATTTCTTAGCCAAATCTTCGATGTTGTCGGGCGGCCAATCCTCGACATCCATGCCGAGGTGCAGACCCATGCCGGACAGCACTTCTTTGATCTCGTTCAGCGACTTGCGGCCGAAGTTCGGGGTGCGCAGCATCTCGGCTTCGGTTTTCTGGATCAGATCGCCGATGTAAACGATGTTGTCGTTCTTCAGGCAGTTTGCCGAACGGACCGACAGTTCCAGCTCGTCCACTTTCTTCAGCAGCAGCGGGTTGAACTCCAGACCATCGTCCTCGTCCTGACGGCTCGCCGATTCCGGCTCGTCGAAGTTGACGAAGATCGACAGCTGATCCTGCAGGATGCGAGCGGCAAAGGCCAACGCGTCTTCAGGTGTGATCGAACCATCGGTTTCGATCTTCAGGGTCAGCTTGTCATAGTCCAGAACCTGACCTTCACGGGTCGGCTGAACGTCATAGGCGACCTTTTTGACCGGCGAATAGATCGCGTCGATCGGGATCAGACCGATAGGTGCGTCTTCGGGCTTGTTCTTCTCAGCCGAAACATAGCCTTTGCCGGTGTTGACGGTCAGTTCCATGAACAGATCGGCGCCATCATCCAGGTGACAGATGACGTGATCGCGGTTCAGAACCTCGATGCCAGCGCTTTCGCTGATGTCACCCGCAGTGACAATTGCCGGGCCTTTGGCATTGATCGACAGGCGCTTAGGGCCTTCGACTTCCATGCGAAGAGCAACCTGCTTGAGGTTCAGAATGATATCGGTAACGTCTTCACGAACACCTGCGACCGAGGAAAACTCGTGCAGGACGTTGTCGATCTGAACGCTGGTGATTGCCGCACCTTGCAGCGAGCTCATCAGAACGCGGCGCAGGGCGTTGCCCAGGGTCAGACCAAAGCCACGCTCCAGCGGTTCGGCAACCAGGGTCGCCTGGCGTGCGGGATCGTTGCCCGGCTTGGCTTCCAGCTGAGTCGGCTTGATCAATTCTGCCCAATTCTTGTGGATCATGTAATCCCTCCATTCCTGTCCGCGCCCCATGACCAACAAGGTGCAGACGCCCGAGGTTCAAAATGACGTGCTGGGGCCGTGCAAAAACACAGCCCCAGCTCAATTCAAAATCGCTTAGACGCGACGACGCTTCGGCGGACGGCAGCCGTTGTGAGCAATCGGGGTCACGTCGCGGATCGACGTGATGTTGAAGCCCACCGCAGCCAGCGCGCGCAGAGCCGATTCACGACCCGAACCGGGGCCCTGAACTTCGACTTCCAGCGTCTTGACGCCATGTTCCTGCGCCTTTTTGCCTGCATCTTCTGCAGCCATCTGAGCGGCGTAGGGGGTCGATTTCCGCGATCCTTTGAAACCCATGGTACCGGCAGACGACCACGAAATGGCGTTGCCCTGTACGTCCGAGATCAGGATCTTGGTGTTGTTGAAGGTCGAGTTCACATGGGCAACGCCCGATGCGATGTTCTTACGCTCTTTGCGTTTAACGCGAGTCTTATCACGTGCCATCAGTCAGACCCTCCCTTATTTCTTCTTACCAGCGATGGCCTTTGCGGGGCCTTTGCGGGTACGAGCGTTGGTGTGGGTGCGCTGACCGCGAACCGGCAGGTTGCGGCGGTGACGCAGACCGCGATAGCAGCCCAGGTCCATCAGGCGCTTGACGTTCATCTGAACTTCACGACGCAAATCACCTTCGACGGTGTAGTTGGCGTCGATGTGTTCGCGGATGGCCAGAACTTCGGCGTCGGACAGTTCATTGACGCGACGAGTCGCTTCAATGCCCACGGCTTCGCAGATTGCTTTGGCCGAAGTGTTGCCGATACCGGTGATATATGTGAGGGCGATTGGTACCCGCTTTGCAGTCGGGATGTTTACGCCGGCAATACGTGCCACGTGTCACTTTCCTTTTCGTTGCGGTTCCGTAACTCCAGAACCTTTTTTCACAACGCTTGACCGTGGCAGTGTCGCCAGAGGGTCCAGCATTATTCGAGGTGGTCGGGGCGTTTGGGACGAATCCCTCACGCAGACTTGATTCCCTTTAGGGATGGGGGTCGATATGGGCTTTTGGTGGGGCCGTCAAGCCCCAACCTGAAGTCAGCCGAGAATAGCCTCAATAGAGGCGGTCACTTCTTTGATCTCGGCCAGGCCATTGACCGGGCGCAGATCGCCTTTGGCATAGTAATACCCGATCAGCGGCGAGGTCTTTTTGTAGTATTCCATCAGGCGCGTGCGCAGGCTGTCTTCGTTGTCGTCTGCGCGGCGCTGGAAATCGTTTTCCTTGCCACAATTGGTACATTTGCCGTCGGCCGGGATCGGCTTGGTGATATCGTTGTAAACCTCACCACAACCACCACAGGTCGAACGCGCAGTGATCCGCTGCACCAAGGCTTCGTCATCCACACGCATCTCGATCACTGTGTGCAAGGACTGGCCCAGCTTGGTCAGCAATGCCGACAGGGCATCGGCCTGAGCCAGCGTGCGCGGGAAGCCGTCAAAAATGAAACCAGCACCGGTTTCAGTTGTCAGCTTCTCTTCGATCAGGCCGATCACGATTTCGTCTGTGACCAGCTTGCCCGCATCCATGATCGCCGCAACCTTCTGGCCCATCTCGGTGCCCGAGGTTTTGGCTTCGCGCAACATGTCGCCGGTGCTCAGCTGCACCATGCCGCGTGTTTCAACCAGGTGACGCGCCTGCGTCCCTTTACCAGCGCCCGGAGGGCCAAGAAGAATGATGTTCATCGACGAGCGGGTCCCTTCCTGCCGCGTTTCTTGCTCTTACCGCGCAGTTGTGACTTTTCGATCAGCCCTTCGTATTGATGCGCCAGCAAATGGCTCTGCACCTGTTGGATCGTGTCCATAGTCACAGAGACGATAATCAGAACAGAGGTGCCGCCAAAATAGAACGGGATGGCGAACTGGTTCCGCAGAATCTCGGGCAGCAGGCAAACCGCTGCCAGATAGGCTGAACCCAGAACCAGCACGCGGTTGACCACGTATTCCAGATACTCGGCGGTCTTCTTACCCGGGCGGATACCCGGTACAAAACCGTTTTGCTTTTTCAGATTGTCCGCAACATCATCGGGTTTGAACGCCACGTTGAACGTGTAGAAATATGCAAAGAACACGATCATCGACGCAAAGAACAGCAGATACAGCGGCTGTCCGGGGCCAAAGTTGGCCAGCATCCACGACATGATCGGTCCGTTTGTAGCACCCGCCGAGAAGGTCGAGATTGTCACCGGCAGCAACAGCAACGAGCTGGCAAAGATTGCAGGGATCACGCCTGCCGGGTTGACTTTGACCGGAAGGTGGCTGGATCCGCCCTCATAGACTTTCATCCCGGCCTGACGGCGCGGGTACTGGATGTGAACCTTGCGCAGCGCGCGCTCCATGAACACCACGAAGGTAATCACGGCGATGACCATCACGATCACCCCAACGATCACTGCAGGGCTGATTGCACCCGAACGACCCGAAGCAAAGAACTGTGCCAGTGCTGCCGGAACCTCAGCAATGATGCCCACAAAGATGATCAGCGAGATACCATTGCCGATGCCGCGCGCGGTGATCTGTTCACCCAGCCACATCAGGAACATGGTGCCGCCAACAAGAGTAATCATGGTCGACATGCGGAAGAACAGCCCCGGATCTGTCGCCAAATCACCAGCTTCAAGCGAAACCGCCAGACCATAGGCCTGTACAGTGGCCAAGGCCACGGTACCGAACCGGGTGTACTGGTTGATCTTCTTGCGGCCCTGCTCGCCCTCTTTCTTGAGTTGTTCAAGCGCGGGAACCATGGATGTCAGCAGCTGCACGATGATCGAGGCCGAGATATAGGGCATAATGCCGAGGGCAAAGATACCCATCCGCCCCAGCGCACCGCCGGTGAACATCGAAACCATGCCGCCGATGCCTTGCCCCGCCTGCTCCATGAACTCGCGCAGCGCCTGCCCGTCAATCCCCGGCACCGGAATAAAAGTGCCTAGGCGATAGACGATCAGCAAACCCAGCGTGAACAGGATGCGGTTGCGCAGATCGGTGGCTTTGCCCAGAGCAGCCCAGCTTGTATTGGCTGCCATTTGTTCTGCTGCTGATACCATAAATCGGTCTCTCTTATGCAAACGCCGCCCGGAACCGTTTTCCGGCTCGGACGGCGTCTTGGAAAACTCTGAGGTCTATGTAAGCGGGTCTTGGCCCACTCACAAGCGATTACTCTGCCGCAGCAGCTTTTGTGACCTTCAGTGAACCGCCCGCTTTTTCAACTGCCTCAACGGCAGACTTCGAAGCACCGGTTACTTCCAGGTTCACTTTGGCGCTGATTTCGCCTTTGGCCAGAACGCGGATACCGTCCAGCTTGCGGCGGACCAGACCGGACGCAACCAAAGCGTCTTCGGTGATCGCAGCCGAAGCGTCCAGCTTGCCGGCTTCGACAAACTTCTGGATCAGGCCCAGGTTAACAACGGCGAATGCCTTGCGGTTCGGCTTGCTGAAGCCACGCTTGGGCAGACGCTGGTACAATGGCATCTGACCGCCTTCGTAGCCATTGATGGCCACACCCGAGCGGGATTTCTGGCCTTTGATACCACGACCACCCATTTTACCTTTGCCAGAACCCGGACCACGGCCAACGCGAGTGCGTTTAGGTGCGGCGCCTGGATTGTCGCGCAATTCGTTCAGTTTCATTTCGCTTCTCCTAAGCCGGATATGACCCCCGAAGCGTGATGGGCCAAACACGGCATTTCTTGGTTTTGATTCTCATGGCGGAAAGCCACCGCAGGCGTATAGGCCCGATGGCCAAGCTTGGCAAGTCTGTAGATTGCCGTCCGCTCTGCGGCGCAGTCAAAGGTACCCGAACCAGACTGTAAACTGCTCCCAAAAGGGCGACCTCGCCGGTTTCTAACCGTTATTTGAGCACGAATTCCACCAACTTTGGCAGAAACCCCTTGCCATACCGGAGTGGTAGTCTATCGGGATGCCTGTAAACACCAGACTGGCAGGCGCATGACTCACCCTTCTCACTCGCTTCGGGACAAGCCGGAGACAACCGCCGCACGTGACTGGGTAACAACGCTTGCCAAATATCGCGAACCGGACCAACTGCGAAGCACGTTCGAGTTGGGCGTCAGCATTGTTCCCTTCTTCGCGCTTTGGGCGTTGTCCTGGATGTCGCTGTCTGTCAGCTATTGGCTGGCCTTTGCGATTTCCGTGCTCAATGCGGCCTTTCTGCTGCGCCTTTTTGCCATCCAGCATGATTGCGGACACGGCGCGTTCTTCAAGAACCGGACGGTCAGTGACTGGATCGGGCGCGGAATCGGCGTTCTGACCCTGACACCTTATGATGTCTGGCGTCGCACGCATTCCACGCATCACAACAGCTCGGGCAATCTGGGCAAGCGCGGGATGGGCGATATCCACACCCTGACTGTGGCCGAGTATCAAGCCAAAACGCCAATGAACCGGTTCTGGTATCGCGTCTATCGGAATCCGATCACCCTGTTCGTGTTTGGCCCCGGCTATCTGTTTCTGTTTCAGAACCGCCTACCCTTGGGCCTGACCGACAGCGTCAGGTTCTGGGTCAGCGCCATGGCCACCAATGTCGCCATTCTGGCCATATTACTGACGGTCTATTATTTTGGCGGCCTGATGCCGATGCTGCTGATCTTCCTGCCCTCAACCCTGATTGCCGCAGCCGCCGGAGTATGGCTGTTCTACGTGCAGCACCAGTTCGAGGACACACATTGGGAGTCGGATGAGAACTGGCAGCTGCACGAAGCGGCGCTGCACGGAAGCTCTCATTATATATTGCCGTCGGTCTTGCAGTGGTTCACCGCCAATATCGGCATCCACCACGTGCATCACCTCTACAGCCGTATTCCCTTTTATCGCCTGCCCGAAGTGCTGCGCGATCATGATGAGCTGGCCAACAGCAACCGGATGACCATCCGCGAAAGCCTCGCCAACGCACGGCTGCATCTGTGGGATGAGCAAAGCCGCCGCCTGCTGTCCTTCGCCGAGGCGAGGGCGCTTTATGGGTGAGGGGTTCCGTGGCCAGCTGGTTCGTCGGAAAGACGCCAAGAAATCCTATGTGACCCTGGAAAAGGGCAGCTCCATCGCCGTGTCCTCCGGTCGCTGATCGGACCCGTCCTTGGAGAGAGTTAAAGACCCCGCGAAAGCGGTTTTTTTGTACCGGTCGTCTGAACAGTTTTACAAGGCAGCCTTGTATTCGTGGATTAGTGAAGCAGTCTTTAGCATCGCTTCACCCTCGCAGAGTGTAACAAGTTTTTCCGGTGTGATTTCAGGGTTTTTGAGACGTTCGCGCATTCTTCTGAGTGTCGCCATGGTTTCTGATGGTGACAATGAAATGCAGTCGGCAAAAAAACTATCTGCCGACAGTGGCTCTATATCAAATGGCGCGCAATATTCCGGCGGGAAATCTTTCAGATTGTCGGTCACGATAACCGATGCGCAGGTCTTAATTGCCGCTGCAAGAACGTGCCGATCTTTCTCGTTAATGCCATCTAGTGAAGGTTCAAGAACCTCGAAATCCTCGACCATAGCTTCCTCAAACGCTCGGCACATATTACTGCGCTGGCGTTTCGCACCCTTATCGGGTTCGGCGATTTCTTTGCGTTGAAGCAGCTTCACTATAGTTCGTTCAGTCTCATCCATGATCTTGTTAGACCATCGAACGCGATAAAATTCAGCTTGGGCAAAGGAAAGTAAAATATTTCGCTTAAGGGCGCTGGATAACACGCAAGCGTCAGCCAGCGCCGTGAAGCGGTCAGCTTGATAGTTCAAAGTAGGCCGTGCTCTCCGTCAAATTCCGCAAGGTCTGCAAGAGCGTCAGCACGCTCAGTGTCACGTTTGTCTTTGTATGCCATCAAGTCGCTTGCTTTGATGCGCCTATGTCTCCCAACGCGATCAAAGGGGATTTCATCTCTTTCAAGCAATTTGATTAGATGAGGGCGTGAAACGTTCAGTATATCAGCTGCTTGTTGCGTGGTCAGTTGACTATCCAGTGGAATCAGTTGGAAGCCTCGACCACTGCTAACTAGCCGCAACAACTCTAAAAAAGAGTGCGCAAGTGCGGGCGAGAGCGTGATTGGCTGCGTCTCACCCTCGACATTAGATATGTTTATTACTGTTTCGCCGTCCTCCTTGATTTGCGAGGCGACGATTTGTCTAAGCGTCTCGGCGTTTGTGCTTTCCAACTCAGTTGGCAAGCGTTCGTTAAAGGCCGGCGCATTTAACGCGGCATTCATAGCGTGTTCTCTCTTATTGTATATGTTGGTTCGATAGAGTTACTTGTCTGGGCTCGGTAGTTTTCCACACACCGTTGTGTATTTATATGGATCTATTCGCAATATTCGCAACAACTTTCTGACAGTATCAAGTAAAAAATGTGTTTAAATTGTGGTGCGATGCATTCAAAAGTTCTTTACAGATAGCGATTTGGCCTAGCCATTGGGATTTGCGCGTAGCATCGAAAAACTTATGCGTGCAAGTTGGCTGGCCGTTCGTAAACTACCTTTCTCAGCATTGCAGAACGCAAGTAATTCCCTATAGACACCCACCGCCAACACTGCTAAACGCACCCAATCTTGCGGCCTCGGATTCGTTCCGGGGCCTCTGATATTTGTAACCGGGGACCTTCGGGGCCCTATACCCTTGGCACCTACGGGGGCCTATCACATAGCAGGGAAAACCCCTGCACTTGCTAAACGGAAGACAGAAAGCATGGCACTCAAGTCGTACAAGCCGACGACGCCGGGCCAGCGCGGGCTGGTGCTGATCGACCGTTCGGAGCTTTGGAAAGGACGTCCGGTTAAGTCTCTCACTGAGGGTTTGACCAAATCGGGCGGCCGGAACAACACCGGACGGATCACTTCACGCCGCCGCGGCGGTGGCGCAAAGCGTCTCTACCGGATCGTTGACTTCAAACGGAACAAATTTGATGTCGCGGCAACCGTCGAGCGGATCGAATATGACCCGAACCGGACCGCATTCATCGCACTGGTAAAATACGAAGACGGCGAGCAGGCATATATCCTGGCTCCGCAACGTCTGGCTGTTGGTGACAAAGTCGTGGCATCCGCCAAGGCCGACATCAAGCCGGGCAACGCAATGCCGTTCTCGGGCATGCCCATTGGTACCATCGTCCACAACATCGAGATGAAGCCTGGCAAAGGCGGTCAGATCGCACGTGCGGCCGGTACTTACGCTCAGTTCGTTGGTCGCGATGGCGGCTACGCTCAGATCCGTCTGAGCTCGGGCGAGCTGCGCATGGTCCGTCAGGAATGCATGGCCACCGTCGGTGCCGTGTCCAACCCCGACAACTCGAACCAAAACCTCGGTAAAGCCGGTCGTATGCGCCACAAAGGCGTGCGTCCGTCGGTTCGTGGTGTTGCAATGAACCCGATCGATCACCCGCACGGTGGTGGTGAAGGTCGTACCTCGGGTGGCCGTACACCGGTTACGCCGTGGGGTAAGGACACCAAGGGTAAGCGTACCCGCAACAAGAACAAAGCGTCCCAGAAGCTGATCATCCGCTCGCGGCACGCCAAGAAGAAGGGACGTTAATCTATGTCTCGCTCTGTTTGGAAGGGTCCTTTCGTCGATGCTTACGTGCTGAAAAAAGCCGAAGCAGCGCGCGAGTCGGGCCGCAACGAAGTCATCAAAATCTGGTCGCGTCGTTCCACCATTCTGCCCCAGTTCGTGGGTCTGACCTTTGGTGTGTACAACGGCCAGAAGCACATTCCCGTCAACGTCTCGGAAGACATGATTGGTCAGAAGTTCGGTGAATACTCGCCGACCCGTACCTATTATGGCCATGCCGCAGACAAAAAAGCGAAGCGGAAGTAAGTCATGGGCAAGGAAAAGAACCCCCGCCGCGTGGCTGAAAACGAAGCAATGGCGAAAACGCGCATGCTTCGCACCAGCCCGCAGAAGCTGAACCTGGTTGCGCAAATGATCCGCGGCAAGAAAGTTGAGAAGGCTCTGACCGACCTGACTTTCTCGAACAAGCGTGTCGCGCAGGACGTCAAGAAGTGCCTGCAGTCCGCAATCGCGAATGCCGAAAACAACCACAACCTGGACGTTGACGAGCTGATCGTCGCCGAAGCATGGGTTGGCAAGAACCTGGTCATGAAGCGCGGTCGTCCGCGCGCCCGTGGCCGTTTCGGCAAGATCATGAAGCCGTTCTCGGAGATCACCATCAAGGTGCGTCAAGTTGAGGAGCAAGCCTAATGGGACATAAAGTCAATCCGATCGGCATGCGCCTTCAGGTCAACCGCACCTGGGACAGCCGTTGGTACGCTGATACCAAGGACTACGGTGATCTTCTGCTGGAAGACATCAAGATCCGTGAGTTCATCAACAAAGAGTGCAAGCAGGCCGGTGTTGCACGTGTGATCATCGAACGTCCGCACAAGAAGTGCCGCGTCACGATCCACACTGCACGTCCGGGTGTCATCATCGGCAAGAAGGGTGCAGACATCGAAGTTCTGCGCAAGAAGCTGGCCAAGATGACCGACAGCGAACTGCACCTGAACATCGTCGAAGTGCGCAAGCCGGAACTCGACGGTCAACTGGTTGCCGAGTCGATCGCTCAGCAGCTGGAACGCCGTGTCTCGTTCCGCCGCGCGATGAAACGTGCCGTTCAGAACGCCATGCGCATGGGCGCCCTGGGTATCCGGGTGAACGTCGCTGGTCGTCTGGGTGGTGCCGAAATCGCACGGACCGAGTGGTACCGCGAAGGCCGCGTGCCTCTGCACACCCTGCGTGCCGACATCGATTACGCACATGCCGAAGCGATGACTCCTTACGGGATCATCGGGATCAAGGTCTGGATCTTCAAAGGTGAGATCATGGAGCACGATCCGCAGGCACGTGACCGTAAAGCACAGGAACTCCAGGATGGTCCGGCACCTCGCGGTGCAGGCGGCCGTCGCTAAGGGGGAATTGAGATGCTTCAACCAAAGCGTACAAAATTCCGCAAGATGCACAAAGGCCGGATCAAGGGTGAAGCCAAAGGCGGCTCTGATCTGAACTTTGGCACTTACGGTCTGAAAGCTCTGCAGCCTGAACGCGTCACCGCGCGTCAGATCGAAGCTGCACGTCGTGCCATGACCCGTCACATGAAACGTCAGGGTCGTGTCTGGATCCGTATCTTCCCCGACACTCCGGTCACTGCAAAGCCGATCGAAGTTCGTATGGGTAAAGGTAAGGGTTCGGTGGACCGCTGGGTTTGCAAGGTCAAGCCTGGTCGCGTGATGTTCGAGATCGACGGTGTCAATGACGACATCGCCCGCGAGGCCCTGCGCCTGGCCGCGATGAAGCTGCCGATCAAGACCCGCGTCGTGGTTCGCGAAGACTGGTAAGCGATTGGGGCTAAGGCCCAGTTCGCAAAAAGATTGACCCCCGTCGGGACACCGGCGGGGGTTTTATGTTGGGGGCGCTGCCCCCGCCGCGGCAAGCCACGCCTCCCCCGGGGTAGTTTTAGCCAGATGAAGCAGGAATCCATTTTTCATCTGGCCAAAAATACCTCGGAGCGCGAGGCAGAGCCTCGCATTTCCGCCATCGCCTTCCCCGCATCACTGGTCTAAGACAGGACGCATGGCACAGATTGAATCACTTTTCGTTACCCGTCTCTATCGCGCAGCTTTGTCCGAGTTTGATCCCAAAATAGACTCGGAGGAGCTTGAAAACTCTTGCCTTGTTATCGCGGAAGATGACGAGGCCGGACAGGATTGGTGTGAAGAGAATGGCTATCCCGGCTATACCAGCTATGCCTCGCTGACGGATCTGCCCTGGCGGTTCCCGATCTTTGCCGATCTGGTGAAAGTGCTGGATCAACACGTGGCGGCCTTTGCCAAGGATCTGGAGTTTGATCTTGGTGAAGGAGAGCTGAAGCTGGAGGATCTGTGGATCAACATCCTGCCCGAAGGTGGTATGCACTCCAGCCACCTGCACCCGCACAGCGTAATTTCTGGCACGACCTATGTGGCGATGCCCGAAGGGGCGAGCGCGTTGAAACTGGAAGATCCGCGCTCAGGCCGCATGATGGCAGCGCCGACGCGTCTCAAAGGTGGTCGGCGGGAATTGCAGCCGTTCATTTATATGAAGCCACAGGTAGGGGATGTCCTACTGTGGGAAAGCTGGCTGCGCCACGAGGTGCCGATGAACATGGCCGAGGACGAACGGATTAGCGTCAGCTTCAACTACAAGTGGGAGTAGCGTGCACTCTGTTAGGGGTTCTCTTAGAACTCTGTGGGGTCTGGTAAACTAGGACAAGCCAATCTCAATTACAGCCGTTACTCTCTCATTAATAGAGGAGTAACGGTAATGAGAGAAGCAGAGCGTGTTGTACGCCAATTTCACGAAAGCTGGGGCATGCGCGACCCTGAACGTGGCGCGCAGGTTATTTCTGATGACTGTAAGTTTGAGGATGTAGCCCGTGGTGAAAGGCAAATAGGAAAGCTCGCGTATAAAGAAGACTATGCGCGTTGGCGAAAAGCATTTCCAGATGGGGAGTGTATCGTTGACAATGTCATCGTGAGCGATTGTGGCGAGTGGGCCATTGTAGAGTTTCACAATACCGGTACACATACTGGTATCCTGCATTCCAGTTTGGGAGAATTTGAACCTACGGGTAAGCGATACGAAGTACGCTACTGTTCTGTAATGCGCGTAAAGAACGGTATGGTTGTCGAAGGGCGCGACTATTATGACAGTGCCACAATCGTTCGAAACCTCGGTTTAATGTAAGGATCGTGTGTATTTTTTGCGGATGTTCTTCCTTTAGAAACTTCCTCTTGCCACCCACCCCCTAAACCCTTATACGGCGGCATCCTGCAAGTCCCCCGGCCGAGTCGGGGGATTCGCATGTCTATCATTCATCCACCAGGTCCAAGGTGACCCTGCAAGGGGGCCTTCTGGTGTTTTGAGCAAAGGAAAAAGGCGATGAACGCCCAAGAACTGCGTGACAAGACCCCGGACCAGCTCCGCGAGGAACTGGCCAACCTGAAGAAAGAAAGCTTTAACCTGCGCTTTCAACAGGCAACCGGTCAGCTGGAAAATACAGCTGGTATCAAAGCGGCCCGCCGCAATGCTGCCCGCGTCAAAACCATTCTGAACGAAAAGGCCGCTGCTGCGGCATCCGAGGAGTAATCAGATGCCCAAGCGTATCCTGCAAGGCACCGTGACCAGCGACGCCAACGAACAGACCGTAACCGTATCTGTCGAACGCCGCTTCAAGCACCCGCTGCTGCAAAAAACCGTTCGTAAGTCCAAGAAATACCGGGCTCACGACGAAAAGAACGCCTTCAAGGTCGGCGACACCGTACGCATCATCGAATGCGCGCCGAAATCGAAGACGAAACGTTGGGAAGTTCTGGAAGCATAAGCTTCCGGGATTTTTCATTTGTCGAAACCCTGGGGATTTAACAAGACCAGCCCCCACAGGTCGGGAGAAACCACATGATCCAGATGCAGACCAATCTGGATGTTGCTGACAACTCCGGCGCACGCCGAGTTCAGTGCATCAAGGTCCTGGGTGGTTCCAAGCGTAAATACGCCTCCGTTGGCGACATCATTGTCGTCTCGGTGAAGGAAGCCATCCCGCGCGGCCGCGTGAAGAAAGGTGACGTCCGCAAGGCCGTCGTCGTACGCACCGCCAAAGAAGTCCGTCGCGAAGACGGCACCGCGATCCGTTTTGATCGCAACGCCGCCGTCATCCTGAACAACAACAACGAGCCCGTAGGTACCCGTATCTTTGGCCCCGTTGTTCGCGAACTGCGTGGCAAGAACTTCATGAAAATCATCTCGCTGGCTCCGGAGGTGCTGTAATCATGGCTGCTAAACTCCGCAAAGGCGACAAGGTCGTCGTGCTGGCCGGCAAGGATAAGGGCAAAGAGGGAACCATTTCCTCGGTTGACCCGAAAGCCGGTAAAGCTGTTGTCGATGGCATCAACATCGCCATCCGCCACACCCGTCAGTCGCAAACCTCGCAAGGTGGTCGCCTGCCTCAGGCAAACCCGATAGAGCTGTCGAACCTGGCGCTGCTGGACAAGAACGGCAAAGCAACCCGCGTTGGCTTCCGCATGGAAGGTGACAAGAAGGTCCGCTTCGCCAAGACCACAGGGGACGTGATCGATGCTTGATAACGCAACCTACACCCCGCGTCTGAAAGCTCAGTACGTTGAAACCATCCGTGCCGCTCTGAAAGAAGAGTTCGGCTATAAGAACGACATGCAGCTGCCCAAGCTGGAAAAAATCGTTCTGAACATCGGTTGTGGTGCTGAGGCGGTCAAAGACTCGAAGAAAGCGAAAGCTGCTGTCGAGGATCTGACTGCGATTGCTGGTCAAAAGGCCGTTGCAACAAAGGCGAAGAAGTCGATCGCGGGTTTCCGCGTCCGTGAAGACATGCCGCTGGGTGCAAAAGTGACCCTGCGCGGCGACCGGATGTACGAATTCCTGGATCGTCTGATCACCATCGCGCTGCCGCGCGTTCGTGACTTCCGCGGTGTTAAGCCGTCTTTCGATGGTCGTGGCAACTTTGCCATGGGCATGAAAGAGCACATCGTGTTCCCGGAAATCGACTTCGACAAGGTCGACGAGGTCTGGGGCTTGGATATCGTAATTGCCACCACAGCGAAAACCGACGCTGAAGCGAAGAGCCTGTTGAAAGCATTCAACATGCCATTCAACGCGTAAGCGCCGGGAGGATTGAGACATGGCTAAAAAAGCAATGATCGAACGCGAGAAGAAGCGCGAACGCCTGGTGGCCAAATATGCCGCAAAGCGTGCCGAGCTGAAAGAAATCGCGAATGACGAGAGCCGCCCGATGGAAGAGCGCTTCAAGGCGCGTCTGAAACTGGCGAAACTGCCGCGCAACAGCTCGGCTACCCGTCTGCACAACCGTTGTCAGCTGACCGGTCGTCCCCACGCTTACTACCGTAAGCTGAAGGTCAGCCGTATCGCGCTGCGCGAGCTGGGTTCTGCTGGTCAGATCCCCGGCATGGTGAAATCGAGCTGGTAAGGGAGACATAGATATGAATGATCCTATCGGCGATATGCTCACCCGTATCCGCAACGCGCAACTGCGCGGCAAATCCACCGTTTCCACCCCGGCTTCCAAGCTGCGCGGTTGGGTTCTGGATGTGCTGGCGGACGAAGGCTACATCCGTGGCTATGAAAAGACGACCGGCGAAAACGGTCATCCGGCCATCGAAATCAGCCTGAAGTACTACGAAGGCACCCCTGTTATTCGCGAACTGAAGCGGGTCTCAAAGCCCGGTCGTCGTGTTTACATGGGCGTCAATGACATCCCGCAGGTCCGTCAGGGTCTGGGCGTGTCGATTGTCAGCACTCCGAAAGGTGTGATGTCGGACGCAAACGCTCGCTCCAACAATGTTGGCGGCGAAGTGCTCTGCACCGTCTTCTAAGGAGGTCTGCAATGTCTCGTATTGGTAAAAAACCGGTCGAGCTGCCCAGCGGCGTTACCGCCTCTGTGTCCGGCCAGACCATCGAAGTGAAAGGTCCGAAAGGCACCCGCAGCTTCACCGCCACCGACGACGTAACGCTGTCGGTTGAAGACAACGTGGTCAAGATCGACCCCCGTGGCATGTCCAAGCGTGCCCGCCAGCAGTGGGGCATGAGCCGCACCATGGTTGCCAACCTGGTAACCGGTGTGACCACAGGCTTCAAAAAAGAGCTGGAGATCCAGGGTGTCGGTTACCGGGCTCAGATGCAGGGCAACACCCTGAAACTGAACCTGGGCTACAGCCACGATGTTGATTTCACTGCTCCGGAAGGTGTCACCATCACCGCGCCGAAGCAGACCGAAATCGTTGTGGAAGGTATCGACCAGCAGTTGGTGGGCGAAACCGCGGCCAAAATCCGCGAGTGGCGCCGTCCCGAGCCGTACAAAGGCAAGGGCATCCGCTATAAGGGCGAGTTCATCTTCCGCAAGGAAGGCAAGAAGAAGTAAGGACGCAAACAATGGCAAACAGCAAAAGAACCCTGTTTCTGAAGCGCCGCCTGCGCGTTCGGAACAAACTTCGCAAAGTCAACGCCGGCCGTGTACGCCTGTCGGTTCACCGTTCGAACAAAAACATCAGCGTTCAGCTGATCGACGACGTTCGTGGCGTGACCCTGGCCTCGGCCTCGACCCTGGAGAAAGATCTGGGTGTTGTTGGCAAGAACAACGTCGAAGCGGCCACCAAAGTGGGCGCAGCCATCGCCGAGCGTGCCAAGAAGGCAGGCGTCGAAGAGGCCTATTTCGATCGTGGTGGCTTCCTGTTCCACGGCAAAGTGAAGGCAGTTGCCGACGCTGCGCGTGAAGGTGGTCTGAAGATCTAAGACTTGCGGGCAGCTTTGCGGCTGCCCCGATGATCCGGGGGCCTCGGCAACAGTCGGGGCTCACTTGGATTGAAGCAAACGGCGTCACAAGCGCCACATGAGAAAAGGGATGCCAAATGGCAGAACGTGAAAACCGTCGGGGCCGTGGCCGCGACCGTGAAGAAGCACCGGAATTTGCAGATCGTCTGGTCGCAATCAACCGCGTGTCGAAAACCGTAAAAGGTGGTAAGCGCTTTGGCTTCGCCGCTCTGGTGGTTGTCGGCGATCAGAAAGGCCGCGTCGGCTTTGGCAAAGGTAAAGCGAAAGAAGTACCTGAGGCCATCCGTAAGGCGACCGAACAAGCCAAGCGTCAAATGATCCGCGTGCAGCTGCGCGAAGGTCGGACCCTGCACCACGACATCGAAGGCCGTCACGGCGCTGGTAAAGTGGTTATGCGCACCGCACCTGAAGGTACTGGTATCATCGCCGGTGGTCCGATGCGTGCCGTGTTCGAAATGCTGGGCGTTAAAGACGTTGTGTCCAAGTCGCTGGGCTCGCAGAACCCGTACAACATGATCCGCGCCACCATCAACGGCCTGCAGAAAGAGCAGAGCCCGCGTTCGGTTGCCGCGCGTCGTGGTAAAAAAGTTGCCGACATCCTGCCCAAGCGGGACGAAGCACCGGCTGCTGCTGAAGCAGAAGCATAAGGAGAGCGACCCATGGCAAAAACCATCGTCGTCAAGCAGATCGGTTCACCGATCCGCCGCCCCGCCGAACAGCGCGCAACCCTGATCGGCCTGGGCCTGAACAAGATGCACAAAACCCGTGAGCTGGAAGATACTCCTTCGGTTCGTGGTATGATCCGCAAGATCCCGCATCTGGTAGAAATCGTCGAAGAACGCGGCTAAGCGCGAAGCCTTCGAGAATTTCCAAGAACGCCTCTGACTTTGGTCGGGGGCGTTTTTTTTGCCTTTAACACCAACTGACGTGTCGCTTTGATCCATTGTGTTAAAAGGATGAGAAACGATGAAACTATTCCTATCCGTTCGGCGTAAGGATTGACGTTGGACATACCGAAAACGCATAGCCGGTAGACCGAAAATTCGGTTGTTAGCGATACCTCTCAACCCTATTTCACGCTTGTCCAATGAAGGAACACGAAAAAGGAAACGTCAGGGAATACGCCCTGATTTGAGAAAGGAATAAGAAGATGACAACTGCTACACTGACACACTCCGGCTTCGGCTTCAGCGCCCGGATTGCAAACATGATCGAACGGATGAAAACCGCGCGCGCCCGTGCGGCTGAGTATCAGCGCACTTACCGCGAACTGCAAAACCTGACCAACCGCGAGCTGGATGACATCGGCGTCCGTCGCTGTGATATCGCGGACATCGCGCACAAGCACGTTTATTGCTCATAATCGCGGATACCCGAAGCAAAAACACAAAGGCGCCACAGGGCGCCTTTTCTGTTTCAACCAGAAGCCCACAGTGCGATCAGACAGCGCCGGATGACCCATGGTCTCTCGAGAAGGTCGAAAGCGGCTGTAAGGCGCTAAATTCGGGCTCTGCGTCGTTTGTCACCCAACAGGAGCAGCCGGTGCACTGTCATAAGCAGCACAAATGCCATCTGGCACCTCATAAGCTGGCTGGAATGTGTCTCCACAACTTCAGCGACCTCATGGCCCCTACCCTAAAGACCGCCTGCGGCAGAGAGGTTCGGATTCCACAGCCAACCGCTGCTGACGCTTGATGTATCCTAATACCTCGCGAAACGCGCGGTGCTTGGGTTTCCCTTCCAGATAGTCAGCCAGTTTTAGTAAGTTGATCGGGTGTTTCTTAACAAGCAACTCGATCCGCTGCACGGCACCGTCCAGCTCGTAGTGGTCCACGAACTGGCAAGCAACTTGTGTGGGGGTCAGCAGGCAGTAATCCTGCGGGCGCTTGTCTGTGTAGCGCGCAATGTCAAACGGCGACGCGCCCAAGGCGTGGAATTTGGGGATGTGTACGCGCATGTCCGCCTCGGCGTGTTCAAGCACCGTACCAGAGGTCTGACGGAATCCCAATGGGCCAAGCTTGCCGACCACATGACGACGCATCGCCGGAGAGATCATGTCTACGTCGGCCCGGTCATATTTCAAATCATCGAAAACAGACAAAAGCCCCAGTTGCTCGTCAGCAATCTGGAAATACGGTTCGGCGCTGAACGCGCGCATCTTCTCCAGCACTTGTGTACGCGTGGTCTCAGGGTCTGAAACGAAATCGGCCTCGGCGGGTTGATCCGCCGAGGCCGTAAATAGTCGCAGTAAGCGTCGGATCAAAGACCGGTGCTCACGTCGATGGTGTTGCCCTCTTCCAGGGTCACATATGCTTTTTTGACGTCTTTCCGACGGCCCAGTTGGCCGCGGAACCGCTTGACCTTGCCTTTGGTCACGGTGGTGTTCACCGCCTTGACCTTCACACCAAACAGAGCCTCAACGGCCTCTTTGATCTGCGGCTTGTTGCTGTCGATCGCCACTTCAAAGACAACCGCGCCGTTTTCGGACGCCATGGTCGACTTTTCGGTGATGATCGGCTTGCGGATCACGTCGTAGTGTTCTGCCTTCGCGCTCATTTCAGACGAGCCTCCAGTGCTTCGACAGCCGCTTTGGTGAGCACCAGGGTGTCACGCTTGAGGATGTCATAGACGTTTGCGCCCATCGACGGCAGGATATCCAGACCTTCGATGTTCTTGGACGCTTTCAGGAACCCTTCGTTCACGGTCGCGCCGTCGATGACCAGAGCACGTTTCCAGCCCAGGTTTGCAACCTGTTTGGCCAGAGCAGCGGTCTTGCCTTCGGCTTCGGCGTTCTCGATCACAACCAGTTCACCTGCTTTGGCTTTTGCCGACAGAGCGTGGCGCAGGCCAAGCTTGCGGAACTTCTTCGGCAGGTCGTGGCCGTGCGAACGAGGGGTCGGGCCCTTGTAGATACCACCCTTGCGGAAGATCGGCGCGTTGCGGTCACCATGGCGTGCGCCACCGGTGCCCTTCTGGCGATAGATCTTCTTGGTCGAGTAGCTGGTTTCCGAGCGGGTCTTGACCTTGTGGGTGCCGGCCTGCGCGTTGTTACGCTGCCAACGGACCACACGGTGCAGGATGTCCGCACGCGGCTCGAGACCGAACAGATCGGCGTTCAGCTCGATGTCGCCGGCTTTGCCGCCGTCCAGTTTGATTACATCAAGTTTCATGCTTCACCACCTTCCGCGGGAGCTTCTTCCGCAGGTGCTTCGGTTGCAGCCGATTTCACAGCAGCCGGGAAAGGCAGGCCTTCCGGTGCTTTCTTCTTCACGGCGTCCTTGACGGTGACCCAGCCCGATTTCGGTCCGGGAACGGCGCCTTTGATGAAGACCAGGTTCCGGTCGGCGTCGGTTTTGACAACTTCCAGGTTCTGGGTGGTTACACGGGCAGCACCCATGTGACCGGCCATCTTCTTGCCTTTGAACACCTTGCCCGGATCCTGACACTGACCGGTCGAACCGTGCGAACGGTGGCTGATCGAAACACCGTGCGAGGCGCGCAGACCACCAAAGTTGTGGCGCTTCATTGCACCGGCAAAGCCTTTACCGATCGAGGTACCCGAAACGTCAACTTTCTGACCTTCCAGGAAGTGTTCTGCCGAAATCTCGGCGCCCACTTCGATCAGGCCATCTTCAGAGACGCGGAACTCGGCCAGCTTACGCTTGGGCTCGACCTTTGCAGCGGCGTAGTGGCCGCGCATGGCCTTCGAGGTGCGTTTTGCCTTGGCAGCACCGGCGCCCAGCTGAACGGCGGTGTAGCCGTCTTTGTCAGCGGTACGCTGTGCAACGACCTGCAGGTTGTCCAGGTGAAGAACGGTCACAGGGATCTGCTTGCCGTCTTCCATGAACAGGCGGGTCATGCCAACTTTTTTTGCGATAATACCAGAGCGCATAATCTATACCCTCCGATCTTACGACTGCAGCTTGATCTCGACGTCCACACCAGCAGCGAGGTCGAGCTTCATCAGCGCGTCTACGGTCTGGGGGGTCGGATCAACGATGTCGAGCAGACGCTTGTGCGTGCGGATCTCGAACTGGTCGCGGGATTTCTTGTCAACGTGAGGGCCACGGAGAACCGTGAACTTCTCAATCTTGTTCGGCAGCGGGATCGGGCCGCGCACGTTCGCGCCGGTCCGCTTGGCAGTGTTGACGATCTCTTGCGTGCTGGCATCCAGAACGCGATAGTCAAATGCCTTCAGCCGAATACGGATGTTTTGGCTTTGCATATTAACAGCCTTTTATCAGGCGTTGAGGTTGAGAGGAGGACAGACGCGCATCGCCAACCCTCTTCGAACCCAAAAGGCGGGAATCATCCCGCCTTGATGTTCTTATTGAGAACTCGCGCGTATTAGTGGGATTGGTGGGGTTTGGCAAGGGGGGAAATTTCAACACTGCTCGAGGCAGCTACCCGATAGTGAGGCGCTTGCTCGTCATCGCGGGTCAGCCTTTGATTTACCTCAATGCATACGAAAGCCGCAATCATTAAACTCTGTCTCGGATAGTCATAGACCAAATTGAACTGGCACCCCCGTGGGATAGTGGTCGACCCATTTTTACCAAAGGAGAATCACGATGCTTAAGCATGTTGCAACTGCTGTGCTCCTTGGCGCTGCACTGACAATGCCTTTTGACGATTCTGCCGCACAAGGCGCATCGAATGACCTGAGAAAGTTCTTTGACAGTCGCAATGTTCCTGTCACGGTCGACAATTTTGCACGGGCCGCCACGGATATCGAGTTTGGGAAATACGTGGCACTATCTGGCGGTATCAACAAAGTTTTGCACATTCGAGAACCTACCCCGATTGACCAACAACCCACGATCCGCATGAATCGGGACACCCTTTACAGTATGGCAGTCATTGACATCACCGAAGGAGCAACCCTCACCTTACCGGACGGAGGGAACCGCTACATCTCGGCCCAGATCGTCAATCAGGATCACTATATGAACAAGGTGTTTCTGGGCGCTGGAACCTATGAATTGGATTTTGACACGTTCGACACCCCTTTTGTCGTGATGATTGTGAGGCTTCTAGTGGATGCCAGCGATCCCGATGACATCGCGGAAGTTTCTGCTTTGCAAGACAAAATCACTTTAGAGGCAAAGTCCGCAAAACCCTTTATCTCGCCTCATTATGACGAGAAAAGTTTTGATGGCGTATTGCAAGCTGCGCTATCGCTCAGCCGGTTTATTCCTGATAGCCGGGCCACGTTTGGTCCCAAAAGTGAAGTGGACCCCATCCGCCACTTTCTGGGCGCTGCTTTTGGCTGGGGGGGATTGCCGGAAGAATCCGCCTTCTATCTGTCGATTGACCCCAATCGCCCTGTTGGTGAATATAAAATCGATATCCCGGCTGCGGTCCCGGTGGACGCCTTTTGGTCCATCAGCGTCTACAACGCGGATGGCTTTTTTGAGGAAAACGAAACCGGCGTCTACAATGTAAACTCTGTTTCAGGCGCGGAAAACGATGACGGCAGCATGACTGTTCATCTTGGCGGATGCGGTGACGGACGCGTAAACTGCATCCCGTTGACAGATGGGTGGAACTATGCAGTGCGCCTGTATCAACCTGGTCCCGAAATCCTTGATGGAACGTGGACTTTCCCCAAGGCTGTCCCAGTGTCCACGGACTGAACGCAAAAGCCTGATTTATAAGCTGTTGCAAGAAAAGGCCGCCCCGATATGGGACGGCCTTCTTTAGTTCAACCGAGTTGCGGCAAGCGCGCCTTACTCGATGATTTTCGAGACAACGCAAGCGCCGACGGTGCGGTCGCCTCCGCGGGTCGCGAAGCGGAGGCCTATTTCCGTTGCGATCGGTGCGATCAGCTCAACGCTGAACGACGCGTTTTGGTCAGGCATGACTATTTCAGGGCTTCAAGCAACCGAAACCTAAATCCTTAGCCTAATTCCGTACAAGCCACGGCTCTTCTACCTTCATTCCCTGATAGATCGCATGCAAGAAAACATGCGCAATCACCGGGTCATTCGAAAAAGGTGAAAACTGCAAATTGCCTTCTTTCACACTCTCTTGGGCTTCATAGACAACCTCATCCCCTTTGACAGTCACAAGCACCTCCAGTTCGGCCAACGTCTCGGGGTCGATGGATGTTGGATCATCGGACAAGATCACAAAATCGGCGACCTTCCCCACTTCGATCGAACCCTTCTCATCTTCCTCAAAGTGTTGCCATGCGGGCCAAATCGTCATGGCCTTCAGGGCGGTCATGACATTAACCCTCTGATGCGGGCCCAAAATGTCGCCCGACCGTGTGCGACGCGTGACCGTTGCCGCAAGGACCCGCATGCTGTCTGGAAAGGCCACCGGGGCATCATGATGCGTGCCAAACATCATGTCCCGTTCGTGCAGCCACCCGGTGGGTGAGATGTTGTCGGCATTGACCGGCCCAACGGTGTGATCCCGATGCCAGTCCCCCCAATAGAATGTGTGCATCGGGAAAAGGGAGGGGAACACGCCAAGGCGCTTGAAGCTGGCAACCTGGTCTTCTCGTAAGAACTGACCGTGCACCAGAACCGGACGGTTGCCGGGGTCACCATACTTCATCTGCGCTTCTTCCAATGCGGCAATCAGCATGTCAGAGGCCCCTTCACCATTCGAATGCACCAAAATCTGAAAGCCGTTTTCATAACACCAGTTCACGGCATCTTGGAGTTGCTCCATTGTAATGGCTGCATATCCCGCATACCCAGCAGCGTAATTTCCAACCGGATCAAAATAGGGTCGATCCCGCAACGCAGTAAAACCCTGAGGCGAGCCGTCAATCGTAAGCTTGCAGCCCCCGACCCGAACCCGGTCTTCATAGTCCTCTGAGGTATTGGCACCGATAAATTCCCTGGCCTCTAGAACATCCGGAAACGCTACAACGTCGATTGGAAGTCCGTCTTCGGCCGCAACTTTCCTAAGAACTTCTACAATTTCGCCAGAAGAACGGCCTTCTTGTCCGGTCGTATATCCAAACTTTGCCCAAAGTTCGGTTCCGGCTCGGGCGAAGGCAGCCAAGCCGTCCTCACCCAGATTTCCCAACATGGGTACGAGAACCGAAAAGAAGGCGTATTCTTCCAGAACACCGTTTGGCTCTCCTGCTTCATCACGCTGAATTACACCACCGGGTGGTGCCTCAGAAGCGGCGGTGATGCCTGCCAACTCCAGAGCTTTGGAATTTGCGACACCCAGATGCCCGGACTGATGAATGATGATGATAGGCAAGTCTTCGGACACCACGTCCAGTTCTTGCCGTGTAGGGTGGCGCAATTCCTGCAGTTGAGCATTGTCGTAGCCAAAGCCAATGATCATTTTGACCTGTTCAACGGCCTGCGCATTCTCCTCGGCCCAGTCAGTCAGCGTGGATTGCAGACTTGCGATATCAACGACCTCGCCATCGGGTGGCGCGAGAAGGTTGGCTGACAGCGCCTGCAATCCTCCCATGACAACATGTCCGTGGCTGTCCACGAAGCCCGGCAGCATCGCCCGTCCGTTCAAATCGAATGTTTCCGTTCCATCACCTTGATGCACAGACAGGTCAGACAGCGATCCAACAGCCAGAATGCGCCCGTCTTTGACCGCGACCGCCTCGGCAGAGGGGTCATCGTCATGCATCGTGACGATTGGCCCGCCTAGGTAAATGCGATCCGCGATTTGTTGGGACAACGCCGAACTAGATGAAAAAGTAATTGCCGCAACAAGACAGAGCGAACATGCCGATACGTGCATCTTATGACCTCTTTCGAATTGCAATAATCCAATACGAAAGAGTTTAGCATCTCGGTGGACGTTTGCGAAAAAGAAAAAGGCCGCCCCTTAGGGAGCGGCCTTCTTAGTCTCACCGATGTGCCGGGCTGAAGCCCGGCCTACCGTGATTACTCGATGATTTTCGACACAACGCCGGCGCCGACGGTGCGGCCGCCTTCGCGGATCGCGAAGCGCAGGCCCTGCTCCATCGCGATCGGGGCGATCAGCTCAACGCCGAACGACACGTTGTCGCCGGGCATGACCATCTCAGTGCCTTCAGCCAGGGTCACGGTGCCGGTCACGTCAGTTGTACGGAAGTAGAACTGAGGACGGTAGTTCGCAAAGAACGGAGTGTGACGACCGCCTTCTTCCTTGGTCAGGATGTAGGCTTCGGCTT